>CAJYQC010000502.1 GCA_913776885.1 uncultured Variovorax sp.
CGCTTCGCCAACCCCCTGCCGGGGGCGGGCCGGCCGCTTCGGGCGGCCGTGCGCGGCCCCCCCCCGAATAAGCAGCGCATTTCACGATCTGCGGGCCACCTTCGATGGTGGCTTTTTTCTGCGCGCACAATCCGAACTCCGCCATCCCGTTTCATCGCACCAGCAGCCCAATGACCACCGTCCACACCTCCTCCATCCAGAGCCTGCCCTTGCTTGCGCGCGGCAAGGTGCGCGACAACTACGCCGTCGGCGAAGACCGCATCCTGATGGTCGCGAGCGACCGGCTCAGCGCCTTCGACGTGATCATGGGCGAGCCCATCCCGGGCAAGGGCGAGATCCTCACGAAGATGGCCCTGTGGTGGTTCGACCGCCTCGGCCAGCTCTGCCCCAACCACCTGACAGGCGAGGCGCCCGAGAGCGTGGTCACCGAGGCCGAGGTGCCGCAGGTCACCGGCCGCTCGATGCTGGTCAAGCGCCTGAAGCCGATCCCGGTCGAGGCCGTGGTGCGCGGCTACCTGGCCGGCAGCGGCTGGAAGGAATACCAGGAATCGCGCGCGGTCTGCGGCGTGCCGCTGCCCGAGGGCCTGACCAACGCGAGCAAGCTGCCGCGCCCCATCTTCACGCCCGCCGCCAAGGCCGCGGCCGGCGAGCACGACGAGAACATCAGCTACGAGCGCGTGGTCGAGATCGTCGGCCCCAGGCTGGCCCAGCAGATCCGCGACACCAGCATCGCCATCTACGAGACCGCCGCGCAGATCGCCCTGGCCAAGGGAATGATCATCGCCGACACCAAGTTCGAGTTCGGCCTCGACGAGAACGGCACCCTGGTGCTGATGGACGAGGTGCTCACCCCCGACAGCTCGCGCTACTGGCCGGTCGAGGGCTACCAGGCCGCGCTGGCGTCCGGCGCCAATCCGCCGAGCTACGACAAGCAGTTCGTGCGCGACTGGCTGGAGGCCACCAAGATCAACGGCAAGCCCTGGGACAAGACGCCCCCGGCGCCGCGCCTGCCGGCCGAGGTCATCGAGAAGACGGCGGCCAAGTACCGCGAGGCGCTGGAGCGGTTGACGGGCTGACCGAGCCCTGCGGCTTCGCGCCGAAACGGCGCTCGGTCCTCAGCGCACTGCGCCGCTGTTGAGCAGCGCCACCGTCCGCCCGCTCCCATCCAGCAGCGCCAGCCGGGTCGGCCCGGCCAGCCGGTAGCTGGCGGTGCTCTGCAGCGCTGAAATGAACTGGGCTTCGTTGGCGCCGCGCGTGGGGTCTGTGCAGGCCATGCGGGTGGAGGCCAGCTGGCCGATCTTCAGCGCGACCCCGGTGCGGGTGAAGGTGCCCGAGATGCGATTGCAGCCGCCAGAGCCGCTCACGCGCCCGCTGCTGCGGTCGAACTGCACCTGGGCGCCGCTGCCCGGCTGCACCGGTTCATCGCCCAGCTGCACCAGCTGCCAGGCCGGGCCTTCGATCGGCTCGTCGAGGCTGATGCCGCTGCCGCAACCGGCCAGCGTGGCCAGCAGGGCAGTGGCGGCAAGGGCGGGATAGAGCGCGGTGCGGCGGGCGAAGGAGCGCATGGCCAGTGTCCTTTTCTGCATCTGCAACAAGTTGAATCGGGCGTGATCGTATGCGAGCGCGCCTGGCCCGCCAATGCCGTATCCCTTGCCGGCGGACCATGAAAAAAGCGGCCCGGAGGCCGCTTTCGTGGAAGGTCTGCAGGGCAATCAGCTCAGCACGATGCTGCTGAGCCGGCGGCGGTAGCTCGCCACCACCGGGTCGTCGGGCGGGATCTGCCCGTCGGCCACCTTCACCTTCGGCGGCTCGATGATCTCCAGGATGGCGATGTAGGTCTTGCGGGCGAGGTCCTCGCTCCAGGTCTTGTCGCGCATCAGGATGTCGAGCAGCTCGTCCATGGCGTCGGTCCAGCGCTGCTCGGCCATCAGCAGGCGGGCGCGGCCGAAGCGGGCGTCGAAGTCGCGCTTGTTGGCAGCGATCTTCGCGTCGAAATCGGCGACCGACGGCGCGGCGCCGGCGGGCGGTGCTGCGAAATCGATAGCGTCCATCCAGCGCTGCAGCGCGTCGAAGCGGCGCACCAGCGAGGTCTTGGCGATCACCGGTGCAAAGGCGACTTTGGCGTCGTCGACGCGGCCTTCCTGCAGCAGCAGCTTGACGTAGTCGAAGCGGGCATCGTCGTTGGCCGGGTCGGTGGCCACCGCGTGCTGCAGCTTCTCGAGCGCACCCTGGGTGTCGCCGCCGGCCAGCGCTTCGTGCGCGGCCGCTTCCTCGGAGGCGGCCTCGGCCTCGTCGGCGCCGGGCACGTGCTTGTCGAGGAATTCGCGGATCTTCTCGGCCGGGATGGCGCCGACGAAGCCGTCGACAGGCTGGCCGTCCTTGAACATCACGCAGAAGGGGATGCTGCGCACGCCGAACATCTCCGACAGCTGCGAGGAGATTTGCGGCACCTTGTCGGCGTCGAGCTTGGCCAGCGTGAACCGCCCGCCGTACTCGACCTCGAGCTTTTCGAGCACCGGGCCGAGCTGCTTGCAGGGGCCGCACCATTCGGCCCAGATGTCCAGCAGCACCGGTGTGGCGACCGAGGCTTCGATCAGTTCGGCCTGGAAATTTTCGAGAGTGATGTCGATCATCGGAACCAGCTGGGGGTGAAACGTAAAATTGAAACCATGAACGAAACCATTCAGGTCGGTGTAGTGATGGGCTCGAACTCCGATTGGGAGACGATGCGCAACGCGGTCGAGATTCTCCAGCAATTCGGAATCGGGCACGAAGCCAGGGTGGTCTCGGCCCACCGGATGCCCGACACGCTCTTCGAATATGCCGAAAGCGCCGCCGGGCGCGGCCTTGCGGCGATCATCGCCGGCGCGGGCGGCGCGGCCCACCTGCCGGGCATGCTGGCCTCCAAGACCACGGTGCCGGTGCTCGGCGTTCCGGTGGCCAGCCGCCACCTGCAGGGCGTCGATTCGCTCTACAGCATCGTGCAGATGCCCAAGGGCGTGCCGGTCGCCACCTTCGCCATCGGCAACGCCGGCGCGGCCAATGCGGCGCTGTTCGCGGTGTCGATGCTGGCGGTGAACGACCCCGCGCTGCGCACCAAGCTCGACGCCTTCCGCGCCGCGCAGACGGCGGCCGCGGAAGCCATGACCCTGCCCCCGCCGCCCGCCGGCGAGGCAGCGCCCGTGTCCCCCTTCTCGCCGCAAGGCGGAGGCGCCCTGTGAGCGGCGGCCGCAACGGCGACCTGCCGATCCTCCCGGGCGCCACGCTCGGCGTGCTCGGCGGCGGACAGCTGGGGCGGATGTTCGTCCATGCCGCCCAGCGCATGGGCTACTTCACCGCGGTGCTCGACCCCGACACCGACAGCCCCGCCGGCCGCGTGAGCCACCACCACATCCATACCGACTACGACGACGTCGACGGCCTTGCCCGCCTGGCCGGGCTGGCCGACGCGGTGACCACCGAGTTCGAGAACGTGCCCGCGCCCTCGCTGGAGCATCTCGCGGTGGCGCGCCCGGTGTCGCCCGCCGCGCCGGCCATCGCCATCGCGCAGGACCGCATCGCCGAGAAGGCGCACTTCACCCGCTGCGGCGTGCCCTGCGCGCCCTACGCCGTCATCGAAACGGCCGCGCAGCTCGCCGCCATCGACGGCAACCTGCTGCCCGGCATCCTCAAGACCGCGCGCCTGGGCTACGACGGCAAGGGCCAGCAGCGCGTGAAGACGCGCGACGAGCTGGTCGAGGCCTGGCAGGCCGCGGGCTGCGTGCCCTGCGTGCTCGAGAAGATGCTGCCGCTCGAATTCGAGTGCTCGGTCATCCTCGCGCGCGGCCGCGACGGCCAGATCGTTCACTTCCCGCCGCAGCGCAACCTGCACCGAGACGGCATCCTGGCCGTGACCGAGGTGCATCCGCAGAACATGCCCAAGACGGTGGCGCAGGGCGCCATCAACTCGGCCAAGAGCATCGCCAACGGCCTCAAGTACGTGGGCGTGCTGTGCGTCGAATTCTTCGCGCTGGCCGACGGCTCGCTGGTCGTCAACGAGATGGCGCCGCGCCCGCACAACAGCGGCCACTACACCATGGAAGCCTGCGACGTGTCGCAGTTCGAGCTGCAGGTGCGCACGCTCGCCGGCCTGCCGCTGGCGGCGCCGCGCCAGCACAGCCCGGCGATCATGCTCAACCTGCTGGGCGACCTGTGGTTCCCGGCCGGTGCCGACGGCAAGTCCGACAAGCCGGTCGCGCCGCGCTGGGGCGAGGTGCTGGCGCTGCCCGGCGCGCATCTGCACCTCTACGGAAAGATCGAACCCCGCCGCGGCCGCAAGATGGGCCATCTCACGCTGACCGGCGCCACGCTCGAGGCGGTTCGCGCCGCGGCTTCGCAGGCCGCGCTGCTGCTGGGCCTGCCGGCGGTGAGCACCGCCGACCTCGCATGATCCTCGACGGCCGCACCCCCGAAGCCATTGCCGAGGCGGCGCGCGTGCTGCGCGCGGGCGGGCTGGTGGCCTTCCCGACCGAGACGGTGTACGGCCTGGGCGCCGACGCCAGCAGCGACACCGCGGTGGCCGGCATCTTCGAGGCCAAGGGGCGGCCGTCGGACCATCCGCTGATCGTGCACGTGGCGGCCGGCACCAAGGGCACCGAATCGCTCTCGCGCTTCGCCCAGCCGCTGCCGGACTTCGCGCAGAAGCTGGTGCAGGCCTTCTGGCCCGGTCCGCTCACGCTGATCGTCACGCGCCAGCCCGGCGTGGGCGCGGCTGCGGCCGGCGGGCAGGACACCATCGGCCTGCGCTGCCCCTCGCATCCCGTGGCGCAGGCGCTGCTCGAAGCCTGCGCCGAGCAGGGCGTGCCCGGCCTCGCGGGACCCAGCGCCAACCGCTTCGGCCGCGTGAGCCCGACCACCGCGCAGCACGTGCACGACGAGTTCGGCGACGAGCTGCTGGTGATCGACGGCGGCCCCTGCGAGGTGGGCATCGAGTCGACCATCGTCGACTGCAGCCGCGGCGCGCCCGTGCTGCTGCGCCCCGGCCTCATCACCCGCGCGCAGATCGAGGCCGCCTGCGGCGAGAAGCTCGCCGATCGCGAAGTGCTCGAAACGCCCGACCCGCGCGCCTCGGGCACGCTGGAGGCGCACTACGCGCCCAACGCCAAGGTGCGGCTGATGGACGCCAAGTCGATCCAGACCGGCCTCGACGTGCTCGGCGCGAACGCCGCTCACATCGCCGTGTGGTCGCGCGCCGCAGTGCGCAGCCGCTCGCAGCGCGTGCTGCTGCGGCGCATGCCCGACGACGCCGCGGCCAGCGCGCAGCTGCTGTTCGCGGTGCTGCGCGAGTTCGACGCGCAGGGCGTGAAGCTGATCTGGGTCGAGACGCCGCCCGACACGCACGAGTGGGAGGGCGTGAAAGACCGCCTCCAAAGAGCGTCGGCCGCCTGAAGCTGGCTAGGGCCTGTTCACCCTATTTCCGGGGTCGCGTTGGTGCTCCAAGGGGCTGGATGCAAGGCGCCCGTGCGCAGCAAGGCTGTCGCCTTGCAAGCGCGGGCAACGCCGCAGACGGCCCTTTGGAGCACCAACCCTGCGGGAAGGGCAGCCAGGGCGGGCCACTCGGCGTTGCGC
>CAJYQC010000503.1 GCA_913776885.1 uncultured Variovorax sp.
GACGAACAGCGTGGACCGGTCCGGCCCGCCGAACGCGATGTTCGTCGTGGAAGCCCCCACCGGGCCGCGCAGAACAACGACCGGCTCCGCGCGCGCATTGAGCACCCACACGATGCCCAGGCCCGGGTTGGCGATCAGCAGACGCCCCAGCGCGTCGACCGCAAGCCCGTCAGGGCCGCTCGGGCCGTAGGAGGTGAAGAACTGGCCCACCTTGGCGACGCTGCCGTCCGCGAGCAGCGGCACGCGCCAGATGCAGTTGCCGCGCGTCACGGCGAGGTAGAGCACCTTGCCGTCGGGCGAAAGCGCCACGCCGTTGGGGCTGGGCACGTTCGACAGCAGCAGGTCGAGCTGTCCGTCGGGCCGCAGGCGATACAGGCGGCCCGACGGGTCGTGCAGCCCGCTCTGGCCCTGGTCGGTGAAGTAGACGTTGCCTCGCGCGTCCAGCACCAGGTCGTTCACGCCCTTGAAGCTCTCGGTGTTGCGCCGCTGCAGGTGCGGCGCGACGCTGCCGGTGCGCACGTCCACGCGCATCAGGCCGTTCTTGTAGTCGGTGACGAGCAGCGTGTGCGCGTCGATGAACTTCATGCCGTTCGGCTCGCCGTCGTACTCGGCAACCAGCGTCCATTCGCCCGAGGCGTCGATGCGGAAGATGCGGCCGAAGGGAATGTCCGAGACGTAGAGGTTGCCGGCGTCGTCGAACACCGGCCCTTCGAGGAAGGAGTCGGTCGGCTGGCCGCCGCGGTTGGCGTCGGCCCACACGCTCTGCTCGCGGCGCCGGAAGTGCTCGGGCATGCTGGTGAAGGGCTGGAGTTCCAGCACCTGGGGCGCCTGCAGGAAGTACATACAGGGGTCCTAGTCGGCGCGGATCAGGCGGCCGCGAATCCATAGAGTCTGGCGGGGTTGTCGACGAGGATGCGCCTGCGCACGGCCTCGTCGCCGCACCAGGCTGCGAGCACGTCGGCGAGCGCAGCGTCGTCCACCGTGCCCGGGGTCTCGGTGGTGTGCGGCCAGTCGCTGCCCCACACCAGGCGCTCCGGCGCGGCCTCGACCAGCGCCCTGCCCAGCGCGAAGGCATCGCGGTAGGCGGGCGCGCCGTCGCGCGAACGCATGTAGACGCCCGAGAGCTTCATCCAGGTGTTGCCGCCGTCGAGCAGCCGCCGCGCCACGGTGAACGCCGCTGCATCGGCGCCTTCGGCCGGGTCGATGCGCGCCATGTGGTCGATGACCAGCGGCACCGGCAGGGCGGCCAGCACCGGCTCGAGCTCCACCAGCTGCTCCGGATGCACGAACACCTGGATGTGCCAGCCCAGCCCCGCCACCTTGCGCGCGAGCGTCGTCAGCATCTGCGGCGTGGTGGCGCCCCAGGACTGCGGCGTCACGAAGTTCACGCGCAGGCCGCAGACGCGCTGCGCCGCGAGGCGGTCGAGTTCATCGTCGGCCACGTCCTCGGCAACCACCGCGACGCCGCGCGCCTGTTCGCCCAGCTGCGCGAGCGCATCGAGGGTGCAGGCGTTGTCGGTGCCGTAGGTCGACGGGTTGACGACCACCGTGCGCGAGGTGCCCAGCCTTCGCTGCAGCAGCCGATAGTCCGCCACCTCGGCGCGCGGCGGCTGGCGCTTCCAGTGCGGCGACGCGGCAAAGCGCGGATCGAAGATGTGCATGTGGCTGTCGCACGCGCCCGCGGGCAGCGCTGGCGCGGGGCGATCCAGCCCCACCGAGTGGGGAACCGGCTGTGCGATGGAGGCGGCGTTCATCGGTGCGTTGTCTTCAGTCGAGCTTGATGTTGCCCTTGCGGATCACGTCCGCCCACTTCGTGTCTTCCTTCTTGAGGAAGTCGGCGAACTCGGCGGACGTCGAGCCTACCGGCTGCACGCCCACGTCGACGAAGCGCTTCTTCACTTCTTCTTCCTTCAGCGCCTCGACCACCGCCTTGTGCAGCTTCTCGACGATGGGAGCCGGCGTGCCTGCCGGCAGGAACATGCCGTTCCACTCGTAGGCCTCGTAGCCGGGCGCCACGGTCTCGGCGATGGTCGGCACCTCAGGCAGGCGCGGCGAACGCTGCGGAGACGACACCGCCAGCGCGCGCAGCTTGCCGGAGGACACGAGCGGATACGAGGCGGCGATGGTGCTGAACATGAAGTCGACCTGCCCGCCCATCACGTCGGTGATGGCGGGGCCGCCGCTCTTGTAGCCCACGTGCACCATGTCCAGCCCGAGCCGCTGGCGCAGCAGCTCAGCCGCGAGGCGCTGCACGGTGCCGCTGCCGCCAGACGCGAAGTTGATCTTGCCCGGCTCGGCCTTTGCCTTGTCGGCGAGGTCCTTGATGCTCTTCAAGGGCGATTCGGCGCGCACGATCACGATGTTGGGCGCCAGCGCCACGAGCGCGAGCGGCTGCAGTGCATTGGCGGCATAGGGCATGCGCGCGAAGAGATGCGGGTTGATCGAGTAGGGCGTGGCGTCGTAGAGCACGGTGTAGCCGTCGGGCGCGGCCTTGGCCGCGAAGCTTGCGCCGATGGTGCCGCTGGCGCCGGGCCGGTTGTCGACGATCACGCTGGTGCCCAGCTTCATGCCCACGCGCACCGCAAGCACGCGCGCGAGCGCATCGGCCGATCCGCCGGGTGCGTAGGGCACGACCAGCGTGATGGGGCGTTCCGGATAGGCGGCCTGCGCGGAACTCGCTGCTGCCGCGATGAGGATGCATGCCGCAAGCATGCGTCGGATGGCTTTCATGATGTGTTCTTCCTGGACGCGTTCATTCGGTCTTGAGGTCGAGCGCTCGGGCCAGATCGCCGTAGAGCTTGACCTCGCCTGCGAGCTGCGCACCGAATGCGTCGCCGCAGGTGTTGCGGGCCTCCATGCCCAGCGAGCGCAGCTTTTCCTGGGTGGCCGGCGCCTGCGAGAACTCGGTCGCGACGCGGCGCAGCGTGGCCAGCACATCGGGCGGCGTTTTCGCCGGAAAGAGCAGGCCGTACCAGGCGTCGGCCGTGTAGCCCTTGACGCCGGACTCCTCGAAGGTCGGCACGCCTGGCAGCAGCGCCGAGCGTTTGGGCGCGGCCACCGCCAGTGCGGTCAGCTTGCCGCTGTGCACCTGCGGCAGCACCGAGCCCAGCGTGCGCGACGCGTAGTCCGCGAAGGCGCGTGCCACCACGTCGGTGGGGCCGCCCGCAGAGAAGCCGACGAGCACGCGCACCGGCTTGGCCGGCCACGCCTGGGCCCGTGCCTGCACGTGGACTGCCAGTGCGACCGGCAGCACGAGCGCGAGCGCGGCCCCGCGGGCCTTGTGTCCGCTCTTCATTTGCTTGTCTCCTTGTTATGGGTCGGTATGCTGCCTCAGCTGCTCGCCGCCGTCTGCCGCTCGAGCACCTGCAGCAGGTTCTTCGCGGCGCCCACGCCCATGTTGACGTAGGCGTCGCTGGTCACGCCGCCGATGTGCGGGCTCAGCACGATGTTCTTCTCGCCCTGGAAGGGGTGGCCCGCGGTCATCGGCTCCACCGCGAAGCTGTCCAGCCCGGCCATGGAGACCTGGCCCGAGCGCACGGCCGCCAGCAGCGCCTCTTCGTCGATCAGTCCGCCGCGCGCGGTGTTGACCACGATCACGCCGCGCTTGCAGCGCGCCAGCGTGTCCGCATCGAGCAGGCCCCGGTTCTCGTCGGTCAGCGGGCAGTGCAGCGAGATGGCATCGGACTCGGCCCAAATGGTCGCGAGGTCGGCGCTCTGCACGCAGGCCGGAAGGTTCTTCGCGTATGGGTCGAAGCCGAGCACGCGCATGCCCAGCGCATCGGCCATGCGCGCGAAGCGCAGCCCGATGGCGCCGAGCCCGATCAGGCCGATGGTGCGGCCGCCGAGTTCGAGGCTCTTGTGCGTCGCCTTGTCCCAGTGGCCCGCGTGCATGCGCGCATCCAGCGCCACCACCGACTTCGCGCAGGCCAGCAGCAGCGCGAGCGCCTGCTCGGCCACCGCCGCCGCGTTGGCGCCGACGGCCGCGACCACCTCGATGCCGCGCGCCTGCGCCGCCACCTTGTCGATGGTGTCCGTGCCGCTGCCGTGCTTGGAGATCACCTTCAGCGAAGGCGCAGCGTCCATGACGGCCGCGCCCACCTTGCCATAGCGCACGATGATGGCCACCGGGTCGTGCGCGCGGCACAGCGCGACGAGGTCGTCCTCGGTCGGCGTCCTGCCCGCGTAGACGATTTCGTGGCCTTCGAGCAGCTCGACTGCCTGCGGCGCCAGGTCGGCGCCCGTCACCAGAACTGTCGTCACAGCTTTTCGCCTTCCTTCAGGACGCCGGCCGCACGCAGTGCGGAGTCGAGCCACTTGGCGGCGGTGTCGCCTTGCTTGATGGCGGCGACGCGCGCGGCCTCGTCCTTCACCTTCTTGGCGGCCAGCGGCAGCAGCGACTCGATCTTCTCGCGCTCAACCACCACCACGCCGTCGCCGTCGCCGATGACGAAGTCGCCCGCGTGCACCGTCACGCCGCCGATCGACACCGGATGCCCGATGCGCCCGCCGATGCTTTTGGTGGGGCCGTTCGGATTGGTGCCTGCGCAGAAGACGGGGAAGTCCATCTCGTCGATCTCGAGGCTGTCGCGGCAGGCGCCGTCCATCACCACGCCGGCGATGCCGAGCTGGCGGCAGGCGGTCATCATGATCGTGCCCATGAGTGCCGATGTGAGGTCGCCCTTGCCGTCGATGACGAGCACGTCGCCGGGCTTGGCCATGGCGATGGCGGCGTGAATCATCAGGTTGTCGCCAGGGCGAACTTCCACGGTGATCGCGGTGCCCGCCAGCTTCATGCGGGGGCGCAGGGCCTTGATGCGGCCGTCGAGCGCGCCGCGGCGGCCGGCCACGTCGGCCAGGATGGCGGGCTGGAACTCGGCCGCCTGCGCGACGATGTTCGCGGGCACGCGCTCGAAGTCGCGGATGACGTCGGGAAGGGGGGATGACATGGGGAAACCTCTGAAGGTGGTGGATGGGGGTGAATGGAAGAAGACTGGGCTCACTCGGGCCGGATGCCCGCGTCCTTGATGACCTTGGCCCACTTGGCCAGGTCCGCCTTCTGGGTGTCGGCGAGCTGCTGCGGTGTGCTGCCCACGAGGGTGACGCCCAGCTTGTCGGCCATGGCGGCGAGCTCCGGGTCCTTCAGGTGGCGCACCACCTCTGCGTTGAGCTTCTGGACCACGGCAGCGGGCGTGCCTGCCGGCGTGTACAGCGCCTGCCATTGCTCGACCACGAAGTCCTTGAAGCCGGCCTCGCCCATGGTGGGCACGTCCGGCAGCGCCTTCAGCCGCGCGGCCGAGGTGACGGCCAGCGCCTTGAGCTGGCCGCTCTGGATGTGCGGCAGCGCTGCAGCCACCGGCGCGAACATGAAGCTGGTGTGGCCGGCCAGTACGTCCTGGATGGCCGGGGTGTCGCCCTTGTAGGGCACGTGCGTCATGCGCGTGCCCGTCTGCAGCCGCAGCAGCTCGCCCTGCATCTGCAGGATGGTGCCGTTGCCGCCGGACGCGAAAGACAGCTCCTCGGGCTTCGCCTTCGCCCGCGCGACAAGGTCTGCCACGGTGCGCATCGGCTGTGCGGCACCGACCACCAGCACGTGCGGAATGGTCCCGATCAGGGTCACCGGTGCGAAGGCGCCGACGGGGTCGTACTGCATCTTCTGCAGCAGGCTGGGCACGATGGCCTGCGGGCCGATCGAGGTGCCCAGCAGCGTGTAGCCGTCGGGTGCCGACCGCGCGACGAAGGCCGAGCCGATGGTGCCGGTGGCGCCGGCCTTGTTGTCGACGATCACCGTCGTGCCCAGCGATGCTCCCAGCCGCTGCGCGATGGCGCGGCCGAGGATGTCGGTGGTGCCGCCCGGCGGGTAGGGCACCACCCAGGTGATGGGCCGGCCGGTGGGCCACTGGCCTTGAGCGAGTGCGGGCAGCGAGGCCGCGGCGAGCGCGGCCAGACCCAATGCGCCGAAGCGGCGCCTGTGCATGGAAGTCATGGAGTCTCCGTCAAGGAATTGTTCTGTTCGTCGAAGCCGTAGAGCGCGGCCGGGTTGTCGACCAGCACGCGGCGCAATGCAGCTGCCGTTTCGGTCCAGCCGGCCAGCAGGGCCATCTGCTGCGCGTCGTCGGGCATGGCCTGATGGCCGGCACTGGCGCTGGCGTGCGGCCAGTCGCTGCCCCACAGCACGCGCTGCGGCGCAGCCTGCATGAAGCTCCGAGCCAGTGATCCCACGTCCGCGAACTGCGGCGGGCCTTCCTCGCTCACGATGTAGCTGCCAGAGAGCTTGACCCACGCGCGGCCCGATGCGAGCAGGCCCAGCACCAGCGCATGCGCTGCGTGGCTGCCGGCCATCGACGGTGCGAGCCGTGCGAAGTGGTCGAATACGACGGGCACGGGCAAGTCTTCCAGCACGCCGGCGAGCTGCAACAGCAGATCCGCCGGCGCAAGCAGCTGCAGGTGCCAGCCCAGCGGCGCGACGCGCCTTGCCAGCGCTGCGATCTGCGCCGCGGTGTTCGCGACGCCCAGCGAGAGATTGAGCCGGATGCCGCGCACGCCGCAGCCGTGCAGCGAGCGCAGTTCGTCGTCACTGGTGTTCTCGTCGATGACCGCCACGCCGCGCGCCTGTGCGCCGAAGCCGGCGAGCGCATCGCGCAGGGGGCGGTTGTCGGTGCCGTAGGTGGAGGGCGTCACGAACACCACGCGCTCGGTGCCGGTGCGCTGCTGCAGTCGACGGTAGTCGTGCGCGGTGGCGTCCGGCGGCGTGAGCTTTGCGCCAGGCGCGGGCGGATAGCGCGAGTCGTACAGGTGCACATGACAGTCGCAGGCGCCGGGCGGCACCTCGACCGGCGCGCGTCCATGTCCGGCAGAGAAGGGTGCGGTGGGCATGGTGAGCGAAGCTGTGCGCTGCACGACGGAGCCGGCCATGGGATCGGGCGGGGTTCAGTCGAGCTTGATGCCCGAGGCCTTCACGATCGCGCCCCAACGCACGCCGTCGGTGCGGATCAGCGAGGCGAACTTCTCCGGCGGTCCCGACAGCACTTCCGCGCCCTGCGCCGCGAGCTTGTTCTGCACATCGGGCGTCGCGAGCGCCTTGTTGAACGCCGCGTTCAGCTTCGTGATCGCATCCTTCGGCATGGCTGCGGGGCCTGCCACGCCGAACCAGGTGACGGCCTCGAAGTCCTTGTAGCCGGCCTCGACCATGGTGGGCACGTCGGGCAGGTCGCGGTTGCGCTGCAGCGAGGTCACGGCCAGCGCGCGCAGCTGTCCGCTCTTGATCTGCGCGATCAGCGTGGGCACCGACGACACGTAGATCTGGATCTGTCCGCCGACCAGGTCGGTCAGGCCCTGCGATGCGCCCTTGTAGGGCACGTGCGTGAGCTGGATGCCCGCGACCTTCTGGAACTGCTCGGTCGCGAGATGCGCCACGGTGCCGTTGCCCGAGCTCGCGTAGTTGAGCGCGGTGGGCTTGGCCTTGGCGGCGGCGACCACGTCGGCGAGCTTCTTGTACGGCGATGCGGAAGACACGACCACCACCAGCGGCGCCGATGCGACGAGGCCCACGGCCGCGAGGTCCTTCACCGGGTCGTAGGGCAGCTTGGTGTAGAGCGACGGGTTGATCGCGAGGTTGCTGGTCTGGCCCAGCACCAGCGTGTAGCCGTCGGGGCTGGCCTTGGCTGCCGCATCCACGCCGATGTTCCCGCCCGAGC
Source organism: uncultured Variovorax sp. (assembly GCA_913776885.1). Classification (GTDB taxonomy): domain Bacteria; phylum Pseudomonadota; class Gammaproteobacteria; order Burkholderiales; family Burkholderiaceae_C; genus Variovorax. The sequence goes on from CAJYQC010000503.1 coordinate 7,695, forward strand.
CGGGCTTGTTGTCGATGACGATGGTCCAGCCTTCGGAGGTCGCGACCTTGTTCGCTACTTCGCGGGCGATGATGTCCGTGCCGCCGCCCGGCGGGAACGGCACGATGAGCTTGATCGGGCGCGCCGGATAGGCCTGCGCCGCCGCGATGCCCGAGGCCAGAAGAAGGGCGAGGCCGAGGGCCGCGCGGCGAGGAATGGAGCCGAGGCTCGAGGTACGCATGGGTCTGTCTCCTTGTCGTTCGCCAGGTAACTGCAGCCTGTGCTGCAAGGCGTGGCGCGACTTTAGGTTTGCGTTCCATTCCATACAATGGTGGTCCACTGAACGGACCCTGGACCACTGTGTGAAACAAAATTCGAAGACCGCCTCCGCCCGCAAGGAAGTGATCGAGCAGCCCCGCGAGGCAGACGCCGAGGCCGCCGGCGGCGTCACCGCCGTCACCCGCGCACTGCAGCTGCTCGATGCCTTCGGAATGCAGGACGAGCACCTCTCTCTCGCAGAGCTCACGCGCCGCAGCCAGATGCACAAGACGACCGCGCTGCGCCTGCTGCGCACGCTGGCGCTCGCCGGCTACGTGGTGCAGCGCGAGGACGGCGGC
>CAJYQC010000504.1 GCA_913776885.1 uncultured Variovorax sp.
GCCAGGCCGTCAGCGGCAGCCGCGACCGGCGCCGCCGCTCGCGCATGAAGGTGGCGCGCAACGTCGACTTCCGCCCGACGCTGGCCGCCAACCTGCACCGCTACGACCCGCAGCGCCGCAAGCTCTACGTGGAGCAACCGGTCTTCATCAGCCGCACGAAGCGGCATGCGGAACCGTGGGACATCGTGCTGCTCATCGACCAGAGCGGCTCGATGGTCGACTCGGTGATCCACAGCGCGGTGATGGCAGCCTGCCTGTGGCAGCTGCCCGGCATGCGCACGCGCCTCGTCGCCTTCGACACGGCAGTGGTCGACCTGACGGCCGACGTGTCCGACCCCGTGGAGCTGCTGATGAAGGTGCAGCTCGGCGGCGGCACCGACATCGCGAAGGCGGTGGCGTATGCGCAGTCGCTGGTCTCGAATCCCTCGAAGAGCATCGTGGTGCTGGTGAGCGACTTCTACGAGGGCGGCAGCGAATACGAGCTGGTGCGGCGCGTGAAGGCGCTGGTCGAATCCGGCGCCAAGGTGCTCGGGCTGGCCGCGCTCGACTCGAACGCCGAGCCCAACTACGACCGCGAGATGGCTGCCCGGCTCGTGCGCGAAGGCGCCCAGGTCGGCGCGATGACGCCGGGCCAGCTCGCCGGCTGGCTGGCCGAGAAGGTGCAGGGATGAACGCCGACAACATCGCATCGGTGCGGGCCGACCTGCTCGAACTCACGCCAGAGGCGTTGACGGCGCTGGCCAATGCGGGCTTCGTCAAACGTGCCCAGAAGGACGTGGCGGCCGGCCTGCTGCCCAAGCTTGAGACCGGCGCAGACGGCACCGTGCAGGCGCAGTTCGACGACGGTGTGCGTACCAGCCTGCCTCCCGGCCGCACGCTGCGCGACGCGCAATGCAGCTGCCCGGCCAGCGGCATGTGCAGGCATCGGGTGATGCTGGTGCTGGCCTACCAGGCGCTGGCGAAGGCGGCTCCGACGGAAGCCGGCGCATCAGCCGCCTCCGCCGAAGCCTCGCCGTCCGAGCCCGAGACCGCCTGGAGCCCCGCGCAGTTCGACGATGCAGCGCTGGCCGCCAGCTTCGCCCCATCGGTGCTCGACCAGGCCGCCAGGCTCGCCGCCGCGCGGCCCGCGGTCGGCGTGCAAGCCTGGCGCAGCGCGAGCGCGCCGCCGGTCGCGCGCCTGCCGATGTGCAGCGTGCGTTTCTTCTCGCGCAGCTCGCTGGTCCATGCGCGCTGCGACTGCAAGCAGGGCGGCGGCTGCGCGCATGTGGTGATCGCGCTGTGGGCGTTCCGCCAGGCCGGTGCGCTGGAGCCGGGCTCGGCGGAAGTGATGGTCGAGGTGCAGCCGGCCGCGTCGTCCGAAGAAGACGCGGCCGCATCGCCGGCGCCCTCCGTGATGCAGGGCGAGGCCGCCGCCGCGCTGCGCTCGGGCATCGACGCCCTGCTGCTGTCGCTGTGGCTCGACGGATCGAGCCAGCCGGCGATGGCGCTGGCCGCCCGCCTCGAGGCCGTGCGCGAACAGGCACGCGCCCTGGGCTGGAGCTGGGTCGACGACGCGCTCGACGAACTCTGGCAGCTCCTGCAGGCGCAACAGGCGCGCAGCAGCCGTTTCGACCCGCTGCGCCTGCTGCGCTTGACGTGCGAGCTGTGGGCGCGGCTGCGCGCGGCGGCGCATGCCGCCCGGCCGCAGCAAGGCCCGGCCCGGCCCGCGCTGCCGGCCAGCCAGATCCTCGGCATCGGCGTGAAGGGCGAAGTCGCGCTCGACCATCTGCGGCTGGTCTCACTCGGCGCCGAACTCTGGTCCGATGAGACGGCGGAGGGCGCAAGCATCCTCTTCGCCGACCCCGACACACAGAACGTGACCGTGCTGGAGCGCCAGTGGTCGCGCGCCGCCGATGCCGCCGCAGGCGGTGCCGCGCCCAGCCTCATGAACCGTCGCGTCGCGGGTTTTCCGCTGCGCCAGCTGGCGAGCGGGCAGGTCATCACCAAGACCGCGACCCGGCGCGCCAACGGGCTGGTCGACATCACGGCCGGCGCGCGGCAGACGGGCGTGCTGCCGCTCTCGCCCAAGTCGTGGGACGACCTCGTCGCGCCGCTGAAACAAGGCAGCGTGGCCGCGCTGGTAGCACACCTGCGCGAGGCGCAGCCGGATTTCGTGAAACCCAGGCAGGCCGCGAGCGGTGCTTCCGCCGGTGCTTCGGGCCAGCTGCATGTGGTGGCTTTCGAGCGCATGGAGGTGGCGTCGTGCCATTGGGACGCCGCGGCGCAGGTGCTCCATGCGCGGCTGGGGCAATCGCCGGCGACGGACGACGAAAACGACACGAGCCCGCACGAGAACGATGCGCCATCGCTGCTGCACCTGGCGCTGCCTCATCGCGCAGTCACCCCCGGCGCCGTCGACGCGCTGGCCCGCACCCTGGCCGGCGAGCACGGCGCGCTGCGCGCAGTAGCGGGCACGGTGCATCTGCAGGGCGATCAGGCCATCATGCAGCCGCTGACCCTGCTCACCGAACAGCGCGCCGTGGTGCTCCAGGTCGAGACCGCCGCGCCGCAGCCGCTGGGCCTGCAACGCGACATCGAGGAGGTGCCCCCGCTGAACGCACTGGCCGGCGACACGCTGGAGCTGCTGGCCCTGTGGCTGCGCCAGGGCCTGCGCCACCAAAGCGGCGGCGCGCTGTCGCGGGCACAGGCTCAGGTGCAGCGGCTGGAGCAGGCCGGGCTGGGGCGCAGTGCGGCGCTGCTGGAGAAAGTGCTTGAGAACATGCGCTCGGCGCAACGGCCGGCGCTGGTGGCGCAGCTGGCGATGCTGGGGTTGATGATGCAGGGGGTGGGGCAGTCGGGCGCTGCATGAGGAAGGACAGGAAGAAGAAAACCCCTGAGCCCGTTCGGGACTCAGGGGTTTCTTGCTTGGTGCCGCTTGTCGGAATCGAACTGACGACCTTCCGCTTACAAGGCGGGTGCTCTACCAATTGAGCTAAAGCGGCTGAATTCCAGTGCGTGATTCTAGTGGCGGCGCCGACCGGTCCGGCCGGGCAACGATCGCCACTCGCTTCTGCCAGTTGCCGGCCTACTTGATGCGCTTGAGCGACGGCCGGCTGCCGCCACCGGATGGCGGCCGCGGCGGCTCGTCGGGAGAGCCGGCATCGACCGTCTCGCTTCCTTCCTCTCCCGTCACCAGGTGCACGATCTTGCCGGCATCGCCTTCGGGGGCGCCGCTGCCGCCGCGGGAAGCGTCGCGCAGCGGCGAGCGTGGGGGTGCCTGGGCGGGAGCCGGTGCATCGGCATGGCCCTCTTGCGAAGCGGCTGGAGCCGGCGCGGGAAACGCCATGCCCTGCCCGTTCTCGCGCGCATAGATCGCGATCACGCGTCCCACCGGCACGCTGATTTCACGCGCCGTGCCCGCGAAGCGGGCCTTGAACTCGATGAAGTCGTTGCCGAGCTTGAGCGAGCTGGTCGCGTCGAAGCTGATGTTGAGCACGATCTCACCGTTCTTCACGTACTCGCGCGGGACCTGGACGGTCTCGTCGACCTGCACTGCGACGTAGGGCGTGAAGCCGTTGTCGGTGCACCATTCGTACAGCGCCCGGATGAGGTACGGGCGGGTGGATGACGACTCGAGCGCGTTGATCATGAAATTGGTACCAAACAATCGCGAAATCGCGGCCTCGGATCGGCCAACGTCTCTTCGCGGAACACCGCGGAACCGGCCTTGCCGGACCGCTGGTGCTGCCCCCGGAAGGGGGTTGGCGAAGCGACACGAAGTGCGCGAAGCCTGGGGCGATCTTAATTACTTTCGCATGACCTTTTCGGACGGGGTCAGTGCTTCGATGTACGCCGGGCGCGAGAAGATGCGCTCGGCATACTTCAGCAGCGGCGCAGCGTTCTTGCTGAGGTCGATGCCGTAGTAGTCGAGGCGCCACAGCAGCGGCGCGATGGCCACGTCGAGCATCGAGAAGTTGTCGCCCAGCATGTACTTGTTCTTGAGGAACACGGGCGCCAGCTGTGTGAGGCGATCGCGGATGTGCGAGCGGGCCTTTTCGAGCGCCTTCTCGTTGCCCTTGGTGGTGCGGTTCTCGAGCGTCGAGACGTGCACGAAGAGTTCCTTCTCGAAGTTGAGCAGGAACAGGCGCACGCGGGCGCGGTCGACCGGGTCGCCGGGCATCAGCTGCGGATGCGGGAAGCGCTCGTCGATGTACTCGTTGATGATGTTCGACTCGTACAGGATCAGGTCGCGCTCGACCAGGATCGGCACCTGGCCGTACGGGTTCATCACGCTGATGTCTTCGGGCTTGTTGTAGAGATCGACGTCGCGGATCTCGAAGTCCATGCCCTTTTCGAACAACACGAAGCGGCAGCGGTGGGAAAAGGGGCAGGTCGTTCCTGAATACAAGACCATCATGGCGAGAGACTCCTAAAAATCAAAAAGAGTGGGTCGCGTTGGCAACCCACTCTGTGGGACCGGATGCCCGAGGGTATCCGGTCGGCATGCACGGAACTACTTGACGTCTTTCCAATACGAGGCGTTCAGCCGCCACACGAATACCACCGACATGGCCAGGAACAGCAGCACCCACACGCCGATGCGCACGCGGGTGTTCTGAGCCGGTTCGGCCATCCATTGCAGGTAACTCACCAGGTCGCCGACCGCATTGTCGAACTGCACGGGCGTCATGGTGCCGGGAGTGACTTGCTCCCAGCCCTTGAACACTTCGGTTTCGTGGCCGTGCTGTTCGACCTTGGTGTAGACCGGGCGGCGTTCGCCTTGCAGTTCCCACAGGGGGTTCGGCATGGCGACGCTCGGGAACAGCAGGTTGTTCCAGCCGGTTGCCTTGGTTTCGTCGCGGTAGTAGGTGCGAAGGTAGGTATAGAGATAGTCGGCGCCGGTGCCGCCGTGGCCGGCACGCGAGCGCGCCACCAGCGTCAGGTCGGGCGGCGTGGTGCCGAACCAGTCCTTGGCCTGGCGCGCGTCGATGTTGGCCTTCATGGTCTCGCCGACCTTGTCGGTGGTGAACAGAAGGTTGTCCTTGATCTGCTGCTCGGTGATGCCGATGTCCTGCAGGCGGTTGTAGCGCATGAAGGCGGCCGAGTGGCAGTTCAGGCAGTAGTTGACGAACAGCTTCGCGCCGTTCTGCAGCGCGCTCACGTCGTTCGTCTTGTTGGGCGCCTTGTCCCACGCGATGCCCCCGGACTCGGCCGATGCAGCCGCGGAGAAGGTCAGGCCCAGCGCGAGACCCAGCACCGCGAGCCAGCCGGAAATGCTTTTCTTCATCGTTTTTCTCTCAGCTCTCTTGGCTTCTGGTTCTCATCAATGGGCAGCGAAGACCACGCGCTCGGGCACGGTCTTGAACTCGCCCTTGCGGCTCCACCACGGCATCAGCAGGAAGAAGCCGAAGTACACGAGCGTTCCGATCTGCGAGATGGTCTGCGCGATGTCCAGCTTGAACGAGCCGATGCCCAGTTCGCCCCACACGCCGGGAGGCTGGATGCCCAGGTAGCCCAGGATCAGGAAGAAGAACACGAAGAGGCCGTACACGTACTTGTGCCAGCCCGGACGGTAGCGGATCGACTTGACTTCGCTGTGGTCGAGCCACGGCAGGAAGAACAGGATGATGACCGAGCCGCCCATGACGACCACGCCCCAGAACTTGGCGTCGAAGGTCTTGAGCAGGAAGATCGCCACGACCGCGACGACGACGGCCGCGATCTTCAGGCCCATGCCCGACTTGCCCTTGACGAAGTTCCAGATGGCAGCCGCGGCGATGATCAGCGAGAACACGTTGACCATGTCGTCGGTGGTCGCGCGCAGCATCGAATAGAACGGCGTGAAGTACCACACCGGGGCGATGTGGTTCGGCGTCTTCAGCGAGTCGGCCGGGATGAAGTTGTTGTATTCGAGGAAGTAGCCGCCTGCCTCGGGGGCGAAGAAGATCACCGCCGAGAAGATCGTGAGGAACACCACCACGCCGAAGATGTCGTGCACGGTGTAGTACGGATGCGACGGAATGCCGTCGAGCGGATGGCCGTCGGGGCCGCGGTTGGCCTTGATCTCGATGCCGTCGGGGTTGTTCGAACCCACTTCGTGCAGCGCAATCAGGTGGGCCACCACCAGGCCGAGCAGCACCAGCGGCACGGCGATCACGTGGAAGCTGAAGAAGCGGTTCAGCGTGGCGTCGCTCACCACGTAGTCGCCGCGGATCAGCAGGGCCAGGTCGGGGCCGACGAAGGGAATGGCGGCGAACAGGTTCACGATCACCTGGGCGCCCCAGTACGACATCTGGCCCCAGGGCAGCAGATAGCCCATGAATGCCTCGGCCATCAGGCACAGGAAGATCGCGCAGCCGAACACCCAGATCAGTTCGCGCGGCTTGCGGTAGCTGCCGTACATGAGGCCGCGGAACATGTGCAGGTACACAACGATGAAGAACGCCGAGGCGCCCGTCGAGTGGATGTAGCGGATCAGCCAGCCCCACGGCACGTCGCGCATGATGTACTCGACCGATGCGAACGCCTGGTTCGCGTCGGGCTTGTAGTGCATGACCAGGAAGATGCCGGTGACGATCTGGATCACCAGGACCAGCATCGCCAGCGAGCCGAAGATGTACCAGAAGTTGAAGTTCTTCGGCGCGTAGTACTTGCCCCACTGGTCGTTCCACAGCTTGCTCAGCGGGAAGCGGTTGTCGACCCAGTTCAGCAGCTTGGCGCCGGCGGGTGCGTTGGGGGAGATCTCGTGGAATTCAGCCATGTTCTTCTTCCGCCTCAGGCCTTCTTGGAGTCTTCACCGATCAGGAGCTTGGTGTCCGACAGGTACATGTGCGGCGGCACCGGCAGGTTGTCGGGCGCGGGCTTGTTCTTGAAGACCCGGCCGGCCAGGTCGAAAGTCGAACCGTGGCAAGGGCAGAGGAAGCCGCCTTCCCAGTCGTTCGGCAGCGAAGGCTGCGGGCCGGCCTGGAAGCGGTCGGTCGGCGAGCAGCCCAGGTGGGTGCAGATGCCGACCACGACGAGCACGTCGGGCTTGATGGAGCGGTGCTCGTTCTGTGCGTACTTGGGAGTGAATTCGTCGGGGTGGCGCTTGGAGAGGGGGTCGGCCAGCTGGCCATCGAGCTTGGGGAGTTCCGCGACCTGTTCGGGGGAGCGCTTGAGGATCCAGACCGGCTTGCCCCGCCATTCGACGGTGATCTTCTCGCCGACCTTCAGGCCCGAGATGTCGACCTCGACCGCAGCACCCGCAGCCTTGGCCTTCTCGGAAGGCTGGAAAGTGCTCACAAAGGGGATGGCGGTGGCCACGCCGCCCGCAACGCCAGCGCAGCTGGATGCAATCAACCACGTGCGCTTGCTGGTGTCGATCCGGTGCGTGCCGGAGGTCATGTCACTCATGGGGGATCCTCTTGTCTTCTTCGCTGGAGCAGGAGTCAACCCGCGATTGTAGCGGGGCGCTGAAAGGATATTCAATGGCTGCCACGCGCGTGGCAGGCCGCCGCAAGCCCCGCGAGCGGCTCCAGCCGGGCCTGCGCGAGGGACCGCGCCGGCCGCCGGTGCTGGAGTTCGATCAGGGGAAGAGGGAAAGTACTACGGGCGAAAAACCGACAGCGGGCCTGCAGGAGGCCCCGCTGGCCCGCTCGCCCGGATAGCCATGCCGGATGCCGTCGCCGCAGGGACCTCAGTTCAGAAGCCCGTGCTGCATCGCCTCATGGACCGCCTGGGTCCGCGACTTGACCGACAGCTTGCGATAGATGCTCTTGGCGTGGAACTCGATGGTGTTGACCGACAGGTACACCGCCTCAGCGATCTGCCTGTTGCTCCAGCCCTGCGCGATCAGGCGCAGCACCTTGAGTTCGCGCGGCGACAGCAGGCCCTGCGGCAGGCGCGAATCGGGAGCGTCCTTCTGCTCGCGGGTCTGCGGCTGCGGCGCGGGGCTCTGCACGCGGATCGTGTCGATCGTGCGCGCCTTGGCCGACGCGGCGATCGAGCCGAGGATGCGCCGCGCGATGCGCGAGTCCATCGGCGAGCCGCCGCGCTCGATGGAGCGCAGGAGGTATGCGAGTTCCGCGTCGTCTGTCTCGGTGAGCAGATAGCCGATGGCACCCGCGGCGATCGCGGCGTTCACCAATTGCTGGTCGTCGGCGGCCGACATGGCGATGCTCTCGATGCGCGGATAGGTCTGGCGCACATGATGGAGCACCGCTGCGCCGTCGTTGCCGGGCAGCCGCATGTCGACGAGCACCAGGTCATAAGGCAATGCCGCGAGCAGGTTGAACGCTTCCGTCCTGGTCGATGCGACCACCACCCGGCGATGCGGCGCGAGGTCGCAGAGGATGCGCCGCATGCGGTCGGCGCAGACCGCGTCTTCCGCCACGACCAGCGCTGCATGGAAGACGCCGCCATACAACTGGGCGACGGTTGGCACCGGCCTCGGCGCGGTGTAGTGGATGTTCATTTCCATGTCCGCACTCCTGCCTCGTGTGCCGAGTCGCGGCAGCAGGCCTTGCCTGCGCCGCATGCTTCGTTGCCGTTGCCGATGTCCAAGAAGAAATTGTTCACGCGACGTCCTCTGCCTCTGTTGCCACCCTTGGGCGGCTTCGAAATGTTGTCTTTCGTTTCAGATACCGCAGGAACGATGCCCACTCGGGCGAACACTGGCGCGCGCGACGCTCAGGCGCGTGTAGTACTTTGATTTCGTTGAAGAAATTGCTCGAAAAGCGCCGAAGAACGTGGGCTGGCGAAGCCCTTTTTCGGAGGTATTTCAGGCCGTTGTTACGTGCGGGTTACCGCGCGTGTTACGTAGCACCGCGCCACACGAAACGC
>CAJYQC010000505.1 GCA_913776885.1 uncultured Variovorax sp.
CCCGGGGGGGGGGGGGGGGGGGGGGGGGCCCTCGGCCTCCACGCAGACACGGCCCCTGCGAGCGCCGACTGCCCCCATCCCGGCCTTCCCCCAGAGGGGGAAGGAGCAACAGCCGGCAGCGACCTCATGAGCACGGAGTTCGCGGACATCATCTGGCGCAACCGCGAGGTGCGCATCGAATGCCAGTGGATCGCCCCCGAGCGCACCGACGCCCCGCTCGTCGTCTTCCTGCACGAGGGCCTGGGCTCCGTCGCGATGTGGAAGGACTTCCCCGCGCGCCTGTGCGAAGCCGCCGGCGTGCGCGGCCTCGTGTTCTCGCGCCCCGGCTACGGCCGCTCCACCCCGCGCGCCGAAGACGAGCTCTGGGACGTCGACTTCATGCACCGCCAGGCGCACGAGGTGCTGCCCGCGCTCTTCGCCGCGCTCGGCCTCGGCGACGAGAAGCCCTGGCTCTTCGGCCACAGCGATGGCGGCTCGATCTCGCTGCTGTACGCGTCGCGTTTTCCCGACAAGGTGTCGGGCCTCGTGGTGCTGGCGCCGCACATCTTCGTGGAGGACGTGACGGTGGCGAACATCGAGAACGCGCGCACCGCCTACCTCGGCACCGACCTGCCGCAGAAGCTGGGCCGCTACCACGACAGCGCCGATTCCGCCTTCTGGGGCTGGAACCGCATCTGGCTGCACCCGCCCTTTCGCGACTGGAACATCGAGCGTGAACTCGACGCCATCCGCTGCCCCGTGCTCGCCGTGCAGGGCATCGACGACGAGTACGGCACCCTCGCGCAGATCCGCGGCATCGCCGCGCGCGTCGACGGATGCGAGCTGCTGGAAATCCCTCAATGCGGGCATTCCCCGCATCGCGATCAGCCGGATCGTGTCATCGTCGCGGCCACTTCCTTCATCACCATAAATCGGAGAGAGACATCATGACCATTCGCAGCACCGCCCGCCTCGCCTTCACGGCCATCGCCCTCGCCTCGCTGGCGGCGGCCGCCGGCGCACAGGGCACAGGCAAGCTCAAGGTCGGCCTGATGCTGCCCTACAGCGGCACCTACACGGCCCTGGGTGTGGCCATCGAGAACGGCTTCAAGCTGTACGTCGACGAGCAGGGCGGCAAGCTCGCCGGCCGCGAGATCGAGTACTTCAAGGTCGACGACGAGTCCGACCCCGCCAAGGCCACCGACAACGTCAACAAGCTCATCAAGCGCGACAACGTCGACGTGATCGTCGGCACGGTGCATTCGGGCGTGGCCATGGCCATGGCCAAGGCCGCCAAGGAGAGCGGCACCGTGCTGATCGTGCCCAATGCCGGCGCCGACGCCGTCACCGGCCCGATGTGCGCGCCCAACATCTTCCGCAGCTCGTTCAGCAACTGGCAGCCGGCCTATGCCATGGGCGAAGTTGCGGCCAAGCAGCAGGGCAAGAAGAAGGCGATGACCATTACCTGGAAGTACGCGGCGGGCGACGAGTCGGTCAACGGCTTCAAGGAAGGCTTCGAGAAGAACGGCGGCAAGGTCGAGAAGCAGCTCACCCTGCCCTTCCCCAACGTCGAGTTCCAGGCGCTGCTGACCGAGATCGCTGCGGCCAAGCCCGATGCGGTGTACGCCTTCTTCGCGGGCGGCGGCGCCGTGAAGTTCGTCAAGGACTACCAGGCCGCCGGCCTGAACAAGACCATTCCGCTGTACGGCCCCGGCTTCCTGACCGACGGCACGCTCGACGCGCAGGGCGATTCGGCCCAGGGCATGCTCACCACACTGCACTACGCCGACGGCCTGAACACCACGCGCGACAACGCCTTCCGCGTGGCGTACGCCAAGTCGTTCAAGCTGCAGCCCGACGTGTACGCGGTGCAGGGCTACGACGCGGCGCAGATGCTGGGCGTGGGCCTGAACGCCACCAAGGGCGACATCTCGAAAAAGGCCGAATTCGCGGCCGCAGTCGAGAAGGCCAAGATCGACAGCCCCCGCGGCACCTTCACCGTGAGCAAGTCGCACAACCCGGTGCAGGACATCTACCTGCGCAAGGTCGAGGGCAAGGAGAACAAGCTCGTCAGCACGGCCATCAAGGGCCTCGCAGACCCGGCCCGCGGCTGCAGGATGTAAATAGGCACCCCCCAGGCTTCGCGCACTTCGTGTGCTGCGCCAACCCCCTTGCAGGGGGCGACACCTGCGGCCCGGCCAAGCCGGTTCCGCGGTGTCCCGCTAACTGCATCCCTCCTCAACGATCCCGCCCTGAGAGAACCTCCTCGTGGATTTCGGAACCTTCTTGGTCCAATGTCTGAATTCGGTTCAGTACGGACTGCTTCTCTTCCTCGTGGCCTCGGGGCTGACGCTGATCTTCGGGATCATGGGCGTCATCAACCTCGCCCACGGGAGCTTCTACATGATCGGCGCGTACATGGCGTTCTCGCTCGCGCCTGTCTTCGGCGACCAGTTCCTGCTGATGCTGGTGGCCGGCGTGGTGCTCGCGGCCGTGTTCGGCTACCTGCTCGAATGGGCCTTCTTCAGCTACCTCTACCAGCGTGACCACCTGCAGCAGGTGCTCATGACCTACGGCCTGATCCTGGTGTTCGAGGAGTTGCGCTCCATCCTCGTGGGCAACGACGTGCACGGCGTGAAGGTGCCCGCGTGGCTCGATGGCAGCTTCGCGCTGGGCAGCGTCATGAGCTACCCGTGGTACCGGCTGTTCGCATCGGCCGCCTGCATCGTGCTGGCCGTGGGCCTGTACTTCGTGGTCAACCGCACGCGCCTGGGCATGATGATCCGCGCCGGCGCGAGCAACCGCGACATGGTGCGCGGCCTGGGCATCGACGTGAAGCGGCTCTACCGCATCGTGTTCGCTGCCGGGGTCGCGCTCGCGGCGCTGGCCGGCATGATCGCCGCGCCGATGTCCTCGGTCTATCCCAACATGGGCGCAAGCGTGCTCATCATCTGCTTCGTGCTGGTGGTGATCGGCGGCATCGGCTCCATCACCGGAGCGCTGGTGGCCTCGCTGCTGGTGGGCTTCGTCGACACCTTCGGCAAGGTGTTCTTCGCCGACCTCAGCGGCATCGGCATCTACCTGCTGATGGCCATCGTGCTGATCTGGAAGCCCGAGGGGCTGATGGGGAGGCGGCCATGACAGCAATGAAGAAGCGCGCATTCCTGCTGCCCATCGCCTGTGCGGTGGCCATCGGCGTCGCCGGCCCGTTCATGGGCAACTATGCATCGGACTTCATCGTGAAGGTGATGATCCTGTCGATCTTCGCGCTGAGCCTGGAGCTCCTGGTGGGCATGACCGGCCTCGTGAGCCTGGGCCACGCGGCGTTCTACGGCATCGGTGCCTACGTGACGGTGCTGGCCTCCGGCAACGAGGGCGGCAACTTCGCGCTGCTGCTGCCGATGGCGATGGGCGCGGCGGCGCTCTATGCGCTCTTCGTCGGCGCTTTAAGCCTGCGCACGCGCGGCGTGTACTTCATCATGGTGACGCTGGCCTTCGCGCAGATGGCCTTCTTCGTGTTCCACGACACCAAGGTCGGCGGCGGCAGCGACGGCATCTACATGTACGTGCGGCCCGCCATCGGCGCGCTCGACATGGAGAACCGCACGGTGCTGTTCTACGTGGTGCTGGCCTCGCTGGTGTTCACCTACGGCCTGCTGGCGCTCATCCGCCGTTCGCGCTTCGGCGCAGCGCTGGCGGGCATCCGCGTGAACGAGCAGCGCATGCGCGCGGCCGGCTTCGCGGTGTACGGCTACAAGCTCGCGGCCTTCGTGCTGGCGGGCGCGCTGGCCGGGCTCGCGGGCTTCCTGCTGGCCTCGCGCGACGGCGTGGTCAACCCCGAGCTCATGGCCTGGCACAACTCGGGCGAGGTGCTGCTGATGGTGATCCTGGGCGGCCTGGGCCACCTGCGCGGCGCGGTGATCGGTGCGGTGGCATTCACGCTGCTGAAGGAGATCTTCTCCACGCATGCGGTGATGGGCCCGCTGGCCGACCACTGGCAGCTGACGCTGGGGCTCGCGATCATCGTATTCGTGGCGCTGCTGCCGAAGGGGCTGATCGGTCTTGTGCAGCGGCTGTCGCCGAAGGGGGCCGCATGAATTGCTTCCCGTATTCCTCCCTCCCCCGCTGGGGGAGGGCCGGGGTGGGGGCAAGCGGCCTTTGCAAAGGCACCACCTCCACCAGCGCCGCAAGCCCCCATCCCAACCTTCTCCCAGCGGGGGAAGGAGCAAGACCATGAACGCACTGCTCTCCGTCGAGAAACTCACGCGCCGCTTCGGCGGCCTCACCGCCGTCAACGCCGTCACGCTCGACCTGCACGTGGGCGAGGTGCACGCCGTGATCGGCACCAACGGCGCCGGCAAGTCCACGCTCATCAACATGCTCTCGGGCGAGATCGAGGCGAGCGAAGGCCGCATCGCGCTCGACGGCGTGGACATCACCGGCCGCGCGCAATGGAAGCGCGCGCGCGACGGCGTGGGCCGCAGCTACCAGCGCACGACCATCTTCCCGGAGTTCAGCGTGCACGAAAACTGCCGGCTCGCCGCGCAGGCCGCCACACCCAGGCCCTGGGCTTTCTGGCAGTCGTCGCGCGGCTGCGCCACCAGCAGCGCATCGGCCGACGCGGCGCTCGAGGCCGCCGGCCTCGCGCACGAGGCGCAGCGCATCGCCGGCACCATGAGCCACGGCGCGCAGCGCCAGCTCGAGGTGGCGATGTGCCTGGCCACCAAGCCGCGCGTGCTGCTGCTGGACGAGCCCCTCGCCGGCATGGGCGCCGAGGAGACGGACCGCATGCTCACGCTGCTCGCGCGGCTGAAGGCCACGCACGCGATCCTGCTGGTGGAGCACGACATGGACGCGGTCTTCCGCATCGCCGACCGCATCACCGTGATGGTGAACGGTGCAGTCATCGCCACAGGCACGCCCCAGGAAATCCGCGAGAACCCGGAAGTGCGCACGGCCTATCTCGGAGACCACTGACATGCTGCTCGTGCGCGACCTCAACACCTACTACGGCAACAGCCACATCCTGCGCGGCGTGCATGCCGCCGTTCCAGCGGCCACCTCGGTCGGCCTGCTCGGGCGCAACGGCATGGGCAAGACCACGCTGATCCGCACCATGATGGGCTACGTGCGCCCCGCGTCGGGCGAAGTGCAGGTCGACGGCCGCACCGTCACCGGCCTGCCGCCCGAGAAGATGGCGCGCCTGGGCATCGGCTACGTGCCGGAAGGGCGCGGCATCTTCCCGAACCTGTCGGTGCGCGAGAACCTCGTCATGAGCGAGCGCGCGGGCATCGACGGCCGTCGCGAATGGACCTTCGACCGCGTGATGGCCACGTTCCCGCGCCTGTCGGAGCGGCTGTCGCACGGCGGCCAGCAGTTGTCGGGCGGCGAGCAGCAGATGCTCTCCATCGGCCGCGCGCTCATGACCAACCCGCGCCTGCTGATCCTCGACGAGGCCACCGAGGGCCTCGCACCGCTGATCGTGGCCGAGATCTGGCGCGTGATCGGCGAAATCCGCGCGACGGGCATCGCCACGCTGATCGTCGACCGCGACTACCGCAAGGTGCTCGCGAACACCGATCTCGCGGTGGTGATGGAGAAGGGGCAGATCGTGCGGCATGGGGCCTCGGCGGATCTGCTGGCGGAGCCACATGCGCTGGAGGAGTTGCTGGGCGTTTAAAGCTGCATGCCGGGTATGACGGCGATCAATCGCCGTCTCTTCTCAAAAGCTTCCGGATTTCTTCATCGACGACTCTGCGACGAGTTCTCGATGACGAGCTGACTCTTCGATCCGCGGATATTCCTCATGCTGTCGGCAGCCAGCCGGAATCCCCTGCGCATGCCGGCCCCAGCATTCTTCCTGTCGCCTCTTCTCTTTCGCCGACCAGTGCCATCCCGGCGACCCCGACCTGAACGACGATGTTCCGCCGGGGCTCGGTGCTGTGATTCGCAGGGCTGCCATGCACGACCTTGGGGTGAATGAGCACCACGTCGCCAGGCCCACATTCCACGGGCTGGCCTGCATACGGATCATGGCGATGGCGCAGGCCCTGCTTTTTCTCTGCGCGCACTTCTTCGTCGCTGACGAGGTGTGTTCCGGGCATGAACCTCGTGGCCCCGCCGTTCGCCTGCATTCCATCCAGGCAGATCATCAGTCGAAGAAAGCTGGAACTCTCTCCGCTCAGGTAATCGTTGGGAAAGTCCCGATGCCATCCGATAGCCCTTCCGAAGATCGGGTGCTTGATGGTCGCGTTCATGAAATGGGCGGTCACACCTGAAGGCCCTGTACCCAGCGCCAATGCGCTTGCGTCCGCGAGTGCGGGCAGAGCCAGGAGCTCGTAGCCCAAGGGTACGTACCGACAGAGATTTCCAATGATGAAGATCGCGCTACCGACATCGTGCGCGCTGATTCCTCCTCGGCCAGCATCGGAGAGATCTTTCTCGAAAACGAAGTCTCGTTCTCTTTCTTCCTCGCTCATCGACGAGCACGCAGCCTCGACGCGCGCGAGCTCTGCACGAAGCTGCGAAATCATCGAGCTTGAAACCGCGCCATGGAGCACTGCATAGCCATTGGTTCGAAACGATTTCAAGTTCAGCGCTGGCTGCATGGTCACTTTCCCGATCAACACAAAAAACTCTATCCTGCCGCAGCGCGACCGGTCGCGGCACTACTCTCAGTTCCTGGCGCTGCAGCTGAAGGCACGGATGGAAGGGATCGACACGCCGGTGTACGAGCGGGCGGCGTCGCACCATACGCGCGGACTCGGTGTTGTCCCCTCTCCCGCAAGCGGGAGAGGGCTAGGGTGAGGGTGAGTGCCTCGAACGAAGCGCCGCGCTTGCTCGGGCGCCGCACCCTCACCCCAACCCTCTGCCCGAGGGAAGAGGGAGCGAGCCCTCATTCGCTGATGAACCGCCGCAGCCCTTCCAGGTCGATCACGGTGATGCCGCCGTATTCGATGCGCAGGAAGCCTGCCTCCTTCAGCCGGTTCAGCGCCGCATTGCATCGCTGGCGTGACACGCCCGAAAGGTTCGCGATCTCTTCCTGCGAGGTCTGCAGATGCGGCTCGCTGCCCGGGTGCAGCCACGGGTGGAACAGCCCCGCCAGCGCACGCGCGACCTGGCTGTCGGCATCGAGCAGGCGGTGCGCCGCGTAGTTGCCCATGAACCAGTGCAGCCGCTCGTTGATCTGCTGCAGCAGGAAGTGGTCGAAGCCGCGCTGCGTGCGGTGCAGCCACTCGAAGGTCTCCAGCGGCAGCGCCGCCACACGGCTGGGCCGCAGCGCGATGATGTCGGCCGAACGCGGCAGCGCGCGCAGCAGCGTGCCTTCGCCGAACCAGCTTCCCACCGAGAGCCCGCCGAAGGTCACGGAGCGGCCATCGCTCGAGGTGATCGACCACTTGAGCAGGCCTTCTAGCGTGCCGTACCAGTGCATCGGCGTGTCGCCGCGCCGGCACAGCGCGGCGCCGGGCGCCACCTCGACCTCGCGCATCTCGTCGAGCACGCGCTCGCCCGCGCTCACGTCGAGCAGGGGAAACCAGGCCGAGCCTTGCAGCAGCTGGGCAATCGTGAGCGAGGCCGCCTTGGGGGCCGGCTTGTTCGTGGGCATGGGACGGAAAGACACAGATGGCGCTGGGGCGACTTTAGCCGGTGGCGCAGCGTAAACCCTGAGGCCGAATGTCGTCGCGATGACTGAGTGGGAACGCAGCTCAAAAAAATAATGGCGCGCCCCATGACAGACACCAGGAGCCCCCGAGCATGTCGAAGCGCAAAGTGATCGTGACCATCGCCCCCACCGGCGGCATGGCCCACAAGTCGCAGAACCCCCACCTCCCCACCCAGCCCTCAGAGATCGCGGCCGAGGTGCTGCGCTGCTGGAACGCCGGCGCCAGCGTGGTCGCCATCCACGCACGCCGGCCCGACGACGGCGCCACCTGCGACGCCGAGGTGTACCGCGACATCAACAGCCGCATCCGCGCGGGCGGCAGCGACATCGTCATCAACAACTCCACCGGCGGCGGCGTGCACGGCGACATGGTGAAGCCGCTGGCCGGCGACCGCTGGGAGATCGCGTGGGAGGAGCGCATCAAGGGCATGGACGCCGGCGCCGAGATGTGCACGCTCGACGCGACCACGCTCAACCTGAGCTTCGAGGGCAAGCAGATCCTGATGGACACGCCCATCACGCGCGGGCGCGAACTGGCCGCCGGCATGAAGGCGCGCGGCATCAAGCCCGAGTGGGAGGTGTTCAGCCCCACGCACATCCTGCAGGACACGACCACGCTGATCGGCGAGGGCCACGACGACGAGCCCTACTTCATCAACCTGGTGATGAACGTGCACCGCAACTTCCAGAACGCGATGCCGTATTCGCCGCGCTTCCTGCAGATGATGGTCGACACGCTGCCCAAGGGCAGCATCTTCTGCGTGAGCGGCATCGGCCCCTCGCAGCTGGAGGCCAACGTGGCGGCGCTGCTGCTGGGCGGCCATGCGCGCGTGGGCCTGGAAGACAACCTCTACTTCCGCCACGGCGAGCTGGCCACCAACGTGCAGCTCACCGAGCGCATCGTGCGCGTGATCCGCGAGCTCGACATGGAAGTGGCCACGCCCGCCGAGGCGCGGCAGATGATGGGCCTGCCACGGGTGGGCACGCCGAGGCCCGAGTTCGCGCTGGGCTGAAGGCGGGCGACAAGCAGAAACGAAACGGAGACGGATACATGAGCAAGCTTTCCCGCAGCGCCCTCGCAGCGGCGCTCGGTGCGGCCTTCACGGCGACGGGCGCCTCGGCGCAGGTGTCGGACGACGTGATCCGCATCGGCTTCATCAGCGACATGTCGGGCATCTACCGCGACTACGACGGCCCGGCCGGTGCGGAGGCGATCCGCATGGCCATCGCCGACATGGGCGGCGCCATCGACGGCAAGAAGATCGAGCTGGTCACGGCCGACCACCAGAACAAGCCGGACATCGCCGCGGCCAAGGCACGCGAGTGGTTCGACGTGCAGAAGGTCGACATGCTGATCGGCGGCGTCAATTCGGGCGCGGCCATCGCCATGGCGGGCGTGGCGGCAGACAAGAAGAAGCCGTACTTCGTGGTGGGCTCGGGCGCCTCGGGCCTCACCAACGAGTACTGCTCGCCGTACACGGTGCACTACGCCTACGACACGGTGGCCATGGCGCGCGGCACCGCGAGCGCGGTGGCCAAGGCCGGCGGCAAGAGCTGGTACTTCGTGACGGCCGACTACGCCTTCGGCGCGGCGCTGCAGAACGACGCCACCAAGACCGTGCAGGCTGCGGGCGGCACGGTGGCGGGCTCGGTGAAGCATCCGCTGGGCGCGAGCGACTTCTCGTCGTTCATGCTGCAGGCGCAGAGCTCGAAGGCGCAGGTGCTGGCGCTGGCCAATGCGGGCGGCGACACGGTCAACGCGATCAAGTCGGCGGCGGAGTTCGGCATCGGCAAGAACATGAAGCTGGCCGGCATGATCATCACCATCAACGACGTACACGCACTGGGCCTGAAGGCATCTCAGGGCATGTACCTCACCGACAGCTGGTACTGGAACCAGAGCCCCGAGTCGCGCGAATGGGCGCGCCGCTTCTTCGACAAGCACAAGCGCATGCCCTCCTCCTTCCACGCCGGCGACTACTCGGCAGCGCTGCAGTACCTGCAGGCGGTGAAGGCCGCGGGCAGCGACGACGCCGACAAGGTGATGGCGCAACTGCGCAAGACCAAATTCAACGACATGTTCGTCAAGGGCGGCTGGCTGCGCGACGACGGCCTGATGGTGCACGACATGCACCTGATGCAGGTGAAGACTCCGGCCGAGTCGAAGGAGCCCTGGGACTACTACAAGGTGGTCGAGCCGATCCGCGGCGAGGCCGCATGGACCACGAAGGCGGAGAGCCGCTGCGCGCGGTGGAAATCGACATGAGCACATCCTCGGACATCCAGCGCGTGGCGGTGGTCGGCACCGGCGTGATCGGTGCGAGCTGGGCCGCGCACTTCCTCGCGCATGGCCTGGACGTGAACGCGACCGACCCCTCGCCCGGCGCGGAAGAGAGGCTGCGCGAGGCCGTGGCGAAACACTGGCCCACGCTGGAGCGCTTCGGCCTTGCGCCGGGTGCCTCCGTCGATCGCCTGCGCTTCCACGACAGCCTGGAAGACGCCGTCTCGGTGGCCGACTTCGTCCAGGAGAACGGCCCCGAGCGCATGGATTTCAAGATCGACCTGTTCCGCCGCATGGACGCGGCAGCGCCGCCCGAGGCGATCCTCGCGTCGAGCTCGTCGGGCCTGGCGATCAGCGGCGTGCAGTCGGGCTGCGCGCACCCGCAGCGCGTGGTACTGGGGCATCCGTTCAACCCGCCGCACCTGATTCCGCTGGTGGAGGTGATCGGCGGCGAGCAGACCTCGGCCGAGGCCATCGAGCGCACGATGGCGTTCTACGCGGCCATCGGAAAGCGGCCGATCCACGTGAAGCGCGAGGTCAAGGGCCACATCGCGAACCGGCTGCAGGCGGCACTGTGGCGCGAGGCCTTCCACCTCGTCGACCAGGGCGTGGCCAGCGTGGCCGACATCGATGCGGCCATCGCGCACGGGCCCGGCCTGCGCTGGGCGGTGATGGGGCCGTTCATGAATCTGCACCTGTCGGGTGGCGCGGGCGGCATCGAGCATGTGCTCGCGCACCTGGGCGGACCGATCGAGGACTGGTGGAAAGACCTGGGCGCGCCATCGATGACGGCCGAGCTGAAGCAGCAGGTGGCGCAAGGCGTGGCCGAGGAGCTTGGTCAACGCCGTACGGCAGATCTCGAATCCGCCCGCGACACCCTGCTGTTAAACCTGATTCGCGCCAAGAGCGACATCGGCAAACTCGATTGAAATGACCGACTTCTTGCAAGACGAAAGCCTGATCGCCCCAACCCGCACGGTACGCATCGACTTCGACGACGGCTCCTTCGCACTGCGTTCGCCGATGGCGCTGAAGCCATATGCGCGCTGCATCGGCGAATGGATCGAACGCTGGGCGAGCGAGACACCCGACGCACTGGCCTTCGCCGAGCGCGACGGAAGCGGCGATGGCTGGAGAAGGCTCGACTACCGCGCGCTGCGCCTAGCAGTGGGCTCTGTGGCGCAGGCACTGCTCGACCTGAACCTGCCGGCGGGCCAGCCGGTGGTGATCCTCTCGGACAACGCCATCGACCACGCGGTGCTGATGCTCGCGGCCATGCACGTTGGCCGCACCGCATGCTCGCTCTCCAGCGCCTACTCGCGCATGGCGAAGGACCCGTCGCGGCTGAACGGCATGCTGCAGGCGCTGAAGCCCGCGCTGATCTATGCGTCTGACGCGAAGTTGTACGGCGGTTCGCTCGCTGGCTGCGGCGTGGAAGCGGTGACGGTGTTCAGCCGCCATGCCGATGCGCATCCGGGCGCGCTGGACTTCGACAGCCTGCTCGCGGTGAACGAAACGCCCGCCGTGATGCAAGCCTTCGCCAGCGTGCTGCCCGAAACGCACGCCAAGTACCTGCTGACCTCCGGCTCCACCGGCAAGCCCAAGGTGGTCATCAACACGCACCGCATGCTGTGCGCCAACCAGCAGATGATGGCGCAGACCTGGCGCTTCCTTTCGCAGGAGAAGCCGGTGCTGGTCGACTGGCTGCCCTGGAGCCACACCTTCGGCGCCAACCACAACCTGAACATGGTGCTGTGCCACGGCGGCGCGCTCTACATCGACGAGGGCCGTCCCGCGCCGGGGCTGATCGAGAAGACGGTGCGCAACCTGCGCGAGGTGAAGCCCACGCTGCTGTTCAACGTGCCGCGCGGCTTCGACATGCTGCTGCCGTTCCTGGAGGCCGACGATGCGCTGGCGGCGGAGGTGTTCTCGCGGCTGCGGCTCGCCTTCTATGCGGCGGCGGCGCTGGCGCCCTCCACCTGGCAGAGGCTGGAGGCGGTGGCCCGGCGCGTGCGCCCCGAGCGGCCCCTGTGGCTCACCACCTCATGGGGCGCGACGGAGACATCGCCCGCCATCACCTCCGCGCACTGGAAGCTCGACGGCGCCGGCTGCATCGGCGCACCGCTGCCGGGCCTGGAGCTGAAGTTCGTGCCCAACGGCGAGAAGCTGGAGATGCGCGTCAAGGGCGTCTCGGTGTTCCCGGGCTATCGCGACGCGCCGCGCGAAACGGCGCAGGCTTTCGACGAAGAGGGCTACTACCGCATCGGCGACGCCGGCTTCCTGGCCGACCCGTCGCAGCCTGCGCAAGGCGTGATCTTCGATGGCCGTGTGGCCGAAGACTTCAAGCTCTCCACCGGCACCTGGGTGTCGGTGGGCACGCTGCGCGTCAAGCTGGTGTCGCTGCTCGCGCCGCACGCACAGGACGTCGTGCTCACCGGCCATGACCGCGACGAGATCGGCATGCTGGTGTTCGCGAGCCCCCAGGGCGCCGCGCTTGCGCCGCAAGCCATGGGCGAGCACATCGCCGGCGTGATGCGCGCGCTACGCGACGAAGGCGCGGGCTCGTCGCAATGCCCCGCCTGCGCGCTGGTGCTGGCCGAGCCGCCGAGCCTCGACGCGGGCGAGATCACCGACAAGGGCTACATCAACCAGCGTGCGGTGCTGGCGCGGCGCGCGTCCGACGTGCAGCGGCTGCACGCGCGCACGCCGGGCGACTCGGAAGTGGTGCGGCTGCAAGCCTGAGGCTGCGCGCGCCTAGGGCTGCGCCAGCCATCTGCGCCACAGCACCAGGCCCTTGTCGTGGTAGCGCCGGGTGGCGGCGAGCAGCGAGGCGCGCGGCTTTGGGGACATCAGCTCGGGCGGCAGCAGCGGATCGCGGATGAGGTGCCCGATGACGGCGCGGCCCAGCAGCAGCGACTCGCGCGTCGCGGTCTCGAGCTTCTGCGTGGCGAGCCGCTTCTCGCTGCGCTCCACGCCGGCCTGCAGGCGGCGGTAGTCGGCCTCCATGGCGCGCACGTTCCACAGCTTGCGCGCCGCCGCCTGCGCCGCGTCATCGAGGTCGGCGATGCGGAACACCAGCGCGTCGGAAGACAGGCCCAGCGCCGCCAGCTGCTTGCGCTCGGCCGCGAGGCCGCCAGAGAGGTTGTCGGGCCGCACGTGCAGGCCCGGGTGCAGCGCCGCGAACCCGCGCAGCGACAGCGCCAGCGTATGGTGGCGCCAGGCGGTCTTGTCGGCGCGCGGCACGCCCGCGTCGTGCACCGCGAGCCAGTCGCCCTTCCATGCCACGGTCTGCGCCTGCCGGCTGCGCCACGCGTCGACGGTGCGCGACAGCGCTGCGCCCTTGCGGTCGAGCATGTAGGCGCCGCGTTCGCCGCGCGCGATCTTGCCCTCGGCCGTGAGCCGGGTCAGTCCCACGCGCAGCGTCGATTCGCCGATGCCCATGAGCGCGCCCGCGCGGCACAGCGCCTGGGCGCTCAGGGTGCCGCCGTCGGCCACCAGCAGGTCGAGGATCAGGTCCGGGGCGCTGGGAACGGCGACCGGCACATTACATACTTTGTCCATTTTTGCGGGGAAGAGAAATATTTCCTGCGATCATCGTGAGCGATCGAACATGCAATTCTGCCCCGGAAGGATGTGCACATGGCCATGCAGCATGTGAGCTACGACACAGACGGCGCCGTCTGCACCATCACCCTGAACCGGCCCGACAAGCGCAATGCGGTCGACGGCCCGATGGCGGCCGAACTGCGTGAGGCCTTCAGCCGCTTCGAGGCCGAAGACGCCCTGCGCGCCGCGGTGCTGACCGGCGCCGGCGGGCACTTCTGCGCAGGTGCCGACCTCTCTGCCGTGGGCGACCCGGCCCGCCGCAACGAGCTCGACCGCGAAGGCGGCGGCAGCGGCCCGATGGGGCCGACGCGCATGGCGCTGTCGAAGCCGCTGATCGCCGCGGTGAACGGCTTCGCGGTGGCGGGCGGCCTCGAGCTCGCGCTGCTGGCCGACCTGCGCGTGGCCGACGAGGACGCCGTCTTCGGCGTGTTCTGCCGCCGCTGGGGCGTGCCGCTGATCGACGGCGGCACGGTGCGGCTGCCGCGCATCGTGGGCATGGGGCGCGCGCTCGACATGATCCTCACGGGCCGTGCGGTGCACGCGACCGAGGCGCTGGCGATGGGCCTGGCCAACCGCGTGACGCCGCCTGGCGGCGCGCTGGCCGCCGCGCAGCAGCTGGCACGCGAACTCGCTGCCTTCCCGCAGCGCTGCATGCTGGCCGATCGACGCTCCGCCTACGAGCAGTGGGACATGCCGCTGGACGAGGCCCTGCGCCGCGAGGGCGCACTGGGCGTGCCGGTGGTCTTCGCCGAGGGCCAGGCCGGCGCAGCGCGCTTTGCAGGCGGCGCGGGACGCCACGGCGAGTTCGGCAAGCCCTGACGAGGGCGCCTGCCTCACTGCCTCACTGCCGCGGTGCGGCCTGCGTCGGCCTGGCTGCGGGCTTTGCGCGGTTGGCGGGCTTCGCCTTCGGCTTGTCGGTGCCGAACAGCTTCTGCACCTGCTGACCCACGCGCGCCCCGATGGCCGTGCCCACGCCCGGCAGCACGGCGCTGCCGATGGCGGCGCCGGTGAGCGCGGCACCGGTCAGCGAGAGCTCGGGGTCGCTCATGGTGCCGCCCAGCTTCAGCGGCACACCGACCACGCCGTCCACCAGGTCGACGGCGATCTCGCCGTCGAGCTTGCGGTTGAACACCTTCAAATTGCCGCTGGCCGTGAGCACGCCGGAGCGGGCCTTGAGATTGCTGTACTGCATCACCACGCCGTCCTCGGTGCCTTGCGTGTCGAGGGTGCCGGTGAGCTCGTCCAGCCTGGTGGTGCCACCGCGGCTGATGCCGGCGGTGCTGACGGCCTTGGCCACGTCCAGCTTCGTGAGCGTGGCGGGCTGTACCGAGAACGTGGTGCGGGTGTGCAGGTTGCGAACGAGCGCGCCAAGCTCCTCGGCGCTCGCAGCCTCCGCCGAGAGCCTGGTCGTACCCGAGAACCTGCCGGCGATCGAGGTGCGGCGGCCGAAGGCCTGCACCAGGCTCTCGATGTCGATCTGGCGCGGCTCCAGGTCGGCCGAGAGCTGCAGCTTGCCGTCGGGCAGCGTCTCCAGGCGGGAGACGCCGTTCCAGGTGCCGCCGCCCGCATCGATGCGGGTGCGCCAGCGGTCCTGCCCGGCCTGGCGGTCCAGCCGCAGGCGTACGGGCAAGGGTGTGCCGGCGCGCTCGATGCGGGCCTGGCGCGGGCGCCAGCCGGGGTCGAACCGGATGTCGCCGTCGTAGGCCAGCGAGATGTCGCGCCGGTCGATCCAGCTCACGTCGCGCCAGCGCACCTGTTCCACGGGAACGGGCGCGAGCGTCCAAGGTGCCGGCAGTGCGACGACGCCCGCCCCGCCCTCCTGCGGCTTGGGCCCCTTGCCCCTGAACGCCCGCACCGAGGCGCGCGGCAGCACGAGGCCGTCGATCTCGATCTCGTCCACAGCGATGACGCGCCGCAGCAAGGGCGCGAGCTGCAGCTGCGCGCTGACCCGCCGCAGGGTGATGGGCCGCGGCTGGTCGGTGGCGATGTCGGTCAGCACGAGCATGGGCACCGGAAACAGCTCCCAATGGGCGCCGCCCACCTTCAGGGCCACGCCGAAGCGCTTCTCGAAGGTGTCGGCGATCCTCGCGGCCACCTCGTCGTCGGTGGGCAGGCGCGTGCTCACCACCCACACCAGCGCACCCGCGCCCAGCAGCAATGCGGCAGCGATG
Source organism: uncultured Variovorax sp. (assembly GCA_913776885.1). Lineage (GTDB taxonomy): Bacteria > Pseudomonadota > Gammaproteobacteria > Burkholderiales > Burkholderiaceae_C > Variovorax. Next base: position 15,701 of record CAJYQC010000505.1, read on the forward strand.
CCGAGGAGCCAACGGCGCAGGGGGAGCTTCATCGGCGCAAGGTAGCACGCAAAGGCGACTCGGTTTGTCAGCCGCCATCGCTATAGTTTTGGCCACTTTCACAGGCAGGAAGAAAGAAAGAGGCACCGAATGCGTATCTGGAAGAAAGAGGTCTCCGTCGAGACGCTGACGAGCAACCACGTGGGCACGGTCGTGGCCGCGCTGGGCATCGAATTCCTGGAGGTGGGCGACGACTTCATCCGCGCCCGCTGCCCGGTGGACGAGCGCACCCGCCAGCCGTACGGCATCCTGCATGGCGGCGTGTCGGTGGTGCTGGCCGAGACGCTGGGCTCCTGCGGCGCCCACTACTCCGCCCCCGAGGGCGACCGCGCGGTGGGCCTGGACATCAACGCCAACCACATCCGCTCCGTCACCAGCGGCTGGGTCATCGGCACCGCGCGGCCGGTGCACCGGGGGCGCACCACGCAGGTCTGGCAGATCGACCTGACCAACGAGGCGGGCGAGCTGACCTGCGTGTCCCGCATCACGATGGCGGTTCTGCAGCCGCGCTGAGCGGACTCCCCTTTTCCACGTCGTTCCTTCTTTCTCCGGCACAGGGTGCGTGCCGGTGTTCAGTGCGGTTTTCATCGCCCACAATCACGCCCCGGGAAAGCCGGAGCGTTCCGGTCCCACCGCGCACGACACACCCCAACAAGAGGAGAAAGAAAAGAATGTTCAACTGGACTGAACGGCCCGCGTCCGCGCTGGCCAACGGCGCGGTCATCGCGCCCGACGAACGGTTGCCCTGGCTGCAGACCGGCGCCATGGGCGTACAGCACGTCATCGCGATGTTCGGCGCCACGGTGCTGGCGCCGATCCTGATGGGCTTCAACCCCAACATCGCGATCCTGATGAGCGGCATCGGCACGCTCATCTTCTATTTCGTCACCGGCGGCAAGGTGCCCAGCTACCTGGGCTCGAGCTTCGCCTTCATCGGCGTGGTGATCGCGGCCAGCGGCTACGCGGGCAAGGGGCCCAACGCCAACATCGCGGTGGCGCTGGGCGGCATCGTGGCCTGCGGGGTGGTCTACATCGTGATCGGGGCCATCGTGCAGGCCGTCGGCACGGGCTGGATCGAGCGCTTCATGCCGCCCGTGGTCACGGGCGCGGTGGTGGCCGTCATCGGGCTCAACCTGGCGAGCGTGCCGGTCAAGAACATGGCGGCCGGCAACTTCGACGCCTGGATGCAGGCCGTGACCTTCCTCTGCGTGGGCCTGGTGGCGGTGTTCACGCGCGGCATGCTGCAGCGCCTCTTGATCCTGGTGGGGCTGATCCTGGCCACGCTGGTCTATGCGGCGCTGACCAACGGCCTGGGCATGGGCAAGCCGGTGGACCTGAGCGGCATCGCCAACGCGGCCTGGTTCGGCCTGCCGACCTTCACCGCGCCGGTGTTCACGGCCAACGCGATGCTGCTGATCGCGCCGGTGGCGATCATCCTGGTGGCCGAGAACCTGGGCCACCTGAAGGCGGTGACTGCCATGACCGGCCGCAACCTCGACCCGTACATGGGCCGCGCCTTCATCGGCGACGGCATCGCCACCGTGGTGAGCGGCGCCGCGGGCGGCACGGGCGTGACCACCTACGCCGAGAACATCGGCGTGATGGCGGCCACGCGCATCTATTCCACCGCCGTGTTCGTGGTGGCCGCGGTCATCGCGCTGGTGCTGGGCTTCAGCCCGAAGTTCGGCGCGCTGATCCAGGCCATTCCGCTGCCGGTGATGGGCGGCGTGAGCATCGTGGTGTTCGGCCTCATCGCCATCGCGGGCGCCAAGATCTGGGTCGACAACAAGGTCGACTTCTCGCAAAACAGGAACCTGATCGTCGCGGCCATCACGCTGATCGTGGGCACGGGCGACTTCACACTGAAGTTCGGCGACTTCGCCCTCGGCGGCATCGGCTGCGCGACCTTCGGGGCGATCATTCTCTACGCCCTGCTGGGACGCTCGAAGAACTGAGCCGCAGCGGAAGTTCCAGGGATACCGTGGAACCGGATCTGCCGGTCCCACGGTGTCGCACTCCTTCCCAGGGGTTCGCCGAAGCAGCGCCAAGATGCCGCGAAGCTGCGGCCCGGCTTGGTAACCTCATGAAAGAAGTGTTCGGCGGAAGGCCTGCAGGAGCACCCCTTCACCGGCCTTCGGCCCGCGCCCGTTAGACTCCAACGCTTTTCGCACCGACGTTTTCCCAATGGCCGATGTCTCCGCCGCGCGCACCAAGGCGGTTTTCGAATTCAAGAGCGCCACGCTGCCGCTGATCGCAGTGATCCTCAAGACGTCCGACCTGGACGTGCTGGCCGAGGCGCTCGACGCCCAGCTGGCGGATTCGCCCGACTTCTTCGAGCAGGAGCCGGTGGTGATCGATCTCTCGCTGCTGCAGGAGTCGGGGGACGAAGGCGTCATCGACTTCGCGGCCCTGCGCGGCCTGCTGGCGCGCCACCAGACGCAACCCATCGCGGTGCGCGGCGGCAACGAGGCCCAGCACGCCGCAGCGCGTGCGGCTGGCTTGTCGGTGGCGGCCATGCCCTCGGCTGCGGCGCCCCGCCCTCCGGCTCCGCCGGCCGAAGCCCCGGCTTCGGAGGCACCGCAGATCGTGCGCGAGGTGCCGGTGCCGGCCAACGGCACGCTCTTGATCGACAAGCCGCTGCGCTCGGGCCAGCAGGTCTACGCCCGCGGCGGCGACGTGGTGGTGACCGCCATCGTGAGTTTCGGTGCGGAGGTGATTGCCGACGGCAACGTGCACGTGTACGCGCCCCTGCGCGGCAAGGCGATCGCCGGCGCGCGCGGCAATACCGAGGCGCGGATCTTCTCGACCTGCATGGAAGCGCAGCTGGTGGCCGTGGCCGGCATCTACCGGACCAACGAGGTGCCGCTGCCCGACACGGTGCTCGGCAAGCCGGCCCAGGTGCGCCTGGACGGCAAGAAAATCTCGATCGATCCCATTCCCTGAGCGGACGAACCCGATCACGGAATGCGGCGACCCTGACAAGCAACAACTGAATCGAAACAAGAAGGAATGGCCATGGCCAAAATTGTGGTGGTGACTTCGGGCAAGGGCGGCGTCGGCAAGACGACGACGAGCGCCAGCTTCGCGTCGGGCCTCGCGCTCGCGGGCAAGAAGACGGCTGTGATCGACTTCGACGTGGGCCTGCGCAATCTCGACCTGATCATGGGCTGCGAACGCCGCGTGGTTTACGACCTGATCAACGTCATCCAGGGCGAGGCCAACCTGAGCCAGGCGCTCATCAAGGACAAGCAGTGCGACAACCTGTTCGTGCTGGCCGCCTCGCAGACGCGTGACAAGGAAGCGCTCACCCAGGAAGGCGTGGAGAAGGTGCTGGCCGACCTCGCCGCGATGGACTTCGAATACATCGTCTGCGACTCGCCCGCGGGCATCGAGACCGGCGCCATGATGGCCATGCACTTCGCCGACGAGGCGCTGGTGGTGACCAACCCCGAAGTGTCCTCGGTGCGCGACTCCGACCGCATCCTGGGCATGCTCAGCAGCAAGACCAAGCGCGCCAAGGAAGGCGGCGAGCCCATCAAGGAGCATCTGCTCATCACCCGCTACAACCCCAACCGGGTGGCGGGCGGCCAGATGCTGTCGCTGGAGGACATCCAGGACATCCTGCGCATCAAGCTGATCGGCGTGATCCCCGAGTCGGAGAGCGTGCTGCACGCCTCCAACCAGGGCGTGCCGGCGATCCACGACAAGGAGACCGACGTGGCGCAGGCCTACACCGACGTGGTGGCCCGCTTCCTCGGCGAGGACCGGCCGATGCGCTTCGTCGAGGCGGAGAAGCCGGGCTTCTTCAAGCGAATCTTCGGGAGCAAGTAGCCCATGTCCTTCCTCTCGTTCCTGCTGGGCGAAAAGAAGAAGACTGCCAGCGTCGCGAAAGAGCGGCTGCAGATCATCCTCGCCCACGAGCGCTCGAGCCTCAGCGGCAAGAAGCGGCCCGACTACCTGCCCGAACTCCAGCGCGAGCTGGTGGCGGTGATTTCCAAGTACGTGTCGATCAACGCGGACGACATCAAGGTCAACCTGGAGACCCAGGACAACCTCGAAGTGCTCGACATCAAGATCGAGCTGCCCGACCCGGCGCCCACGCCCGCGCGCTGAGCGCACCCGGGTCCCGGCACACGGCCGGGGCGGGCCCTGCGGGGCCGCGTTCAGTGCAGCGCCACGAAGCGCGTTACCCGACTCAGCACCTCCGCTTCCCTGAGGATGCGGCGATGCCCCCAGCCCTGCGTGGCCATCAGCTGCGCACCGCGGATCGCGTCGCGGTAGGCCTGCGCGTCGGCGAAGCGGTTCACGCGGTCCTCGCGGTCGTGCACGATCAGCGTGGGCTGCTCGATCCTCGGCCCCACCGCCGCCGGCTCCAGCTGCGGCATCAGCACCCCTTCGCGCGACTCCAATAGCCGCTGCATCGCCAGGCGCGTGGCTTCGCTGAGCCCGAAGGTGTGGGCGAAGTAGCGCGTGTATTCGCGCGGCGAGGCCGGCGGCGCGAGCAGAACGAGGCGCTCGGCCGGCAGACCGCGCGCCGCGGCCAGCGCCAGTCCGTTGGCACCCAGCGAATGCGCGACGGCGGCCCGTAGCGCATGCCCGTCGGCCGCGAGCCGGGCCGCGACGTAGGCGATGGCGCGTGCGAACTGCGGCGAGTTGCTCATGGTGCCGGCACTGCGGCCGTGGGCCGGCAGCTCCAGCAGCACGGGCCGCAGTCCCTCGGCGGCGAAGGCCTGCGCGAGCGGCACCATCTGGCCGGCGTGCCCGCCCCAGCCATGGACCAGCAGCACCACCGGCGCCGACTCGGCGGCCGAATCCTGGGCGGCGAGGTGGTAGATGCCCACGCTCGCATCCTCGAAGGCCCAGCTTTCGCGCCGCCACTCGGCACCGGGACCCTGGCCGCGATAGAGCCACTTGGGCGGCAGCGGCGTGCCGAAGACGCGGAAGGCGGCTCGCACCGCCAGCGCGGGCCACAGGCGCTGCGAGGCGGTGAGGCCGAAGCGCAGCGCGCGCATCGTGCGGCTGGGCCGGTAGTAGTTCGACTGCGCGGCGTGGCCGGCTGCCGGAGGGGACGTGCTCGTCATGGGTCGGCGGTGCTTGCGGGCTTCAATACCAGACCCAGTCGCGGTTGCTGGCGGGCAGGCCGCGCAGGGTCTCGCGAAGGCCCCTGATGCCAAGGACGGCCGCATAGGCTGCAAGAAAGAGGGCAATGATCAGCATGGTGTTTCTCCTGTTTATCGCACGGCTGTGCGAAATATTGGTAAATCGAAATGTGGAAAGCCTGGCTGCTTCGTGAAGGCGCCCGCTCAGGCGAGGTAGCTGGAAAGGAGCCGCTGCCAGGTCTGCATGGCGCGGTCGGCGGCCTGCGGGTCGCGCAGGAAGCGCGCGTCGTGCAGCTGGGTCATGGTCAGGCCGTTGAGCTCGCTCACGAGCTGGGCAGGATCGGTGTCGGCCTTGAGCTCGCCGGTCTCGATGGCCTGGAGCACGGTGCGGCGCAGGGCCGCGCGCCAGCGGGTGATCTCGCTGAGCAGCAACTCGCGCAGTTCGCCCTCGCGGTCGTCGAACTCGAAGGCGCCCGCCACGTAGAGGCAGCCGGTGTGCATCTCGACGTCGCGCATGCGGGCGATCCACCGCGCAACGATCTCGTTGAGCCGGGCCAGTCCCTTGGGCTTCTGCATGGCCGGCACGAACACGTCGGCCAGGAAGCCGCGGCCGTACTCCTCGATGACGGCCTTCTGCAGCGCCTCGCGCGAGCCCACGCGAGAGAACACGCCGCTCTTGGACAGGCCCAGCCTGCTGGCCACCGCCTGCAGCGTGATCGCCTCAAGGCCCTCGGCCAGCGCAAGGTTCATTGCTGCGCCGACGATGGCGGCGCGGGTGAGTTCGCTCTTCTGGGTCTTGGCGTCCATGCCGCAAACTTTAGCACATACGTGCGAAATTACAAGAAACGTGCAGGAAGCCGCTGCTGCAGCGCGCCAAAGATGTTTTGCTCATGTGAAACCAACAAACGCATCGTTCCCCGAATAAGCCCTTGTGCAGAGAATCGCCGGTCGGCCCCAGCCGGGGCTTCGATGACTTCTCCGCGCCAGATGAACTTCCAACAGCTGCGCTCGGTACGCGAGGCCGTTCGCTGCGGCTTCAACCTGACCGAGGTCGCCCACACGCTTCACACCTCCCAGCCCGGCGTGAGCCGGCAGATCCGCGAACTCGAGGAGGAGCTCGGCATCGAGCTCTTCGTGCGCGCCGGCAAGCGACTCACGGGGCTCACCGAACCCGGCGGGCACGTGCTGCCGATCATCGAGCGCATGCTGATGGAGAGCAGCAACCTCAAGCACGCAGGCCAGGAGTTCGTCGCGCAGCAAAGCGGCCTGCTCTCGGTGGCGGCCACGCACTCGCAGGCGCGCTATGCGATGCCGGTGGCGGTGCAGGAATTCCGCACGCAGTTCCCGAACGTGAAGCTGCACCTGCACCAGGGCTCGCCCAAGCAGATCGCGCAGATACTGCTGGACGGCGAGGCCGACGTTGGCATCGCCACAGAGGCGCTGGGCGACTATCCGCAGCTTGTCGCCCTGCCCTGCTACCGCTGGACGCATTCGGTGGTGGTGCCGCCGAGGCATCCGCTGCTCGACGCGCCGCTCACGCTGGAGGCGCTCGCGCGCTACCCGCTCATCACCTACGACACGGGCTTCACCGGCCGCTCGCGCATCGACGAGGCCTTCGCGCAGCGCGGGCTGCAGCCCAACATCGTGCTGGCCGCGATGGACGCCGACGTGATCAAGACCTACGTGCAGCTGGGCCTGGGCATCGGCATCGTGGCCGGCGTGGCCTACGAGGCCGAGCGCGACACGCAGCTGCGTGCGATCGACGCGGGACGGCTGTTCGGCATCAACCTCACCAAGCTGGCCGTGCGCAGGGGCACCTACCTGCGCAAATACGTCTATGCCTTCATCGAATCCTTCGCGCCCACGCTGACGCGTGCAGTCGTCGAAGGGGCTCTGGGAGACCAGGAAAAGGCCTCCCACTACGAAATCTAGGCTTTGTCCAGCGCTGCGAGCGGTTGTGTGCCGGGGACGACAGACTGGTTAAAAAAGAAGTCTGAAGCTTCACACAGGGGGCGTACATTCGGATTAATTCCTTGGCTCCCTGGAAATGGATCAGCAATGGCATCGTCGACCTCGCAGCAGCAGCAACAGCAAACCAGGGCCTCCCAGAAGGCTGCCGATGCAGCGGAGCGGCGGGAGCGCCTCAGACGGGGCCTCCCCGCCACGGTTGAACTGCTGCAGAACCGGCAGGCCGACCGCATCGACGATGCCGACATCGACGCCTACGTGAGCCTCAACTGGCTCGAATGGCACGGCGGCGGATTGCGCTTGACCATCACGGGCCGCAACGTCTGCGCCCAGTCGATTCCGGCTGCGCTGGCCTGAAGGCCACCGTCCCTCGCAAAAGAAAGAAGCCGCCGCAGTGGCCTGCGGCGGCTTCTTCGCGCTTGCCGGCTGCTCTTACTGGCCAGCGATGATGTTCGCGATCACGCCAGTGGCGATGGCCGCGAGCACGAAGTCTCCGCCCACGCCGACCCACTGGTAGCCGCGGGGCGGCTGCTGCAGCCTGTAGGCGCGCCAGTCCTGCACCACGTAGTTGCGGCCGCGGTACTCCGGCGGTACGCGGCCGCCGCGGCGCCAGTCCGCATGCGGCTGCGGGAAGCCTCGGCGGTCGAACTGGCGGCCGTCGCGGAAATCCTGGTTGCCGCGGTAGTGATCGCCATGCGGACCGCGGCGATCGAAGTGGCGGTCGCGTTGTTCGTAGCGGCCATCGCCGGGGCGGCCGCGGCTGTCGAAGCGGTGGTCCTGCGCAAAGGCGCTTCCCGCGGCCATGCACATCGCGAGTGCCGCGGCTCCCACGGCCATGATCTTCTTCGAGTTGGTTTTCATCGGGAACTCCTACATGCGTTGATGACGAGTTCATTGTGTGCCGCACATGTGTCCGCTTCGCCCAGTTCAGGTCGAGGTCAGGTGAAATCAGGTAAGCACTGGTATCTGCGCGGCGCTTCGTCCTTCATGCGGCCGGGGCGCAGCGGTTGACCACCATGCCGCTCGCGTAGGCCACAGAGCCCAGCGGCCTCGGCCTGTGGCCCTTGTGGGTGTCTTGGAGCACGGAGCGCCCCGCGCCCACGGCCGTGGGGGTTGCGCAAGGCGCACCAGGGCTCGCAGTAGAAAGGCAGCGCTCGGCGGGGCGGCATCTCGACCCTGCCCTTCGCTCGTCGGTCCGGACGGAACTGCGGGGATCATGCGCTTTTCAAGCAAAGGGGCAAGCATTCGAGGCCCGCGTGGCTGCGATTAAGCTGCGCGCCACATGAAGCGACGACACCTTCTACATCTGCTGGCGGGCATTCCCGCAGCGGGCCTCGTGGCCGCCTGCGGCAGGCGCAAGCCCTCGGCCACCGCATTGAAGCCCGGCGCCCATGTGCTGGCCTTGGGCGACAGCCTGACCTACGGCTACGGCGCTTCGCCCGAGGACTCGTGGCCGGTGAAGCTGGGCGAACTCACCGGCTGGCAGGTCGAGAACGCAGGCGTCAACGGCGACACGTCGGCGGGTGCGCTGCAGCGCCTGCCCGGGCTGCTGAGCGGCGCGAGCTACGACGCGATCCTGATCGGCATCGGCGGCAACGACATGCTGCGCGGCGTGTCTGCCGCGGCCACGCGCGACAACCTCGCGGAACTCGTCATCCAGGCGCGCGCGCACACGCCTCACGTCGCCGTGCTGGCGACGCCCGCGCCCGACGCGATGCGCGCGGCGGTGGGCTCGCTCAGCGATGCGCCGTTCTACGAAGAGGTCGCTAAGGCGCAGCAGGCGCTGCTGGTCGCGAACGTCTACTCGAGCGTGCTCTCGGACTCGTCGCTGCGATCCGACCGCATCCATGCGAATGCACGCGGCTACGAGAAGGTCGCGCAGCTGCTGGCGGAGCAGTTCAAGTCCGCTGGCTGGCGTTGATCAGGTCGACGTAGGCGCCCTGCACCAGCTGGCCGGTGCCCACGCCCAGCCGCGCCATGAACGCGTGCGCCTCGGCGGTGCCGGCTTCGGCCGACTCGCCCTCAGCCAGCAACACTTCGAGTTCGAGGAACTCGCCGAGCCCTTCCACGCGATCGAGGTGGATGCGCGTGCGCCCCGCCAGGAACAGCCGGCGCTGCTTGCGCACGCGACCCGCCTGCCCCCACGCGAGCGTGAGCGATTCGCGCAGCACGTCGGGCGTGGCGCAGGGCGTGATCAGGTAGAACGATTCCTTCGGGCCGGCGCTGTTCGCGCGGCGGTAGAAGATCAGCTCCGCGCGGTCGGGTGCGAAGGTGCGCAGCTTGAGGCGGTCGGCGCCGTCGGTGCAGCGGAAGAAGGTGTCGTCCTGCGCGATCTCGACGGGGCCCTCGTCGGCCAGTGTCGCGGCGATGGCTGCGACACGTTCGATGCTGTCGATGCAGGCCTTGATCTCTACATTTCGTGCCATGTGATCCTTGGAGAGATGTTCCGGGATGCGTGCGAATGACATCGGGTACTCCCCTTCGCGAATGTCCCCCGCCTTCGGCTCCTCCGTTAGTTCGCTGCGGGGAGTACCCGGGGCCAGTCGCACACAAGCGCTCTGCTTATGCCGGCCGCACGAGCGCTGCGTACATCGATCACGCCGATGGGGTGCCTTGCGCAGCGAAATGAAGGAGGAGCCCGAAGGGCGGAGGACATTCGCGGAGCAAGGCACACCGTCTGCGTGATCGCGCCCCGAACAGCAGCGTTCGATATCAGGGCGCGCTGCCTTGCGGGCCCACGGACGGCGGTGCAGCACGTCCGCTCGATCCCGGCGAGAGCTTGCGCCCGAAGGCTTCGCCCACCCTGCGCACCGGCCGGCTGGCTTTTTCCGACACGTTGTTGACGCCGCGTCGCGTGGCAGAGTCGGCGCGGTCGATGCTGCGGCCGGCGGCATTGGTGCCGCGCTGCACGCTGCCCACCACCTTGCCGCCGCGCGAGGGCGACTTGAGCGTGTGGGCGCGCTGCGCCTTCGGCGGGTTGTCGGCGCTCTGGGCCTGCGCGAGACCGGGCAGGCACAGCATGGCGGACATCGCCACCGCAAGCGACGCGTGGAGAGGGACGGAAAGTTTCATGGAGCCTCCTTGGTATCTGTTTCTTCCGCTGCCACAGCGGCAGCGCGGGCCATGCGCTCGCTCTTCCAGTAGACGTCATCGCCGCCGTCCACGCGGTTGAGCACACGCGCGAGCACGAAGAGCAGGTCGCTGAGCCGGTTGAGGTATTGCCGCAGCGCGTCGTTGAGCTGCTCGGCGGCGCCCAGCGCCACCACCGCGCGCTCGGCCCTGCGCGCAACCGTGCGGCACACATGTGCGAGCGAGGCCGCGCGCGTGCCGGCGGGCAGGATGAATTCGGCCAGGCGCGGCAGCGCGGCGTTGTGCTCGGCCAGTGCGTTGTCCAGCTGCAGCAGCGCCTCGGGCCTCAGCAGCGTGAAGCCCGGCATCGACAGCTCCCCGCCGAGATTGAAGAGCTGGTGCTGCACATCCACCAGCAGCTCGCGAACGGGCTCGGGCATGGGCTCGCACAGCAGCACGCCGATGTGCGAGTTGAGCTCGTCCACGTCGCCCATCGCGTGCACGCGCAGGTTGTCCTTCGACACGCGCGTGTTGTCGCCGAGGCCGGTGGTGCCGTCGTCGCCGGTGCGGGTGGCGATCTGGGAAAGTCGGTTGCCCATGGGCGCTCCTGCTTCTTTCTTATTGCGCGACGGTCGATGCGTCGATCTTGCCCGCCAGCCATTGCAGCCCGGCAAGGTGCTGCTGGTCGTGGCTGCAGAGGTAGTGGATGAGGCTGCGCATGGTGAGCGGGCCGTAGCCTTCGAACACTGCCGTGCGCGCGAGCTGCGCGTCGCTCAGGCTGGAGACGATCTCCATCGTCTGCGCGCGCGCCATGCGGAAGTCGGCCAGCACCTGCGCCGCATCGGCCGCGCCGTAGTTGCGCTCGATGGCCAGCGGTTCGCTGTCGATGGAGGCGAGTGTCGGGTGGGCTTCGGCCAGCGTGCGGCGGAAACGCATGTGGTAGCCCTCGATCTCGATGTCGCGCACATGGCAGAGCTGCTCGATGGCGGTGAAGGCCTCGCTGGGCACGCCCTCCCACGACGGCGGCGTCCAGTGCCTGAAGCCTGAGGGAATGGCCGCGTAGTGGGCCTCCAGCTGCGAAGGGAAGGCCGCAAGGGCGCTGAGTGTGGCGGGGTTCATGTTTGTCCGAAGCGCATTATGGTGCTCGCTCCGTAGAATGGCCGATCCCCCTCACCCGCCAGGAGCCGCCCG
>CAJYQC010000506.1 GCA_913776885.1 uncultured Variovorax sp.
CTGGAGTTCAGACGTGTGCTCTTCCGATCTCTCGCAGCCCGCATTCAGCGCGCTGATCCGCACGCTAGAAGACGCCGTCGGCACGCGCCTGTTCGACCGCGACACGCGCAGCGTGCAGCTCACGCCCGAGGGCCTGCTGTTCGAAAGCTCGGCGCGCCGGCTGCTCGACGACATGGGCAGCGCCATGGACGACCTCGCCGACCACGTGCAGCGCCGCAAGGGCCGCGTGCGCGTGGCAGCCCTGCCTTCGCTCGCGGCCGGCTGGCTGCCTGCGGTGTTCGCCGAGTTCATGCAGGCCTGGCCCGGCATCCGCGTCGACCTCGACGACGCGCTGTCCGACGCCTGCATCGCACTCGTGCGCAGCGGCCAGGCCGACTTCGCGCTCGCTGCATCGGGCGCCGGCGGCACGGCCGACAGCGACCTGAGCGCGGGCAGGCTGTGCACCGACCGCTTTCATCTCGTCTGCCGCGCCGATCATCCGCTCGCGCAGGAACCGCGCCTGACGCTGAAGAAGATCGCGCACTACCCGTTCATCCAGATGACGCGCAACAGCAGCGTGCGGCAGGCGCTGGACGCGGCGCTGCATCCGCAGCGGATGAACTCGGTCTTCGAGGTGGAGCACCTCGCCACGGTGATGGGGCTGGTCGAGGCCGGGCTGGGCATCAGCGTGGTGCCCGCGCTCACGCTCTTTCACTTCCAGCGCGAAAAGCTGGTCACGCGGCCGCTGCCGCTGCCTTCGCTCACGCGCACGCTCTACCTGGTGCAGCGGCGCGAAGGCAGCCTTTCTGTGGCCGCGCAGACGCTGCACGACCTGATCGTCGAGCGCCTCGGGTCGCTGCGGCTGGATTGACTGCGCACGGCTCAGCCGGCCTCGCTTCCCGCTCCTGCAGCCATGCCTGTTGCCGCGTCCGCTGCCTCGGTCGTCGCGGCCAACACCTCAACTGCAGCTTCCATCACCGACCCCACTGCAGCCTCGGCATGCGCCCTTATCACCGCAGGTCACTGGTCGAGCCGGATGCCGACCTTCGCGATGATGGCGCCCCACTTGCGCCCCTCGGCGTCGATGAAGGCCCTGAACTCCTCGGGCGAGCCGCCACCCGCCGCCAGACCCTGGTTGGCAAGCAATTCGCGCACCACCGGCTCCTGCAGCACGGCGTTGACGTCGGCGTTGATGCGATCGACCACCTCCGGCGGCGTGCCGGCGGCGGTGAAGAGGCCGTTCCACGCCAGTGACTCGAACCCCGGATAGCCCGACTCGGCCACGGTGGGCAGGTCCTTCATGAGGTTGGAGCGTTTCGCGCTCGTGATGGCGATCAGCTTCACGCGATGGCCCTGGATCAGCGGCAGCAGCGCAGGCGCCACCGCGAACAGCGCCTGCGTGTCGCCCGCCGCCAGCGAAAGCCCCGCAGGCGGCGAGCCCGAGAACGGCACGTGCACCGCCTCGATGTGCGTCGCATTGCGAAAGAGCTCCATCGTGAGGTGCGACGAACTGCCTGCGCCCACCGACGCATAGCTGAACCTGTTGCCTTGCTTCTTCGCCCAATCAACGAACTCGGGCAGCGTGTTCGCGGGGTTGTCGGCCTGCACCGCAAGCACGTTGGGCTGCGAGGTGGTGAGCACGATCGGGACGAGGTCGCGCGCAGGTGCGTAGGGCATGCGCGCGTACATGTACGGGCCGAAGGCGATCGGGCCGTTGAAGCCGATGCCCAGCGTGTAGCCGTCGTGCGGCGCCTTGGCGACGGTGTCCATGCCGATCAGGCCGCCAGCGCCTGCCTTGGTCTCGATCACCACCGGCTGCTTCCACATCACGCGCAGGCGATCGGCCAGCGTTCGGGCGATCAGATCGAGCGAGCTGCCGGCCGGCGCAGGCACGATCACGCGCACCGGCTTCGAGGGCCATGCCGGTTGCTGTAGCTGTAGCTGTAGCTGTTGCTGTTGCGCCCAGGCGCCTGCGGCGAGCAGGCCGGCTGAGAGCAAGACAGCAAGACGTGCGAGCGGCTTCTTCTTCAGCAGGCATCGGCCCCCTCGAAGCGACTCGTTGTCGCACTGCGGCTTGGCGCGCAGCAGCGGCGTGAGTCGTGGCGCCCACTTGCCGGCAATGAGTTCCAGCACGCGGCGCGAGTTGGCTGCTCCAGCCATCGCCATATCCGGGGTTGTCTTCGAAGGCATCTGCGGATTTCCCATGGTTACCAGAAGGTGCGTATTGGTCGATCGGTGTCCACGCCGCAGCCATGCGGTTCCTCTCTTGCGCAACGAACGACAGCGAAAGAGTTTTACATGGGCGCGAAGATGGGCCGGAGTTTCCTGCAGCGAAGCACCCGCTGCGGCACGACAGGCATGCGCCGCGATGGTGGTCGCCAGCAACCTAGGGCTTCGCCTGGCGAGGCCTGATGTGCGAAGGACACAAAACCGTGACCACACGCATCCTGCGCATCGCGCATCGGCTTGCAACGAAAGATCGCGGTCGGCTGACACGGCGCGCGCAATGACCGACGTGGCACTCATGCGCACTTCACGCGCACTTCACGCGCACATCGCGCGGGACCGCGACCGTCATCCTGCCCAACGCACGAAATGAGGCCGAAAGGCTTCCAGAGCGGTTCCGATGGGCGTCGGAGCTTTAACCACGTCGGGAATGGGCTGATTCATTGGGGACTTCAAATCGACATGCGCTCGCGGCAATATCCGCATCCCCCGATCCCGTGCCATCCGATCTGACCTGAGGACGAAGGAGCCTGCCA
>CAJYQC010000507.1 GCA_913776885.1 uncultured Variovorax sp.
CGCATCGGGACAGGGCACCCTGCCCGCCAATGTGACCTCCGACCTGTTCTATCGCCATCACAACGACGAGGCCAAGGTGCGTGCGGCCTGGAACGCCTACAGCGAACCAGTCAAGGCGATGTTCAAGGGGTTCGCCGCGGGCTTCAACCGCTACCTGCGAGAAACGGGGGCGGAGTCATTGCCGTCGAGCTGCAAGGGCGCGACCTGGGTGCGTGCAGTGGAAGAAGCCGACCTCGTGCGGCTGATGCGCGACTACGCGGCGCTCAATGGACTGGCGGACACCGCGCCACTGCTGGCCCAGGCTTCGCCGCCGCAGCGCGGCGGCAATGCCGCACAAGGCGCGCCGCAAATTTCCGGGGCGAGCGCGCTCAAGGCACTGGTGCAAAAGCCCAGCACGGGCAGCAACGCCATGGCATTGGGCAGCGACGCCACCGCCAACGGGCGCGGCATGGTGCTGGGCAACCCGCACTTTCCCTGGGCCGGCGTGCTGCGCCTGTACCAGCTGCACCTGACCATTCCCGGCCGCATGGACGTGATGGGCGCCAGCCTGCCCGGACTGCCGATCGTGGGCATCGGCTTCACGCGCGACTTTGCCTGGACGCACACCACGAACACGGCGGCGCGCCTCACCTTCCACCAGTTGCGCCTGGACCCGGCGGACCCCACGCGCTACATGGTGGACGGGCAAAGCAGGCCCATGGAGCGCAAGGTTTTCAAGATCGACGTACGGGAGCCCGACGGGCGCATCGCGGCACGTGAACACGCCTACTACACCACCGACTTCGGCACCGTCATCGCCCATGGGCCGCTGCGCTGGGACAGCCAGCACGCCTACACCGTGCGCGATACCAACACGGACAACCACCGCCTGGCCGACCAGTGGCTGGCCATGAACCGGGCCCGCTCGCTCGACGAGATGAAAGACGCCGTGCTGCGCATCGTGGGCAACCCGTGGAACAACACCCTGGCGGCGGATGCCTCCGGACGCACGCTGTTCATGAGCGCAACGCCCACGCCGAACGTCTCCGCGCAGATGCTGGCCGACTGCCAGGCCACCGGCTCCGAGGCGTTGAAGGATCTCCCCGCCCCCGTGCTGCGAGGCGACACGACGCGCTGCCAATGGGCGAACGACCCTGCCGCGCCGCAGGCCGGCATCTTTGCAGGCAAGGCTCTGCCGCTGCTGGAGCGCCACGACTACGTCCACAACTCGAACGACAGCGCCTGGCTGACCAACCCCCAGGCTCCGCTCGAGGGCTTCTCTCCGCTGTTGAGCATCGCGGGCTCCCGGCAAGGCTTGCGCACGCGTCAGGGCCTGTCGTGGCTGCAGACCGCCCTGCAGCCGCGCAACGGGCTGCCCACCCGGCGCGTATCGCAGGACCAGGTCGAGGCCATGGTGCTGGACAACCGCGTGTACCTGGCGGAGCTGGTGCTAGACGACATGCTCTCGCTATGCCCGGGCGGCAGCAGGTCGCCCGAAGCCACTGCCGAGATGCGCCAGGCATGCGCG
Organism: uncultured Variovorax sp.; assembly: GCA_913776885.1. Classification (GTDB taxonomy): domain Bacteria; phylum Pseudomonadota; class Gammaproteobacteria; order Burkholderiales; family Burkholderiaceae_C; genus Variovorax. The sequence goes on from CAJYQC010000507.1 coordinate 1,508, forward strand.
GCGCTCAAGTCATGGGACCGCACGGCAGGCCTGGATGCCGGCATCGGCTATGGGTACATGGAAGATTTCGCGCTGTCGTTCCTGCAGCAGGGCCCGGACGTCTGGCGCGTGGCGTTCGATCCCTCCGATCCCGTGAACACGCCGCGCGGCCTGCGCGTGGAACAGCCCGAAGTGGCGACCCAGGTGCGTGCGGCCATGGAGGCCGCGGTGCGCAACGTTGCAGCCAAAGGCTGGACTGCGGACCGGCGCTGGGGAGACATCCAGGGAGCGACGCGGGGCGGGCGGCGCATCCCCGTTCCCGGCGGACATGAGGAACTGGGCGTGTACAACATGATGATGAGCGTCGATGCCACCGGAAGCGGCCTGCGCGAAGCCGTGCACGGGACCAGCTACCTGCAGTCGGTAGGGTTCACGGCGGAGGGGCCGCGCGCCAGGGCATTCCTCGCCTACTCCCAGTCGACCGACCCCGGCTCCCCCTGGTTCGCCGACCAGACAGAGCGGTTTGCCCGCCGCGAATGGGTGGAACTGCCCTTCACGCGTGCGGAGATCGACGCGCAAAGAGATGTGACACTCCAAGTGATCGCCGAATGAGCCTGCGACCGTGGCAGGCCGGCTCGGGCGATCACGGCGGCGACGCAGTCCCATAACGATAGAAGGAGGAGCAGTCTTGACTCGACGAATATTCGCGGCAACCTTTTGCGCAGGCCTTCCCGGGGTGATTGCCGTCGCATGGCTCGCAGTGCCCGAGATCCTGGCGGGCAAGGTGCTGCCGCTGCCGATGTGGGTCGTGAGCGTGGCCTCGGGCATGCAGAGCGCCATGCTGCTGGCACTGGCGGCATACGCCGGTGCCAGGCTGGCACCCGGGGTCGGCTTGCAGGCGCCGGCATTGGCGGCGCTGGCCGGGTCGAGGCCGGCGTGGGGCATGCTTCGCGCACAGTGCCTTCCAGGCATCGTTGGCGGCCTGCTTGGCGCCGCGCTCCTCTGGTCCATCACGCGCCTCGCGGCCGATGCCGCCGAAGCGCTGCAGGGCGTGACGCTGCCGCCCGTCGTGCGCTTTCTCTACGGCGGCATCACGGAAGAAGTCCTCGTGCGCTGGGGCCTCATGAGCGCGATGGCCTGGGCCCTGTGGCGCGTTGCAGCACGGCGAGGGCGCGCCACGCCACCCGCGTGGATCTTCTGGGTGGCCATCGCGGGCAGCGCACTGTTGTTCGGCGTGGGGCACCTGCCGGCCGCCTTTGCCATGGCGGGCGCGCCGAGTGCCGGCCTCGTGGCCTACATCGTCGGGGCCAATGCCGCATTCGGCCTCGTGGCCGGATACCTCTTCTGGCGGCATGGCCTGGAGGCGGCAATGATTGCCCACCTGCTGACACACGCCGTGCTCCTGCCCGTGCAGCCGTAGGGGTCTGCGCGACAGGCCGTCACTACCGAAGCGACCTGGCCTGCAACGCTGCAGGCCTTCCTTGCCAGACTCCGCGCCACTCCAGGAATCGAAAACCAGTGCCCGCGTGAAGAATTTCTAGCCAGTTGACAGTGGGCAACAGTGTCAACGCGCGCTTCCTCCTACAACTCCCGCACACAACAGGGAGGTTTCAGGATGATGCGCAGAGTGGTCTTGGTCGGTGATCCACCGGCCGCTGGTGGAAGGGTGCTGCCGTACGACGGCCCGATGGTCGATTTCTTCGGGCATCGGCCCGCGTTGATTGGCGGCAGGGCGTACTGTGAGGGATGCAATAGCGTCGGCATCATCGCCAAGGCGGGAGGGCCGCGGCGGCCGCAGTTCATATCGGAGATGGCGCTGGCGGGGGATGTGGTGGTGTGCCACTGCCCGGTGCCGCAGCCGTTGCTTTCCGTGTTGCAGCAGTCGGCGGAATATGACGATGAGGACTGGCGTGCGAGCGGAGTTACTCCGGTCGTGACAGCGTTGAGGGCGACGCCTGCGACAGCCTCTGGTTTAGAAATGGCAGCCTTCAAGAAAGCCGTCGATGACGGTGTTACGCATCCGCCAGAGGCGGAACAGACGGAGAACATCTGCCCGAACATGACCAACAAGGAGTTCTCCGACCGAATGATGAAGATTCGCGACAGGGCCGTCGAACTGATCGCGAAGAAGCGCCTTCCGGAACTCCGACGTTGGAACAGCAAAGACCAAGCTCGCGTTGCTCAATGGTTCGGCAACAGCGACTCATCCACCAGGAACTACCTGCAGAACGGCCTCGCAGCTTGCGAACAGGTACTGCGCGGTCTGGAGGGCAAGAATTTCGTACGCTATTCATTGACGGCGCTGCGGCACGTGGGATGTGTTATCGATTCACCCAAAGGCGTTATCGCCGCAGTCTGCAGACCCGATATCCAATCACGCACGATCGCGATTCATATCGACTTCTGCGACCTGCGGCGTACCGCCGCAGATTTCGATTCGCAGCTATCTACTCTCATACATGAGGTGACGCATTTCGAAGATACGTTCAATAGCTTGGATACGTTCAAGAGTCTCCGCGACTCGCTGAACGCAGTGAACACGGCTCCTGACAATGTGAAGACCAACGCCGACAGCATCACTGGCTACGTGGTATGGGGTGAACCTTATGAAGGCTAAATTATTCGCCTTGCTGTCAGTAGCACTGACTCTCGGTCAAGCATCAGCATGCAGCTACATCGTGCAGACCCAGCTGAGCTTCGAGGGCAGCTCAGCGGCATTGAATCGATCGCAGGTCATCAAGCTCTCCAGATGGCTGGACCGCTCCTATGCAAATTTTTCCATCTACACGCGCGCCTCGATCGAGACCGGAGCATCAAGTGCGGTGCCTCGCGAAGCAAAAGCGTTGGCTGAACAGCGTGCAGCCAATGCAGCGAGAGCGCTGCGCATCTTGTTGAAGTCCGAGCTTCCCATTACCACCGTCGCTCGTGGGTATAGGTCACCCGTTAACGGCTTGGGAGACAGCAACGATTTCGCCTCGCTCCAGCTCTATCCCGATGTCGAAGGCTTGAAGCTGCCGGACTGCAACCCAGCGCCGATTCCAGGTTTCAAGCGGTAGCTCGAAAACATTCCTCGCCTCTAGGCAAGCCGCAGCGCACAGCTACCGCATGAAACAGTTCCACGCCATCCTCCTCCTCGTCTTGGGCCTTGCGCCTGCATGGACCTCTGCCTGCTCTTTCGCTGGCCTGCAACGCGAGGTGCAGTTCCCTTCAACAAGCACGCACCTCGGGTCGGAACAGATCATCTCTCTGACGAACTGGTTCATCGAGCAGAAGGACACGAGCAGAGCGACACACGGCATATACCGCGCTTACATCCTTGCGTTCGCGATCAAGGGCGATACCGATTCGTCGAGAAAAGCACATCTCCGCCTTGCCGAAATCGCCGGCCTTCTGAAGACGCTCAGCGACGGGACTTCTTTCGAAGTGGAAACCCATGTCGATGAGCTCGAGAACCCGCCGACAAGACGCCTGGAGCGCCTGGACAGGCTGCAAGCCACGGTTCAACCAGCTTGCGCCAAGACACGCTCATGCTGCAAGTGGATTGAAGGCCCCGCAGCATCGCCCAAGCAGCAGTGAGCCCGTGGAGGACCTCGGAAGTGCTTAGCGATCGCAGCTGCGCTGGCGCTCGATCTTCATCGCCATCCGCTCGTTCTCTTGCTGAACGCACATGGACATGGCCATCGGCTCGAGCGATCCGCCACCGTAGGCCTTGGCAGCGCTGCGTTTGCAGCCTCGATCACGCTCGATCGCCCAACGGGCAATCCTGGCTTCGAGCCGATCCTTGCAGGCTGGCAATTGCTCTGCCTTGTTGGCGACAGCGTGCTGCAGAACCAGGTCTGCTGCTACAGCATCGCGGTAAGTACAGATGTTCATCGCGGACTGACTGGCATCGCAGTTGGAGAGGGGGCCGCGCAGCGCGTCTTCGGTCAACCCGGAGCGATACGCCAATGCAGCCAGCACTTCTTCGGGGCTGGGTTGGTATTTCGCGGGAGAGGAAGAAGACGCGGCCGCGCCTGCAATGGCGAGTAACCCCAGCAATAGCGTAACTACGCGCTTCATCGTGCAGGCCTTGCATTAAGTTGTGTGGGTTGAAACGGCGCAGTCTCCTCACGCCGACGGTTTGCCAAGCCCTGGGATCTGATGGCACGCAACCGACGGCCATGGGCATCACGCGGACGCACGAAAACGTTGTTGTTCATGTGAGTCACGACATCGGCATCGGCACCTCGGTTGGCCGCGTCAAGTACAGACCTTGCACCCCTCACGCCGAGGTTGAAGGTGTAGCTCACCAGCGCATCGAATTGGGCTTGCGTAAGTGCTTGCCTGTTCACATGCCGGCGCACTCCGGCCTCGGCGGTGTGAAGCCTGGCCGCCAACTGGGCATCGACCTGCGCGGCTGTCACCGGGCGCACCAGTTCTTCGGCAGTGCAAGGGCCGTGATGCGCGAGAGCACCGACTCCAAATGTGCAATTGTTCGCCAGATCGTTGTAGTACTGAAGACGAACGTCCTCACGACGACGAAGCTCGGCACGCCCGCTGGCGCTCATGGACATGTTCTCATTGGCCATTTCAACTCCCTTGATTTCTTTCAGTGGCTCATGCTTGAGTCGCCGAGGGCGCCACTATGTTTTGTCTTAGCTCACTCGGCGGAGGGCCGATATGGCCCTCGCAAAATCATAGTGTCGCTTTACGACAGGCTGTCTTCGCTGACGCGCTCCCGAGTATTCGCAGGAGAGCAGAGGACCAAGGAAACCGGGCGGCCCACTGCATGAAGATCACGCCCAAGAAACGTGCAAGCCATGACTAAAGAATCATTGACAGCATTTCTGATCGGCCCTGCGGGGTTGCCTCTGGCCATCTCACTCGCCATCTACGCTCGCCATGCGTACAAGCGCAGGAAGTTCAACCTGAAAGATGGCCGGGAGCTGCCAGCAGAAGCAGCCCCCTTTCGGTTTTGGGTCGAAGTACTCGGAGCGCTAGGGCTGGCCCTTGTGCTGAGCGTCAGCGGAAGCGTCTGGCTATGGCGCAACCACTTCGCTTGATGTATCGGGTGACGAAATGCCGGCACCTTGCAGCGCTTCGCGCACCGCACCGGCCGCGAGGTTGATGGCGTCGATGCGCGCCGTCAGCGCGTCGTTGAGCACACCTAGCAAGGCGCTCAGTTCGGTGCGGCTGGGGGTGAGTTCCTCGCTGTCGTTCAGGGCGCTGGTGTCGACGAGCTTCCTGAGCGCGGCGTAGGCGCGCATCACGTCGTTGAGGTTTTCGGCGTCGTCGCAGGCTTGTAGGGCGAGGTCGTCGAGATCAAATGACGCGGGGTTGATAGAAGCGGAAGAATTGCGAGATTGCGCGCGGGTGCGAGCGGATTCAGCCATGAAATGGACTCCAAGATTCGCAGGGGCTTCATCAGGCTTCCAAACCCGGTCGCACCACCTAGCGCGACGGGCGCAGTATATCGATGGACTGGCAGCAAGAGATAGACAACATGCCCGAGACAAACGACGAGCTCGCGGCGAAAGCGGATCGCTTCTATTGGCCTTGAGTCATTCCATAAGCCTGAACCAATCACGAACCGCTAACTGCAATCGAAGTTGTTCGTCTTCGGCGAGCGCGCTGCAGTGCGCTATCGGGTTACGTAGCGCATTAAGACTCGCCATCACCTTCTGCATCGCCTTCTTACTGTTGAAGAGGCCGCCAAAAATATCCCAGTTCGCTTGAATGATGTCCGACAGCTCACCAAAGGTTGTGTAGTCCAGCTCATCAAGTGACCGGCGTGTCACCCCTGCGTCCAGCTCCTTCTGAATTCGATTCGCAACTTCCGCTTTGATGTTGTGAGCCACTCGATTGGCGTTCCACCAATCCTCCTTCATTTCCGCCTGCTCAATTGTCTTCGAGACAAAATCTCTAATTGACTTCTCCAAGGAATAAAAAACCTCGTAGTGCTTCGCCATAGCTGCGGCTTCGGCTCTGACGACTGCGCCGAACTGAGGGTAGTAGACATCCTCAACAACCTGGGGTGTTTGCGCAGGAACATGCCCCAGCTCAATGCCATGGTGCCGCGCGATCTGCCCCAATTCTTCCGATAGCATTTGGTTAGTCATCCCGAATGCCTTGATGCGATCTAGAGCTTCAGTCATTTGTGGAAAGCAAGTGCTCCTTTAAGCTACGGAAAATCGCATTAAAGACCGCTTGATCCGCAGTTGCAGGAAGGTTCAAATTGATGGTGTAGGAGAGGTTCAAACCTACCCGACTATCTGCTTGATAGGCCTGACGTGGTAGCGGAAGACTTTGAGCGGTACTGGATTCTGCAGATGGTGCTACTCGCTCGGAGCTCGCTTCACCAGTCTCAATCGCCTCGAAGTTTGCAAAGCCCTTCAGCGTCTTGATCGAAGAAAGTGTCAGCGCAGCGGCACGATTCTCTGCCTCAACCCCAGTTACCTGCACGATGAGAGCAAGTAGGTCCTTATCCGAGAGTCTATAAAAATACTCGTTTGCCTGACTCAAATCCTTGTAGCCGTGCTTGATCGCCTCAGCGATTGCCGTGCCGCCAGTAGCTGGATTTCTGAATCGACGATACAAATCTGTAGGGGAGCCATCTGACGCAACTAGCCCGATACGCTTTAGAAATGGCGGGATGTTCTTACCAGTGCCACCCTTTATCTGGAGAACGGTCTCAACAAAATCACCGGTCACGCGAGAAGGGGTCGCTGCGTTGCGAATCTTTTCCAAAGCAGACTTGATGCTGCCGGGTGAGGCTACGTATGGAAGATTTGCTGACACCTGAGCTCCTTATTAGTAAATATTCTGCAAGACTGACTCTCGCATTTTTTTAAACTATTTACTAGTGTGTCACGGTTCGATGTCAATCTCCAAGAATCGCTAAGCAACTCTCGACACTCGCAGTCAGCAACCCGTCAAGGAGGCACCTCCTTTGAGTACCTCAAGTCGGTTGGATCCACCTTGCTCTGCCGCAGTAAGCGCTCTCTACTCTTGATCACTAAGCAACTATCTTCTGCCCCAACCCCCGTTTATCCGCAAAGGTAACCACAAGACACTCCTCCTAATCCAAAAAGGAGTGCCCTCATGCCCATCGCCCTACTGGCGCTAACCCTCAGCGCCTTCGCCATCGGAACGACAGAGTTCGTCATCGTTGGCCTCATCCCCACAGTCGCTGCCGACCTCCACATCGGCCTTCCCTCCGCCGGCCTGCTGGTCAGCCTCTATGCGCTGGGCGTCGCCATCGGCGCGCCGGTGCTCACCGCGCTCACGGGCAAGCTGCCGCGCAAGGCGCTGCTGCTCGGGCTGATGGCGCTGTTCACGCTCGGCAATCTGCTGGCGTGGAGGGCGCCGAGTTATGAATCGCTGATTGCCGCCCGCGTGCTCACGGGGCTGGCGCACGGGGTGTTCTTCTCCATCGGCTCGACGATCGCCACCGGCCTGGTGCCGAAGGAAAAGGCGGCAAGTGCCATTGCGATCATGTTCACGGGCCTCACGGTGGCCCTGGTCACGGGCGTGCCGCTGGGTACGTTCATCGGGCAGCACTTCGGCTGGCGCGAGACTTTCCTGGCGGTGTCTGCGCTGGGCGTTATCGCTTTCATCGGCAGCTGGGTGTTCGTGCCCGGCAACATCCGCCACACGCCGCCGGCCTCGCTGGCGCAGCAGGCCAAGGTGCTGGCCGAGCCGCGCCTGCTGCTGGTTTATGCGAAGACGGCCATCGGCTATGGCGGCTCGTTCATTCCCTTCACGTTCCTCGCGCCGATCCTCACGGAGGTGTCGGGCTTCAGCGCCGGTGCCGTGGGCTGGGTGATGCTGGTTTACGGCGTGTCGGTGGCGGTGGGCAACATCTGGGGCGGCAAGCTGGCCGACCGCAAGGGCCCGATTCCGGCGCTGAAGATCATCTTCGCGCTGCTGGCCGCGGTGCTGCTGCTGTTCAACTTCGCGGCGCCGCACAAGTGGCTGGCCCTGCTCGCCGTGCTGATGTGGGGCGCGGTGGCTTTCGGCAACGTGCCGGGGCTGCAGGTGTACGTGGTGAAGCAGGCCGAGCGTTTCACGCCGCAGGCGGTGGACGTGGCTTCGGGCCTGAACATCGCGGCCTTCAACCTGGGCATTGCCGGCGCGGCCTGGGCCGGTGGGCTGATCGTGACGCACCTGGGGCTGATGCACACGCCGTGGATCGGTGCGCTGGTGGTGCTGGTGTCGCTGGCCCTCACGCAATGGAGTGGAACGCTCGACCGCCGTGCCGGCATTCCGGTGCGGGCCTCGGGGCCGGTGCCTGCCGGCCACTGAGTTCTGCTCTTCTTTTTCTCTTTCTTCTCTTCTCTTTTCAACGCACAAGGACGACACCATGAACACGAACCCCATTCCCGCCTTCGGCCTCGGCACTTTCCGCCTGAAGGGCCAGGTGGTCATCGACTCGGTGAAGAACGGCCTCGACGTGGGCTACCGCGCCATCGACACGGCGCAGATCTATGGCAACGAAGCCGAGGTGGGCCAGGCTATCGCTGAAAGCGGCGTGGCCCGCGAAAGCCTCTTCATCACCACCAAGATCTGGACCGACAACTACGCCAAGAGCAAGCTGGTGCCCAGCCTGAAGGAAAGCCTCGCGAAGCTGCGCACTGACCATGTGGACCTGACGCTGATCCACTGGCCCTCGCCCGGCAACGCGGTGCCGGTGGCCGAGTTCATGGGCGCGCTGGCCGAGGCCAAGGCTCAAGGGCTCACCAGGCACATCGGCGTGTCGAACTTCAACATCGCGCTGATGAAGGAAGCCATCGCGGCCGTAGGCGCGCAGAACATCGCCACCAACCAGATCGAGCTGCACCCCTACCTGCAGAACCGCAAGGTGGCCGAATTCGCGAAGAGCGCGGGCATCCACATCACGTCTTACATGACGCTGGCCTACGGCAAGGTCATCAACGATCCGGCGATCGAGGCGATTGCCAAGGCCCACGGCGCGACCACCGCGCAGGTGGTGCTGGCCTGGGCGATGCAGCTGGGCTATGCGGTGATTCCGTCGTCCACCAAGCGCGCGAACCTCGAGGGCAACCTGAAGGCGCTGCAATTGACGCTGACGGACGCCGAGATGGCGCAGATCGCGGCGCTCGACCGCAATGAGCGGCTGACGGACCCGGCCGGTCTTTCGCCGGCCTGGGACTGAGCTCCCTGAGCAGTGCCCTTCAGCCCGCGTTGCCCACGGGCCTGAAGCCCCAGGCCTGCGCGCGGAACCCGCTGAAGCTGATGGGGCCGGCCACGGCGCCGGCCTCCGACTTGTTGTCCGTGAGCCCGATGACGAGCGGCGCATTCGAATTGCTCGCCCCGGACTTGCACTGGATGTACCAATAGCCGGGCTCCTCGGTGGACAGCAGGCTCCAGAGCTGCCTGTCGGCATCGGCCAGGCCGGGAGGCATCATCACGAGGGGCGTGGGCACGATCGTGGAATCGGGCTTCAGCGTGACGACGAACCCGGTGCCCATCTGCGTCTGCAGATACCACCAGCCCGGTGCATCGGGCGCGGGAATGAACAGCCATTGCTGGTTGCCGGCCTGCGGAAGCTTGAGCTTGTACCCGATGACCCCTGCGCCCTTGACGGGGCTGTTGCCGTTCACGTCCAGCACGTAATGGCCGTCTGGCAGGTACTGGATGTTGTAGGGTCCGAGGTCCAGCTTCTCGATGGGAATCGCGGGTGTGGATGCGGGCGCCGGCGCTGCGGCACCTTGTGCGGTGATCGACATCGTCGTTTCTCCTTTCCTGGAATGCGTTTTCTTGCTTGCAGGTGGTTGATCGGTGCTCAGCCGAGCGCGTGTTCGACCCAGTACTGCCGCACCAGGCCCTCGGCGTACGTGGTGTCCGCGTTGGCGCCCTTGTCCTGCAGCAGCTGCAGGGCCTGCGGGTAGACCGTGTTCTCCGGCACGAAGAAGGGCAGCGTCGGGTTGATGTTGGTGTAGCGGTCGCCCAGCAGCATCTTCGCGAGCATCGGCATGAGCTCGGTCGAAGTGCCGTTCAGGCTCATGTCGAGCACCGGCGACGACTTCACCTGGTTCATGAGGAACGGCGGCGAATTGTTGAAGGGGTTCGCAACGCCGTTCATCCACTGGTCCGCGCCCCAGTCGTGGGTGTCGCTGGCGATCCAGTCGGGCATGTAGCCTGTACCGATGGTGATGGCCGCGATGTCCTCGAGCGCATGGCCCGCCTTCACCGCGAGCGCGATCGCCGCGACTGTCGGATCGTGGTTGAAGAAGCAGCCGTCGACGTTGCCGTCGAACGAGCCCAGCTGCCCCGGCATCGCGCCGCTGGACGTGGCTGCCTTGGCGATCTCCACGTCGCCATGCCCTGGGATCATGTTGGTGTACATGACCGGCTGCCACGGTATGGCCGTCTGCACCGAGTTCTTCACCTCGAGCCCGCCGACGTTGAAGGTGACGAAGAGCACCTTCCTCGTGACGATGTCCTGGACCTTGGTGTTGCCGTGCAAAGCGACCTGCGAGGCGTAGACCTCGTCGATGGAGTACGCGGGCCGCTTGGGGTCGGTGTTCATCTTCTCGTAGAACCCGATCTCGCCGTTCAGGCTGGTGAAGAGATCGATGAGGTCTTGCGGCGTCTTGCCCGCCAACAGCTCGCTCGTGATGATCGAACCCGTCGAGCACCCCGCGATGAGGTCGCTGTTGTCGATGATCTGGGGGTACTTCGCGTACAGCTTGTTCAGCACCGATACCGACATCAGCCCTCGTATGCCGCCGCCTACGAACGAGAGGATGGTGAATTTCTGCGTTCCCGCCATAGCCAACTCCTTTCAAGAGAAATGACTTCCATGAAATGACTCCCCGGCCAGGGAAGCGGAGTCTGGGCGCCTCCGACGTTTGCCGCTACGAGTGGAATCCCGTTCAATCCAACTCTGTAATTCCGCAAGCCACGCAAGCTCTGGGAATGAAACCTGAATCGGCTGAAACTGCCGCGAAGGTTCTCTTCTTCACGCGACGCCCGCGCAAAAATCATCGAGCGCGTACCTAAGTTCGCGCTCTTCGTCCGAGGTCATTGCGAGGACCAGGGTGCGGAACTCGGACTTGTAGCAAGGCAGCATCAACGCTGCGGTGAGTGCGTGAGTGCTCTCGCGGTCGATTCCGATCTGCGCGTTGCACGCCATCACGCTGCGATGGATTTCGAGCGCACGCGCGACCTTGGCGGAAGGCCGCCTTGTCGCGCTGCCGCTGCTTCTGGTGATGAACATTGCCAACTCCTCTTGGCGCGATTCGAATGGCGCCGTGTGGTCACTCTATTGAGCGGCCGGCGGAGTGGTGAGTAACAACGTCGTCGCGAATTCGAGTGACGAACCCCATCGCAGCACAGGAGTCGCGCCAAGTCGTCATTCCAACCTTTCGTGAGAAATTTCTGAGCGATTGACGATAGACAACAGTGTTAGCGCTCCCGACCCCATACAACTCCCGGTCACCCAACGGGAGCGTAATGGCGCTGGAGAAACGTCGTGGACAAGCATCTTGGATTCCTGGGCACTTTGACTCTCGCCCTTGCAGCGCTCAACCCGGTCGCCGCGCTTGCATGCAGCCCCATCAAGGTCTTCTACGTGTACTTTGAGCGCGACTCGGGGACGGTATCCCCCGATCAGGTCCTGAAGCTTGGCGCCTGGATTCAGGAGCTTCAAACGCGGTACACCAACCACGAAGCGATCTATATAGGGGCGTCAGTCAATCCGGAAGAGCGAGACCACGACCCCAGGGGCCTGAGCCTGGAGCGGGCACGCAACGTGGCGCGTATTCTTGGAGAGAACCTGGGCTTCAAGGCCAGGATCGCTCTCCCCAAGAGCGGCTACGTTGCCGACCCCCAGTCTCTTTCAGGCGGGCCCACCGAAGACTCGCGAGTTCTTGGGGTGCAACTCGACTTCCTGCCAGCATGCCCGCATGAATGCACTTGCCAGTTGGGCGATCCGCTGCATGCGCCACGAACTCCTCGCTGACGGTCTCGGGGGCTCAGCCCCCTCTGCGCGTCGCAGCCCACTCCGAAAGCACCTCCACCGCCTCCCGATCCATCTTCTGCTCCGCAGGCAGGCTTCTCTGCGCCAGTGTCGCCCCGGCCTCGGACCGCAACGCCTCCACATCGATCGGATGCCGCGCCGCCACGGTCACGCCCTCGAAGGCCTTGCCCGACTGGGCGAGCGAGGCCGCGTAGTAAAGCTTCGCAATGCCCGCGATGTGCATCGCCGCCACGCACATTGCGCAGGGCTCGCACGAGGTGTAGAGCTCGCAGCCCTGCAGGTTGACGGTGCCCAGCTTGCGGCATGCATCGCGGATCGCCTCGACCTCGCCGTGCGATGTCGGATCGTGATGCGCGACGGAATGGTTGAAGCCTTCGCCGACGATGGTTCCGTCTTTCACGACGACGGCGCCGAAGGGCTCGGTGCCGGGCTCGCCCAGCGCTTGTGCAGAGAGGGCGATCGCCCGCTGCATGAATTGTTCCTGGTACATGGTGTTCAGACCTTTCTGGTGGCCGCGCCGTCGAGCGCGGCAATGGATGGTGCACCGGCTCGGCCGCCCCGCGCATCGAAAAGACCTGCCGTGGCGTCGGCATAGCGGCGCGGGTCGAATCGCAGCATGAGCGGCAGCAGCACCACGACGACCGTCGCGAGGTAGGCCCACGCGAGCGTGAAGCCGCCGGTGTGTTCACGCACCCAGCCGGTGACGAAGGGCGCGAGCGCGGCGATCATGAAGCCGACGCCCTGCATGAAACCCGCGAGAGCTCCGGCCTGCGCGGGGTCGGCCAGGTGGTCGAGCGCGAGCACCATGCACAGCGAGAACGCGCCACCAAGGCCGAAGCCGAGCACGATGGCGATCGCGACTGCGGGAACAGGCGCGTCGAAGGTGAGCGCGCAGAAGCCTGCGAGCTGGGCAGCGAGCGTGAGCAACAGCCAGGGCCGCAGGTCGCGCCCGCGGCTGCGCGCGATGGCGGGCATGGCAAGTGCGGAGACCACCTGCGCGGCGGTCATCAGCGCGAGCACCGATCCGCCCTGCTGCGCGGTCCAGCCCTGTTGCGCATAGAAGTGCGGCAGCCATGCGACGAGGCTGGTGTAGCCGCCGTTGATGAGGCCGAAGCATGCGGCGAGCAGCCATGCGCGGCGGCTCGTGAAGCAGCGCAGCCATGAGAGGCTGCGAAGGCTCGCCGCCTCTGCGGCGGGCGTGAATTCGATGCGCCGCATGTTGAGCCAGTACAGCAGTGCGAAGACGGCGAGCAGCCCCCAGATCGCGAGGCCCGCGTGCCAGTCGGGCTGCGCGCCGCCGAATGCGTGCGCCACCCACGGGCTGGCCATGGCGCCCAGGCCACCGCCGCCCATGATGGCGGCGGAGTAGAGCCCCGTCATCACGCCGATGCGCGCCGGATAGGCCTGCTTCACCACGCCGGGCATCAGCGCCTGCACCAGGCCCACGCCCGCGCCGGCGAGCGCGGCGCTCCACAGCAGCGCCGCCGCGCCGCCTGCCACGTAGCGGCTGGCGCAGGCGACGGCGATGGCCGCGAGCCCGAACGCGACGCCGCCTCGCGGGCCGATGCGCTGGCCCACCGCCGCGCCGAAGAGCGAGGTGGCGCCCATCGCGAACATCGGCAGCACTGTCAGCAATGCCACCGCATGGAAGCCGATGCCGGTCGCGATGCGGATGGGCTCGAGCAGCGGGCTGCTCGATGTGAGAAAGGCGCGCAGGTTCAGCGCCACCAGCACGATGACGATCGCGAAGGCGATGCCTGCGTCGCGGCTGTTCCGGCTTGCTTGCGCCGCCTTCACAGGAAGGTCAGGTCGGCTCGCAGCACGCCGTTGCGCGCAACGACGCAGCCGCCCGCCACCACCAGCTTGCGCACGGGGCGCGAGACGACGGCGTGCGCGACGGTCTGCGCATCGACCAGCACGAGGTCGGCGCGGCAGCCCGCTTCGAGGCCATAGGCCTCGAAGCCGCAGCCGCGTGCGCCGGAATACGTGACGGTGTCGAGCGCCACTTCGATCTCGTCGTCGCGGCGCAGGTTGTAGCGCAGGCCGATGATCATGGCGCGCTCGAGCATGTCGGGGTTGCCGTAGGGCGACCAGGTGTCGCGGATGCCGTCGTTGCCGCCGAGCACGGTCACGCCGGCCTGCCTGCAGGCCATGAGCGGCGGCACGGTGCGCGAAGGCGGCGCGCTGGTGACGAGCACCACGCCCAGCTTCGCCATGCGCGCGAGCAGGGCTTCGCGCTCGCGCTCGGACACGTCGCCCAGGCAGAAGCCGTGGCTGATCGCGACCTTGCCCTGCATGCCGAGCGCCTCGGTGCGCTGCAGGATCAGGTCGAGCGAGAAGGCGCCCATGGCGCCGGGCTCGTGCAGGTGGATGTCGACGGGGCGCTGGTGCTTGTGTGCAATGCCGAACAGCACGTCGAGCGACTTCACCGGATCGCCGTCGATGGCGCAGGGGTCGAGGCCGCCGAGCACGTCGGCGCCCATGGCCAGCGACTGGTCGAGCAGCTCGGCCGTGCCGGGCCGGCCCAGCAGGCCCGACTGCGGGAAGGCGACGACCTGGATCTGCTGCAGCTCACGCAGCGCGTTGCGCGTACGGATGGTGCCTTCGAGATGGCGCAGCCCGGCCTGCGTGTCGACGTCGACGTGCGTGCGCAGCCGCGTGGTGCCGAGCGCGAGAAAGGCCTTGGCCAGCACCAGCGACTGGGCGGCTGCGTCATGCCCGCTGGCGTGGCGGAAGGCGCGTTCGTTCTCGATCTTGTCTATGAGGTTGGTGCCGACTTCGTTGCGGTACCAGTCCATGCCCCACATGGTCTTGTCGAGGTGCGTGTGGCCTTCGACGAGGCCGGGCAGCAGCAAGGCGCCGTGGCCCTCTTCGATGGCGGCGCCGGCGGGAGCTGCGAGCTCCGGGCCGATGGCGGCGATGCGGTCGTCCTGCACCAGCACGTCGACGGGGGATGCACCCATGGGGCGCACGTTGCGGATCAGGAGCGATGGCATGTGGGGCGTTCCGTTTCTTTCTGTCTGTCTTCAGGCGTCAGGCAGGCTGGGCGGCGATGGCGCGGCGGGTCGTGTTCGGGGTGAGCAGCGCCACTATCACGAACACCAGCGCATTCGTCGCCAGCGCCACCAGGCCGGTGTTGAGCGACTTGAACATCACCGGGGCGGCCGGAAACAGCGTACCCAGGTTCGAGCCGGTGGTCATCATGAAGGCCAGCACCGCGCCGCCCGCCAGGATGCCCGCGAAGGCGGCGTGCCTGTTGCCGAAGGGCTTCTTCATGAGGCTGAAGAGCAGCGAAGGCAGCAGCTGCGTGAGCAGACTGGAGGCGAAGATCGCCACCGACACGATGGTGGTGCCGCCGCGCAGCACGAAGTACACCGCCGTCAGCGCGAAGAGCGGGAGCACCCAGCGGGCGACGCGCGAAACCTGCCTGTCGGTGGCGTGGGGCGCGAAACCTTCCTTGTAGACGTTCTTGCCGATCACGGTGGAGGCCGTGAGCAGGATCATCGAGCCCGGCACCAGCGCGGTGAGCACGCCGGTGCCGCCGATCACGCCGACGAACCACGGGTCGAAGGTGTGCTTCACCAGGCCGAAGAGGGCCAGGTCGACTTCGGAGCCCTTGAGCCCCGGCACCTGCAGGATGGCCGCGAAGCCGACCAGGAACAGGAAGGCGATGACCACCTGGTACAGCGGCATCAGGATGGTGTTGCGGCGCACCGCGCTCGCGCTCTTGGCAGCGTACACCGAGGTGAGGTTGAACGGGTAGAGGTAGTAGCCCAGCGCCGTCAGCAGGATGGTCGAGTTGTACCAGGTGAGGTTCAGGCCCTCCTTCGGGAACTCGAAGAAGCCGGGGTTGGCCGCGTGGATGGCGGTGAACATCGGCGAAACGCCGCCGTAGTAGTGCCACGGCAGGTAGATGCCGAGGAACACGGCGAGCGCGAGGATCAGGATGTCCTTCACGATGGCGATGCTGGCCGAGCCGTGGATGCCCGAGAACAGGATGTAGCTGACCATCACCAGCGTGCCGATCCAGATCGCCACCTGCGGCGCGATGGAACCGTACGAGGCCTCCGACACGATGATGCCGAGCCCGCGCAGCTGGATGGTGAGCAGCGCGACCATGCCCATGAGCGCCACGATGGACACCAGCACGCCCAGCGCGCGGCTGTCGTACTTGTGGGCGAAGAAGTCCGAGAACGACACCAGCTTGTTCGCCGTGGCGTAGCGCCAGATGGCCGGCAGCATCCAGAAGGCCATGAGGTAGGCGAGCCCGCCGTAGGCCAGGATGTAGAAGGCCGGCGAGCCCTTGCTGTACGACCAGCCGCTCGCGCCCAGGAAGGTGAAGGTCGAGAACGACTCGCCCGCCATCAGCAGGAACACCATGATGGTTCCCAGCCCGCGCCCGCCGAGCGCCCACTGCTCCAGGCTCATGGTGCGGCCGCGCCGTGCGAGCACGGCCAGGCCCAGCGCGCCGACGACGAACAGGGCGATGACTCCGAGGGCGGCGTTCATCGTGCGTCTCCGGTCGGGGAAGGCGCGTCGATGTCGCCCTCTGCGCGGTCGATGACCACCATGATGAGCGAGGTCAGCACCAGCCAGCTGACGTTCCACACCATCAGGAAGGGCATGCCGAGCACGAAGGTGGGCGCGACGGAGGACAGCCATCCCCCGCTGAAGAAGGCGGCGACCGGCAGTGCGGCAAGCCATTTGGCGGATTTCATCGGGGCCTCGATTCCTGTCTCTGGTTGGGATTCTCTGGGATTTTGGTTAACCATAAAATTTCATTTGGTTAACCAAACGGAGGCGGATGGTACGGAGCGCCAGCGGTCGAGTCAATCCGGGGGCTTTCCCTGAGGCCGGGGTGCGCAGGCAATAATCCGCCTGCCTATGCCCTCCGCCGCCCGCAAGATCCCAGCGACAACCCCCTCCCCCGAACCCGCGGAAGCCGACGACGCGAACGTGGACGAACGCGTCTACGCCGCCGTCTCCAAGGCCCTGCTCAGCGGCAAGCTGCGCCCCGGCACGCCGCTGCGCGAACGGGCGCTGGCCGAGGCGCTGGGCTGCACGCGCGGCGCCGTGCGCAAGGTGCTGGCGCGGCTGGGCATGGAAAAGCGGCTGGTGCTGGAGCACAACCGCGGCGCCTTCGTGCCCAACCCCTCCATCGAGGACATGCGCGGCATCTACCGCGCACGCCGCATCGTGGAGGCCGGCCTGGTGACCACGCTCTTCGGCAATCTCTCGCGCGACCAGGTGGCTGCGCTTCGCAAGCACGTGCAGGAGGAGCAGAAGGCCTTCAAGGAAGGTCGGCGCGAAGACGCGATCAAGCTGGCGGGCGATTTCCACCTGCTGCTGGCGCAGATGGCGAGCAGCGAGGAGCTGCTGTCGTACATCAGGCGGCTGATATCGAACACCGAGCTCTACAAGGCGCTGTACGACTCCGCCGAGGCCGCGAGCTGCGCGCCGCGCGAGCATGAGCAGATCATCGAGGCACTGGCCACGGGCAAGTCGCTCGACAAGGCATTGGAGGTGGCGCTGGA
>CAJYQC010000508.1 GCA_913776885.1 uncultured Variovorax sp.
GTTGAACGCGGTCTCGGGTTTGCCGAAGTCGTCGGCGGCCTCGTAGCGGCGCAGGTAGGGGCCGTCGCACAGCGTCTTCTCCATGGCGTCGACGGTCGAGATGAAGCGCGGGTCGCGCGCGTCGATCAGGCCGACTTCCACCATCAGCAGGATGCTGGCGTCGAGCTCGTGGCCGCCGAAGCTCTCGGCGAAGGCCTGGCGCTCCTCGCACCACGACTTGGCCAGGATCTCCTCCTTCATGCGCGCGGCATGGCCGTGCCAGTAGGCGGCGCGGTCGGCCAGCCCCAGCGTGCGGGCGATCTTGGCGAGCCGGTCGCACGCGGCCCAGCTCATCAGGGCCGAGCTGGTGTGCACGCGCGCGCGGGTGCGCAGCTCCCACATGCCGGCGTCGGGCGTGCCGTAGACGGCCACCGCGCGCTCGCCCACCGCCTCGAGATGCGGAAACTCCGCCAGCCCCGCGCGGCTGAGCAGCCGGTGGTCGTGGAAGGCCTGCGCCGCGCCGAGCACGATGTTGCCGTACACGTCGTGCTGGAAGTGCTCCTGCGCCTGGTTGCCCACGCGCACCGGCCCCATGCCGCGGTAGCCCGGCAGCTGGTCGACGAAGGACTCGGGCAGTTCGCGCTCCAGCCCGATGCCGTACAGCGGCTGGATGTGCTCGCCGTGCGAGCCGATCACCACGTTGCCGAGCCAGCGCAGGTAGTCCTCCATGGTGCCCACTTCGCTCAGCGAGTTGAGCGCGCGCACCACGAAGAAGGCGTCGCGCAGCCAACAGTAGCGGTAGTCCCAGTTGCGCTGGCTGCCCGGCGCCTCGGGGATGCTGGTGGTCATGGCCGCGACGATGGCGCCCGTGTCCTCGTACAGCGAGAGCTTCAGCGTGATGGCCGCACGGATCACCGCCTCCTGGTACTCGAACGGAATCGCCAGGCGCTTGCTCCAGACGCGCCAGTAGGCGATGGTCTCCTGCTCGAAGCGGCGTGCGGTGTCGGCGATGCCGTCCATCAGCGTCTCGTCCACGCCGAACATGAAGTTGTATTCACGCGAGAGCACGAAGGGCTGGCGCGAGATGATGTGCGAGATCGAGGCGTCGGTGTTCAGCCGCAGCGTCACGTCGGGCCCGACGTAGCGGATGTGGTTGCTGCCGCGCGTGACCTCCAGCGGCGCCGATGCGCCCCACTGGAAGCGCGGATCGAGCGACACGCGCACGCGCGGCGCCCCCGCGATGGGCCGCACGCGGCGCACCAGCATCAGCGGGCGGAAGTAGCGCGAGCGGCTGTAGAAGCGCGGCGCGAAGTCGGTGATCTCGATGCCCTGGCCCGCGCTGTCGAAGAGCTGCGTGCGCAGCACGGCGGTGTTCGGCTCGTACCACTGCTTCGATTCGGCGAAGTCCTCGATGTCGATGCTCCAGGCGCCGGCCTCCTCGCCGGGATGCAGCAGCGCGTTGAACACCGGGTCGCCGTCGAAGCGCGGCAGGCAGCACCACACGGCCCGGCCGCGCGAATCGATGAGCGCGCTGTAGGCGCAGTTGCCGATCACGCCCACGTTGAGCGACGGCTCGGCAGGCGGCGCGAAGCCGCGGGCGCCGGGCGTTGCGGCTGCCTGGGGCTCGGCCGGTGCACGGTCGTCGGGGCCGGCCGCGCCGGACAGCGCCTGGCCGGCACGCTCCTCGGGCGCCACCGGCATCTGTTGTTCTGTCATCAGGTGCTCCTCGGTGATTCTTCGGATCGGCTCGCGGATGCAGGGTCTTGCGGCCCAGCCGCCAGCAGGTCGCGTGCCTGCACCAGCCATTCATAGACTGCCAGCGGCGATTCGAGGCGGTGCAGCGCCAGGCTCGGGCCCGAGCCCACCTTGACGGCAACGCCGCCGCGCGGCTGCACCACGGCAAAGCCGCTTTCGTCGGTGGTGTCGTCGCCGAGGAATACGGGCACGCGGCCCGCGAAGGGCGCCTCGGTCATGAAGGCGTCGATGGCGATGCCCTTGTTGACGCCCGCGGGCTTCACCTCGAAGACGAACTTGCCGTGCATCAGCTCGAGCATCGGATCGAGCGCGATGGCGCGCTCCATCGCGTCGCGGCACACCGCCTCCAGCTGCGGAGCGAGCCGGTAGTGCAGGGCGATGGCCGCGTGCTTGCGCTCGACCAGCAGGCCTTCGTGCACGCGTGCGAGTTCGTTGGCGATGTCGAGCACGGGCGCGAGATCGGGCGGGCGCTGCTCCTGCATGCCGCCGGTGGCGTCGCGGCGCTGTACGCCGTGCTCGCCGGCTGCGGGCAGCCGCAGGGGCGCGAGAAAGCGGTCGATGGCATCGATCTGGCGGCCCGACACGACGGCGAGCGCGCCGCCGAGCTGGTCGCGCAGATCGCTCAGCAGGGGAACCAGGGCGGGTGGAATCTCGATGGCTTCGGGCGTGGGCGCAAGCCCGACCAGGGTCCCGTCGAAGTCGAGGAAGAGGGCTGCGTCCCGGGCCAACGGAGGAGGCAACTGAGGGTTGCTGGAGGACTTTGGCATTGGTAAAAACCTTAACACGCGCCGTGTGCGGCGCATGTCGGCCAAAGTCCAATGTCGCCGATGCGGCCGCGGCGCGGGGCTGGTCAGTGCGCGGCCAGCGCGGGTTCGGGCGCCAGTTCGGCGAGCGCGCGCAGCAGCATCGCGGGGTTCACCGGCTTGAACAGCACCGGAATGCCCGATGCGCGCACGCGCTGCAGCCGCTCCGGCGAGGTCTCGCCGGTCACCAGCAGCAGCGGCGCCTGCAGTCCGAAGCGGCGCTGCAGGCGCAGCCCCACGTCGAGACCGTTCTCGCCGCCGCAGAGGCGGTAGTCGCACATCAGCAGCGAGATGGGGCGCTCGTGCGCGTCGGGCCGCGCCAGCAGCTCGGCGGCTTCGGCCTCGCTGGCGACGGCGTCCAGCGCGAGATGATGTGCCCTGAACAGGCCGACCATGGCCTCGCGGATGTCAGCTTCGTCGTCGATCAGGAGGATGCGCCCGTGCGCCGCCGCCGCAGGGGCGGCAGGTACGTCGGCCACGCGCCGCGGTGCCGCCGGCACGGCGCCGGGCAGCTCGGCTTGGGTGGCGGGCGGCAGCTCGAGCCGGAAGCGGCTGCCGCGGCCCGGGCGCGACTTCAACTGCACGGGGTGCGCGAGCAGCCGCGACAGCCGCTGCACGATCGACAGGCCGATGCCCAGCCCCTGCGTGCGGTCGCGGCCCGGGTTGTGCACCTGGTAGTACTCCTCGAACACGCGCTCCTGCTGTTCGGGCGCGATGCCGACGCCGGTGTCGACCACCTCGATCCACACCATGCCGCCGCGCGGGCGGGCCCGCACCGCGACGCCGCCGCGCGTCGTGTACTTCAGCGCGTTGTCGACGAGGTTGGAGAGCATGCGGTGCAGCAGCTGCGCGTCGCTGCGCACCCACAGGCCGCTGGCGCGCACGCGCAGCTGCAGCTGGCGCTGCTCCGCGCGCGCCGCGAACATGTGGTTGAGCGAGCGAAAGACCGCGTCGAGCGACACCGGCGCAATGGTCGGCGTGACCACGCCCGCGTCGAGGCGCGACACGTCGAGCATGGTGTCTAGCGAGTCGCCCAGCGCGTTCACCGCGCGCATCAGCTGCTGCGCGTTGCGCCCGCCGTGGTGCTCGCGCAACTCGTTCTCCAGCGCGGCGCCGAAGAGCGCGATGGCGTGCAGCGGCTGGCGCAGGTCGTGGCTGGCGGTGGCGAGGAAGCGCGTCTTCTCGGCGCTCGCGCGCTCGGCCGCGGCGATCTGCCTGCCGAGCTGGCTGGCGAGCGCCTCGTTCTCGAAGCGCAGCACCAGCGAGTCGGTCAGCAGCTTGTGCTGCTGGCCGCCCACGCGCAGCGGGAAGAGCAGGTAGCCCAGGCTGAAGAGCGCAAGGAAGAAGTGCATCGCGTCGCCCTGCCACGCCAGGGCGGCGATCAGGCTCAGCATCATCGGCAGGGTATAGCCGTACAGCGCGGGCTTCAGCGGCCACAGCAGCTGCATGGCTCGCGCGCAGCTGCCGATGACGGCCACCGTGACGACCGAGGTGACCGGCAGGTCGCCGGGCGTGATGAAGAGCAGCGGCGCGCTGGACATGGCCGCGCTCACCACCATGACGGTGCGCGAATGCCGGCGCGCCCAGCGCCTGGTGTCGGCCAGCGGCACGCCGGGGTGCCATCGCGGCATCAGGTAGAGCAGCAGCCCCAGCGAGAGATGCGCAGCCATCCACAAGAGGATC
>CAJYQC010000509.1 GCA_913776885.1 uncultured Variovorax sp.
CAGAACATGGGCATCTTCATGAGCGTCATGCCCGGCGCGCGCATGTTCAGGATGGTCACGATGATGTTGATCGAGCCCATGATGGACGAGGCGCCCATGATGTGCATCGCGAAGATGCCGGCGTCCATCGAGGGGCCCATCTGCAGCGTGAGCGGCGCGTACAGCGTCCAGCCTGCGGCGGGCGCGCCGCCGGGCATGAAGAACGAGCCCACCAGCATCAGCGCCGCAGGGATCAGCAGCCAGAAGCTGAAGTTGTTCATGCGCGCGAACGCCATGTCGGAGGCACCCACCTGCAGCGGGATCATCCAGTTCGCGAAGCCCACGAAGGCCGGCATGATCGCGCCGAACACCATGATCAGGCCGTGCATGGTGGTGAACTGGTTGAAGAGCTCGGGGTTCACCAGCTGCAGCCCGGGCTGGAACAGCTCGGCGCGGATCAGCAGCGCGAGCACGCCGCCTACCATCAGCATCGTGAAGCTGAACAGCAGGTAGAGCGTGCCGATGTCCTTGTGGTTGGTGGCGAACACCCAGCGGCGCCAGCCGGTGGGCGCGTGATGGTCGTGGTGGTCGTCGTGTGCGTGATCGCCGTGGGCTGCGTGACCGTGGGGGTCGAGGACTGCGCTCATGTCGTTGTTCCTTGCAATTTCTTCGAGGCGGGGCGCTGCCCGGTCACTTGCCGCGCAGGGCCTGCACTTCGGCCGGCTGCACCAGCTGGCCCGTCTTGTTCGACCAGCTGTTCTTGGTGTAGGTCGCCACTGCGGCCAGGTCGGTGTCGCTCAGCTGCTTCCAGGAGGGCATCGCGCCGTTGTTCTGGCCGTTCAACAGCACCATCAGCTGGACCTTGTGGTCGGCGTCGGTCACCTTGGGCGAGCCGTCGAGCGGCTTGATCGGGCCTGCGCCCTTGCCGTTGGCCTGGTGGCAGGCGGCGCAGTTCGCGGCATAGACCTTCTCGCCGCGCACCAGCATGTCGGGCAGGGTCCAGACCTTGTTCGGGTCGTCGAGCTTGGCGGCGGCTTCCTTGCGCTTGGCGGCGACCCAGGTGGTGTAGTCCGCGGCGGAGACCACCTTCACGTGGATCGGCATGTAGGCGTGTTCCTTGCCGCAGAGTTCCTGGCACTGGCCGTAGTAGTCGCCCACGGTCTCGGCGCGGAACCAGGTGTCGCGCACGAAGCCGGGAATGGCGTCCTGCTTGAGGCCCAGCTGCGGCACGGCGAAGGCGTGGATCACGTCGTTCGCGGTGGTGATGATGCGGACCTTCTTGTTGACCGGCACCACCAGCGGGTTGTCGACCTTGAGCAGGTAGTCGTCGGGCATCTGGCCCTTGGCGCCCGCGTCGGACATGGCGCGCTGCGAGCTGTCGAGCGTGGAGATGAACGCCAGGCCCTCGCCTTCGCCGTTGAGGTAGTCGTAGCCCCACTTCCACTGGTAGCCAGTGGTCTTGATCGTGAGGTCTGCGTTGGTGGTGTCCTTCTGGGCCACCAGCACCTTGGTGGCGGGCAGCGCCATCACGATGACGATGAGGAAGGGCACGATGGTCCAGATGACCTCGACCACCACCGATTCATGGAAGTTGGCGGCCTTGTGGCCCACCGACTTGCGGTGCTTCCAGATGGAATAGAACATCACCGTGAACACGCCGACGAAGATGACCGTGCACAGGATCATCATGATCGTGTGGAGCAGATGCTGCTCCTGAGCGATCTTGGTCACGCCGACCGGAAGATTCAACTGGCGCACCGAAGGGCCGCCGGGCAGATCGTTGACTGCGTGCGCCGCGCTGCTGAAAGCCGCGCCGGCCGCCAGCAACAGATTCGCCGGCCTGTACTTATTGCGCCAAATGCTCTTCATCGTGTTCACGTTTCTTCAATTTTTTCGACAAACCCAACCGTGCAGCACTGCGCGAGTCTCCTCAGGCGCCACGCAACGCCATTCGAATCTCGCGGGCCAAGGCCGCACGCAACTCCGGGCGTACATAGCGCCCCACCCTGACTGATCGACCCTGCCCCGAGACCTCGATCAGCGAGCGATCGCCGGCCTGGGGTTCGATCCGCACCTGGTGCGGAAGAAATTCCGTGCGCTCGTAGTGCCCGCCGTTCTCGAGCTCGACGACGAGACGTCCCTCCTGCAATGCGATCTTCTCGCCATCCGTCGCATGCCTTGCGTACACCATGAAGGCAAACCCGACGGCGGCCAGTTCGAGCCAGGCAAAAGGCAGCACCATGGGCGCACCGTGCAGCCAGAACAGGGTGCCGATGCCGAGAGATACCACGCACAGCGAAGCGTAGAGCCAGCCCAGCTGGCTCGGCGTCACCGAGCAGTTGCGCTTCAGGAACCAGTGGATGCTCTGGCCTGAAACGGTGGCAAATCGAAACACGGAATTCGACACGGGCGAGTTCAGCAAATCGGTGCGTCGACGGTCGCCAAACCCTCTCGTACGAACAGGATCCGACACCCTTCGATCGCGGGACAATACCCGCGAGTTTCACGCAACGGCGGATTGTAGCGGGTAGATACCTGCGCCCGAGTGCCCTGTGGGACGCCTACGGGTCACTACTAGTAGGCAGGAAACGCCTTGTGCGACTAGCGTTTTCGGCACGATCTGCGGCGCGCGCCGGCCGCGATGACTCAAGCGCCCGGACGTCCGCGCTGGAGCATCGATCGCATCTCGCGCAGCGACACCGCGCTCTCGGCCGAGAGCGACACACGCGGCGCCGGCTTGAAGGCATGGCCGTAGACGACTTCGAAGGTCAGCGCGATGCGTCCATCGCCGCCCTCTGCCGGCGCGAGTTCGGGCAGCGCCTTCTTCAGCGACTGGAGCCAGCCCTTGCCGCGCAACGCCGGAAAGCGCGCCGGATGCAGGTTGCGGCCCAGCGTGCGCAACTCGGCCAGCGCTGCCTCGGGCGTGGCCCATGTCAGCACGATGCGTTCCATGTCCATCACCGGTTCGGCGAAGCCGGCGTGCACCAGCATGTCGCCCCAGTCGTGCATGTCGGTGTACTCGTGGCCCGCGGCCGGCCAGCCCATGCGCGCATGCAGCGCGCGCAGTTCGCGCACGGTGTCGGGGCCGAGGCAGGAGAACATCAGGAAGCCGTCGGTCGCCACCAGCTTGTGCCAGTGCGCGATCAGCGCCTCGGGGTCGGCCGCCATGTGCAGCGACATGTTCGCCCAGAGCAGGTCGACGCCGTCCTCGGGCGGCGCATCGAAGCGCGCCTTGCCGGCCTGCCAGCGCCGCGCACTCCACCAGGGCGCGGCCAGCGCCTGGCCGGTGACCGCGGCGAGCGCGGGCTCGGGTTCGATCACGTAGGAGGCCGCGTCCTTGTAGCGGCGGGCGACGAGTTCGTGGGCCTCGAGACCGCTGCGCAGCGGCGCCCAGTCGGCCCAGCTGCGGGGCTGGGCCTTGATCCACTGCAGCCGGTCTTCCATGCGGCGGCCGATTTCCTCGTGCAACCAGGGAGAGGCGCCATCGATGGGCGCGAGCCGGCGCCAGCGGGCGGCCGCCGTGGCATCGATGGTCGGCGGTCGTCTTGCGGGGTCGGTGGCCATGGGGCCGTGAGTATATTGAGGCGATGCTCAACCACCGGGCCATGTGGCCTTTCCCGCCTTCCGGCCCTGCGGGCTTCTTCACCTCGCTGCTCGCGCGGCTGCCCAGCCAGTGCGCGGTCTGCCGCGCCTGGCCGTCGCGACCGGTGTGCGACGCCTGCGTGGCCCGCTTCGCCCGCCCCGTCAATCGCTGCAGCGGGTGTGCCCTGCGCCTGCCCGAGGGCGTCGGGCGCTGCGGGGAGTGCGTGAAGAATGCGCCGCCGCTGGATGCCTGCCTGGCCGCCTGCACCTACGCATGGCCGTGGCCGGATGCCATCGCGGCCTTCAAGTTCCGCGGCGAGGCCGGCTGGGCCGGGCCCTTCGCGACGCTGCTGCGCAGTGCGCCCTGGGTGGAGCCTGCGCTGGAGGCCTGCGACCTCGTGCTGCCGATGCCGCTGGCGCCCGGCCGCCTGCGCGAACGGGGCTTCAACCAGTCGCACGAACTCGCGCGTCGCCTGGCGCCTTCGAAGGCCGATGCCGGCCTGCTGCTTCGCACGCGGGAAACGCCCGCGCAGAGCGGCCTCTCGCGCGCCGACCGGCTGCGCAACCTGCGCGGCGCCTTCGCGGTGGAGCCGCTGCGCGCCCACGAACTGCGCGGGCGCCGCATCGTGCTGGTGGACGACGTCATGACCAGCGGCGCGTCGCTCTTCGCCGCGGCGGGCGTGCTGCGGGAGGCCGGCGCGTCACACGTCACTGCCATCGTGCTGGCGCGGACCGATCCGCCGCGCTGAACTGCCCGCGTCCCGCGCCGCCGACAATCGCCGCATGTTCAATATCGTCCTGGTCCACCCCGAAATCCCGCCGAACACCGGCAACGTGATCCGGCTCGCAGCCAACACCGGCTGCAAGCTGCACCTCGTGGAGCCGTTGGGTTTCTCGATGGACGACCGCCTGCTGCGCCGCGCCGGCCTCGACTACCACGAGTACGCCGAAGTCAGGCGCCATGCCGACTGGCAGGCCCTGCTCGCGGCCGAGCAGCCCTCCGCCGATCGCATGTTCGCGCTCACCACGCGCGGTTCGCGCCCGTTGCACGAGGTGCGCTTCCAGCCCGGCGACTGGCTGGTGTTCGGCTCGGAAACCAGCGGCCTGCCGGCGGCACTGCGCGACGGCTTTCCCGAATCGCAGCGGCTGCGGCTGCCGATGCGCGAGGGCCAGCGCAGCCTGAATCTCTCGAACGCGGTGGCGGTGACGGTGTTCGAGGCATGGCGGCAGAACGGCTTCGCCTGAGGCGGCGCCCGCCCCTTCAGGCAGCAGGGACAGCACACATCCATTTGGCGATTGGCGGCGTATGTAAGACATGCCGGCCGCAAAACGGTCCGGCATTCATCCCATCCACCACGTACCAAGGAGTCCCGCCATGAACGTCAAGCCGATCGCTCTCGCCGCCCTCGCAACGCTCGCCTTCGCCGGCAGCGCGCAGGCCTTCCAGGGAGAGCAGAACCCGCTGCCGCCCGCCCCCTTCCAGTCGACGCTGTCGCGTGCGCAGGTACAGTCCGACGCGCGCCAGCCGCTTCGCATCAACAACGGCGGCACCGGCGTGATGCAGGCCAGGAACGGCGAAACCGACCGCGGGACCGTGCGCGCCAGCGCTCTGAGCATCACCCGCCAGGGTGCCGCCACCTACGGCGAAGTGACCGACCGCCGGATGTAAGAAGAAAGAGGAAGAAGGAACAACGCCGCAGCCGCCTCAGCGGTAGCGGCGCACCACCGACTCGGCCACGCAGGCCGGCTTGGCGGCGCCTTCGAGCTCGATGGTGGTTTCCCAGTTCATCTGGAAACCATCGTCGGCGATGGGCTCGGCCGTCAGCAGCTTCATGCGCGCGCGCAGGCGCTTGCCCACCGGCACCGGCGACATGAAGCGCACCTTGTTCAGGCCGTAGTTCACGCCCATGCGCGACTCGACCACGTCGAGCGCCGTTTCGTAGAAACGCGGCAGCAGCGACAGCGTGAGGAAGCCGTGCGCGATCGGCCCGCCGAAGGGGCCGGCCTTGGCCCGCTCGATGTCGACGTGGATCCACTGGTGGTCGCCCGTCGCCTCGGCGAACTGGTTGACCTGCTCCTGCGTGATGGCGATCCAGTCGCTCACGGCGACTTCCTGGCCGACGCAGGCGGCGAGATCCTGAAGGGTCTGGAATGTCTTCTTAGTCATGCGGGGCATTCTGGCGTCTGGGGTCGCCGCGCGGCTGTCGGCCTCGCGACAACCGAAGTCAGGGTAAACCGGGAGCCGTTGCGCAGTTCAGGCGTCCAGCCATTCGCAGATCGGCTGCCACTGCTCCAGATCGCGCTGCACGCGACCGGGTGCGATGTCGAACAGCGTGAGCCCGCGAGCGGCCAGCTGCACATAGTTCTGCGTGTCGCGCAGTTCGCCGATCACCGGCACACCCAGGCCGGCGATGAACTCGTGCAGACGGTCCGCCGCCAGCGTGCGGGCGTTCACCCGCATGCCGACCAGGCCGATCTTCGTCTTCTCGGCGCGGCGGTTCTCCAGCAGGCGGTCGAGGAAATCGCGCGTCGCGTAGATGTCGAAGATGCTGGGCTGCAACGGCACGATCACGCGGTCAGCCAGCGCCAGCACTTCCTTGAAGCGCCAGCCGTGCAGGCCGGCGGGCGTGTCGAGCACCGCGTGGGTGGTGCCGCGCGGCGGACGAACCACGGTGCCTTCGCCGTTGGCTTCCCAGGTGGAGATCTGCCGCGCCATCGGCGGGCGCAGTCCCAGCCAGAGACGGGAGGACTGCTGCCGGTCCACGTCGCCCAGCATCACGGCGTGGCCCCGGCTTGCGAAGTAGCCCGCGACGTTCGTCGCGATCGTCGATTTGCCCACGCCACCCTTGGGATTGGCGACCAGAACCACAGGCATAGAAGCACTCCTCCAGAACGGCGACAGCGCGAATGGTAGTCGCTGGGCGTTAATGCCCGGTGAAAGCCACCCCGGCGCACTCTTGAGCTATGTTCGCGGGATGATGACAACAACATCCATGGGAACCGCAGCCGAGAGCCCCGCGGGCGGCTCCGGCGGCATCTACGTGCTGGCCGCCCACCCCCACTGGCGCGACTCGCGCGTCAACCGCCGCATGCTCGCCGCCGCGCGCGGCGTGCCGGGGGTCGACGTCAACGACCTCTACGGCACCTACCCCGACTTCGCCATCGACGTCGAGGCCGAGCAGGCCCGGCTCGCCAGGGCCAGCCTGGTGGTGCTGGTGCACCCGATCCACTGGTATTCGATGCCCGCGCTGCAGAAGCTCTGGGTCGACGACGTGCTCGCCTACGGCTGGGCCTACGGCCCCGGCGGCACCGCCCTGCAGGGCAAGGACCTCTGGCTGGTCGCCACCACGGGCAGCCCCGAAGCGAGCTACCACCCTCAGAACTACCACCGCTACTTCTTCGACGCCTTCCTGCCGCCCTACGAGCAGACCGCGGCGCTGTGCGGCATGCGCTTTTTGCCGCCGATGATCTTCTACGGCGCGCGCAGCGCCGGCGAGGCGGCGGTGAAGGCGCATGTCGAGACCTTCGCCCAGCGGCTGGGCAGCTACCCCGACTGGCCCGAGATCGAGGAGATCGACGCCTGCATCGCCTGCCCCGTGCCCGAGAGCGACCGGCCGGCCGACAACGACGAGGTCGGCAAGGTGGTCTCCGACGCATTCCGCTCGGCGATGGTCCACGGGCTGGCCAGTGCCACGACGTCCACAGCCGCCACTGCATCCGCGGGCGGCAACGGGAAGGCGGCCTGAATGGAACACTCACCCGCCTGGCTGACCAACAGCCTCATCTACCTGAGCGCCGCCGTGCTGGTGGTGCCGCTGTCGAAGGCCCTGGGCCTGGGCTCGATCATCGGCTACCTCGTGGCCGGCATCGCCATCGGCCCCTGGGGACTGGGGCTGGTCTCCCGCGTCGAGGACGTGCTGCACTTCGCAGAATTCGGCGTGGTGCTGATGCTGTTCCTCGTGGGCCTGGAGCTCGAGCCCAAGCGCCTGTGGAACCTGCGCCGCCCCATCTTCGGCTGGGGCGCCGCGCAGGTGCTGAGCTGCGCGGCCGTGCTGTTCGCGGTCGGCTGCGCGGTGGGCGCCAGCTGGCGCGTGTCGCTGGTGGCCGCGCTGGGCCTGGCGCTGTCGTCCACCGCCATCGCGCTGCAGGTGTTCGGCGAGCGCAACCTGCTGAAGACGCCCA
This sequence comes from uncultured Variovorax sp., assembly GCA_913776885.1. GTDB lineage: Bacteria > Pseudomonadota > Gammaproteobacteria > Burkholderiales > Burkholderiaceae_C > Variovorax. The sequence goes on from CAJYQC010000509.1 coordinate 7,744, forward strand.
GCGGGCAGGCCGGCTTCTCGATCCTGCTGTTCCAGGACGTGGCGGCCATTCCGATCCTCGCGCTGCTGCCGCTGCTGGCCAGCGCCACCGCGGCCGAACAGGCGATCACCGGGCTGGAGCGCGCGCTCGAAGCGGCAAAGATCATCGGCGTGATCGGCGGCATCATCCTCGGCGGCCGGCTGCTGCTGCGGCCCATCCTGCGCTGGATCGCGCGCAGCGACACACCCGAGATATTCACCGCGGCCGCGCTGCTGCTGGTGGTGGCCATCGCGGCGCTGATGCAGCTGGTGGGCCTGTCGATGGCGCTGGGCGCCTTCCTCGCCGGCGTGCTGCTGGCCGAGAGCGAATACCGGCGCGAACTCGAAACCGACATCGAGCCCTTCAAGGGGCTGCTGCTGGGGCTGTTCTTCATCGCGGTGGGCATGTCGATCGACTTCGGCGTGCTGATTGCGAGCCCGTGGATCATGGCGATGCTGGTGGTCGGCTTCATGGCCATCAAGCTGGCGGTGATCTATGCGCTTGCCAAGGCGATGGGCATCGCCTACCAGGAGCGGCCGGTGTTCACGCTGCTGCTCGCGCAGGGCGGCGAATTCGCCTTCGTGGTGTTCCAGGCGGCGGGCCCCGACGTGCTGCCGCCCGAGATCACCTCGCTGCTGATCGGCGCGGTGGCGCTGTCGATGCTGCTGTCGCCGCTGCTGCTGGTGCTGCTCGACAGGTTCGTGCTGCCGCGCTACAGCCGCAACACGGGCACGAAGCTCGAAGAGATCTCGGAGCAGCAGGACGCCAAGGTGTTGATCTGCGGCTTTGGCCGCTACGGCCAGATCGTCGGGCGCATGCTGATGTCGCAGGGCCTGCGCGTGACGGTGCTCGACCACGACGCCGACACCGTCGAAGGCCTGCGGCAGTTCGGCTTTCGCGTGTTCTACGGCGACGCGACCCGGCTCGACCTGCTGCGCACCGCGGGCGCGGGCACGGCCAAGGTGATCGTGGTGGCGGTGGACGACATCGAGCAGTCGCTGGAGATCGTCGACCTGGTGAAGGAGAACTTCCCGCAGGCCCGCATCATCGCCAGGGCGCGCAACGTGACGCACCTGTTCCAGCTGCGCGACCGCGGCGTGACGGAAGTCGAGCGCGAGGTTTTCGAGTCGTCGCTGCGCAGCGCACGCGCCACGCTCGAGGCGCTGGGCTGGCCGGCCTCCGAGGCGCGCGAATCGGCCATGCGCTTCCGCCGCCGGAACATCGAACTCAGCAACGAGATCTACCCGCACTACAAGGACCGCGCCAAGCTGATCGCCGCCAACAAGGCGGGCCGCCAGCAGTTCGAGGAGCAGATGGCGCGCGAGCGCGAGGAGCGCCGCCGCAGGCTCGGGCGCGACTGGGACAGCCTCGACGGCGAAGAGGAAGAAGAGCAGCAGCAGCAGCAGCCGCTGCAGGAGACCGCCGTGCAGGAGAAGGCGGGCGTCCAGCAGGCCGGGGGCTAGACAGCCCGGCCGGCCGCTGCGTCAGCCTTCCAGCTTCAGCAGCCGCATCGCATTGCCCTTGAGGATGCCAGGCATCACCTCGGGCTTGAAGCCCGCGTTCTCGAAGTCGCGCATCCAGCGGTCGGGGGTGATGAGCGGGTAGTCGCTGCCGAAGAGCACGCGGTCCTTCAGCAGCGTGTTGGCGTACTGCACGAGCTGCTTCGGGAAGTACTTGGGGCTCCAGCCCGACAGGTCGATCCACACGTTGGGCTTGTGCGTGGCCACGCTCAGGGCCTCGTCCTGCCACGGGAAGCTGGGGTGGGCCATGACGATCTGCATGTCGGGGAAGTCGATGGCCACGTCGTCCAGGTGCATCGGGTTGCTGTACTCCAGCCGCAGCCCGCCGCCGCAGCGCATGCCCGAGCCGATGCCGCTGTGGCCGGTGTGGAAGATGGCCGGCAGGCCGTACTCGGCGATCACTTCATAGATGGGCCACGCCATGCGGTCGTAGGGGTGGTAGCCCTGCACGGTGGGATGGAACTTGAAACCCTTCACGCCGTGCTCCTCGATGAGCCTGCGCGCCTCGCGCGCGCCCATCTTTCCCTTGTGCGGATCGACGCTGCCGAAGGCGATCATGATGTCGCTGTTGTTCTTCGCGGCCTCGGCGATCTCCTCATTCGGGATGCGGCGGCGGCCCATGTTCGATTCGGCGTCGACCATGAACATCACCAGGCCGATCTTCCTTTCGCGGTAGTACGCCACGCTCTCCGCGATGGTGGGCCTGCCGCTGGAGCCGAAGTACTTGTCGGCCGCGCGGTCGTACTCCTCGCCGTAATTGTCGAACGGGTTCCAGCAGCTGACTTCTGCGTGGGTGTGGATGTCGATCGCGATCAGGTTCTGATGGTCCATGTCTTGTCTCCGGTACGGGTAAGTCCCTAGGCCTTTGGGGCGCCAAATTCCTTGAATTGATTATTTCCCATAACCATAATTCGACGCAACCCCGGACCCATCATGACCAACCCAGACCTCCAACTCGACATCCGCGACGAAGTCGCCATCGTCCGCCTCACGCGCGGCTCCAAGCGCAACGCGCTGTCCGACGGACTGATCCTCGCGCTGCGCGACACCTTCGAGAAGCTGCCTTCCACTGTGCGCGCGGCCGTGATCGACGGCGAGGGCCCGCACTTCTGCGCCGGCCTCGACCTGAGCGAGCTGAAGGAGCGCGACGCCGGCCAGGGCATGCAGCACTCGCGCATGTGGCACGCCGCGCTCGACCTGATCCAGCACGGCCCGGTGCCGGTGATCGCAGCGCTGCACGGCGCGGTGGTGGGCGGCGGGCTCGAGCTGGCCAGCGCCTGCCACATCCGCGTGGCCGACAGCACCACCTTCTACGCGCTGCCCGAAGGCTCGCGCGGCATCTTCGTGGGCGGCGGCGGCTCTGTGCGCATCCCCAAGCTGATCGGCGTGGCGCGCATGACCGACATGATGATGACCGGCCGCGTCTACAACGCCGAGGACGGCGAGCGCGCCAACTTCGCGCAGTACCTGGTCGACGAAGGCACCGCCTTCGACAAGGCCTTCGAACTCGCCAAGCGCGTGGCCACCAACGCCCCGCTCACAAATTACGCGCTGATGCACGCGCTGCCGCGCATCGCCGAGCAGTCGGCCGACCACGGCTTCTTCACCGAAGCGCTGATCTCCGGCATCACGCAGGCCGCGCCCGAAGCCAAGCAGCGCGTGCGCGACTTCCTCGAAGGGCGTGGCGCGAAAGTGAGCAAGGGATGAACGCCCCCGCCGTCCGCTACCGCCCGCTGGTCTTCGGCGTCACCCGCGCGGTGCTGCGCGACGGCGCACCGGGCACGCAGTATCTGAGCGCCGAGACGCCGCTCGCCCCCTACCGCGAGCGCATGACCGACCGCCTCGCCCACTGGGCCGAGCGCGAGCCCGATCGCACCTTCATCGCCCGCCGCGAGCGGCTGGCCGACGGCAGCACCGGCGACTGGCTGCGCGTGAGCTACGCGCAGGCGCTCGAAGAGGCACGCGGCATCGGGCAGGCCCTGCTGGACCGCGGCCTGAGCGCCGACCGCCCGGTCGCGATCCTCAGCGAGAACGGCATCGAGCATGCGCTGATGGCGCTGGGCTGCCTCTACGCCGGTGTGCCCTACTGCCCCGTGTCGCCGCCCTACTCCCTGGTGAGCCAGGACTTCGAGAAGCTGCGCCACGTCTTCGACACGCTCACGCCGGGCCTCGTGTTCGCTAGCGACGCAGCGCGTTTCGCGAAGGCCATCGCGGCGGTCGTGCCAGCCGGCACCGAAGTCGTGCTGGCGCAAGGCACGCTCGAAGACCGGCCCACCACCCCCTTCGACGCGCTCGCGGCCACGCCTGCCACGCCCGCCATCGACGCGGCGATGCGCGCCACCGGTCCCGACACCATCACCAAGTTCCTCTTCACCTCGGGCTCGACCAAGATGCCCAAGGCCGTGATCAACACGCACCGCATGTGGTGCGCCAACCAGCAGCAGCTGCGCCAGTCGATCCCCGCACTGGGCGACGAGCCGCCGGTGCTGGTCGACTGGCTGCCCTGGAACCACACCTTCGGCGGCAACCACAACGTGGGCATCGTGCTGGACAACGGCGGCACGCTCTACATCGACGACGGCAAGCCCACGCCCGCCGGCATGGCCGAGACGCTGCGCAACCTGCGCGAGATCGCGCCCACCATCTACTTCAACGTACCCACCGGCTTCGAAGCCATCGCGCAGGCCATGGAAGCCGACGCGGTTCTGCGCGGCAACCTGCTGTCGCGCGTGAAGATGTTCTTCTACTCGGGCGCCGCGCTCTCGCAGCCGGTGTGGGACAGCCTGCACCGCACGCAGGAGGCCGAAGTGGGCGAGCGCATCGTCATGGGCACCGGCCTGGGCATGACCGAGTCGGGCCCCTTCGCGCTGTACGTGACCGGCCCCGACGTGAAGTCGGGCGACGTGGGCCTGCCCGCGCCGGGCATCGAGCTCAAGCTGATCGAGGTCGACGGCAAGACCGAGGTGCGCTACCGCGGCCCCAACATCACGCCGGGCTACTGGCGCGCGCCCGAGGCCACGGCCGAGGCCTTCGACGAGGAAGGCTTCTTCTCCACCGGCGACGCGGTGAAGTGGATCGACGAGGGCAACATCCACCGCGGCCTGCGCTTCGACGGCCGCATCGCCGAAGACTTCAAGCTCGCTACCGGCACCTTCGTGAGCGTGGGCCCGATGCGCGCGAAGATCATCGCGGCCGGCGCGCCCTACGTGCAGGACGCGGTGCTGACCGGCATCAACCTGAAGGAAGTGGGCGCGCTCATCTTCCCGACGCAGAAGGTGCGCGAGCTCGCCGGCCTGCCGGCCGACGCCACCATGCGCGAGGTGCTGGAGAGCGCCCCCGTTCAGGCGCACTTCCAGCAGGTGGTCGACACGCTGGCCGCCGGCGCCACAGGCAGCGCCAACCGCATCGCGCGGCTGCACCTGATGGACGAGCCGCCGTCCATCGACAAGGGCGAGGTCACCGACAAGGGCTCCATCAACCAGCGCTCGGTGCTCAAGCACCGCGCCGCGCTCGCCGAGGCGATGCACGACGGCAGCCTGCCCTTCACCCTGAAGCCCCGCTGAGCTTTCCCAAACCTTTCCTGGAGACGAGACAAATGAAGATCGAAGGACAAGCCGCACTGGTCACCGGCGGCGCATCGGGCCTGGGCGAAGCCACCGCGCGCGAACTCGCGCGGCTGGGCGCGAAGGTCGCGGTGCTCGACCGCAATGCCGCACTGGCCGAGAAGGTCGCAGCCGAGATCGGCGGCGTCGCGTGCGTCTGCGACATCACCGACACCGACAGCGTGAACGCCGCGCTCGACAAGGCCGAGGCCGCCCACGGCACCGCCCGCATCCTGATGAACGTGGCCGGCATCGGCAGCGCCAAGCGCATCGTCGGCAAGGACGGCAATCCCGCGCCGCTCGAAGACTTCGTGCGCGTGGTCAACATCAACCTGATCGGCGGCTACAACATGGCGCGCCTGTTCGCGGCGCGCTGCGCGAAGCTGCCGGCGCTCGACAACGGCGATGAAAAAGGCGAGAAGGGCGTGATGCTCTTCACCGCCTCGGTCGCCGCCTTCGACGGCCAGGTTGGCCAGCAGGCCTACAGCGCCTCGAAGGGCGGCCTGGTGGGCATGACGCTGCCGATGGCGCGCGACCTCGCGCAGCACGCCATCCGCGTGTGCACCGTGGCGCCGGGCCTGTTCGCCACGCCGCTGCTGCTGGAGCTGCCCGAGCCGGTGCAGCACTCGCTGGCCGCGTCCATCCCCTTCCCGCCGCGCCTGGGCAAGCCCTCGGAGTTCGCCGAGCTGGCCTGCCACATCGTCACCAACGGCCACCTCAACGGCGAGGTGATCCGCCTCGACGGCGCGCTGCGCATGGCGCCGCGCTGAGGCCGTTTCGTTTTTCGCGTTCGTTCCGCCCGCTTCACAACGTACCCAGGAGACATCGATGACCTTCAAGAAGACCACCCTCGCCGCCGTGCTGGCGCTCATGGCCGCCGGCTTCGCCCATGCCGACCTCACCATCGGCGTCGTGCAGCCGCTCACCGGCCCGGCCTCGGGCCTGGGCATTCCGGTGAAGAACGGCATCGCCATCTGGCCGAAGACCATCGCGGGCGAAACGCTCAAGGTGGTGGTGCTCGACGACGCCACCGACCCGACCACCGGCGTGAAGGACGCGCAGCGCCTGGTGACCGAGGACAAGGCCGACGTCATCGTCGGCTCCAGCGCCACGCCGGTCGCCATTCCGATGGCCGACGTGACGGCCGAGTCGGGCACGCCGCAGATCGCCACCGCACCGGCCGGGCTGCCGCCGGGCAAGGACAAGTGGTTCTTCCGCATGCCGCAGTCCAACGACGTGATGGCCTACGCGGTGGTGATCTGCGGCGTGCCCGACTCGGCCGTCACG
>CAJYQC010000510.1 GCA_913776885.1 uncultured Variovorax sp.
ATCGCCTCCAAATACGGCGTACCTCGCAGCCACGCATCCCACTCGGGCCTCGACATCGACTCAACCTCCAGCAGCTTGAACTTCATCAACACCTTGACGGCATGCCGCGCATGTTTGAACGGGGCGCTTCAGGGTTTGACCACCTGTCAAGTAACGAATGGATTTGATAAATCAGAGGCCATCCCAGACGCCATCCGGCTTCACAGCTCAGGAGCATAAAAAAGCCCGATGGCATCGCCATCGGGCTTTTGCTTTATTGGAACTCGCTATCAGGCCGCCAACCGCTCCTCGATCGCAGCTTTCGTCTCCGGCAGCTCCTTCGGCAGATGGTGTTCCAGCTGCTTGAACAGTTCGGAATGCAGCTTCAGTTCGGCCTCCCAGGCTGCCTTGTCGATGCTCGTCACGGTAGCGAACTGCTCGGCGCTGAAGTTCAAGCCGGTCCAGTTCAGATCTTCATAGCGCGGGCTGATGCCGGTGATGTGCTCGACGCCGTCGGTCTTGTTGCCTTCGACGCGATCGATCATCCATTTCAGCACGCGCATGTTCTCGCCGTAGCCAGGCCACACGAACTTGCCGTCTGCGCCCTTGCGGAACCAGTTGGTCGTGTAAATCTTGGGGAGCTTGGCGCCCGATGCCTCCAACTTCGCGCCCAGGTCGAGCCAGTGCTGGAAGTAGTCGCTCATGTTGTAGCCCATGAAGGGCAGCATCGCGAAGGGATCGCGGCGCACGACGCCCTGCTGGCCGGCTGCGGCGGCAGTCGTTTCGGAGCCCATCGTGGCTGCCATGTAGACGCCTTCGACCCAGTTGCGGGCTTCCGTCACGAGCGGCACGGTGTTCGAGCGGCGGCCGCCGAAGATGAAGGCGTCGATGGTCACGCCCTTCGGGTCGTCCCATGCCTCGTCGAGCGCGGGGTTGTTGGTCGCGGCGACCGTGAAGCGGGCATTCGGATGAGCCGCCTTCGCGCCGGTTTCCTTGGCGATCAGCGGGGTCCAGTCCTTGCCTTGCCAGTCGATCAGGTGAGCCGGCAGAGCCTTGCCCGGCGCATCCTGCTCCATGCCTTCCCACCAGACGTCGCCGTCGTCCGTCAGTGCGACGTTGGTGAAGATCACGCCTTGGTCGAGGCTGCGCATGCAGTTCGGGTTCGTCAGCATGTTGGTGCCGGGAGCGACGCCGAAATAGCCCGCCTCGGGGTTGATGGCGCGCAGGGTGCCGTCAGGCTGCGGCTTGATCCAGGCGATGTCGTCGCCGATGGTGGTGACCTTCCAGCCTTCGAAGCCAGCCGGCGGCACCAGCATCGAGAAATTGGTCTTGCCGCAGGCGCTGGGGAATGCAGCCGCCACGTGGTACTTCTTGCCTTCAGGATTAGTCACGCCCAGGATGAGCATGTGCTCTGCCAGCCAGCCTTCGTCGCGGCCCATGTTGGAGGCGATGCGCAGCGCGAAGCACTTCTTGCCCAGCAGTGCATTGCCGCCGTAGCCGGAACCGTAGCTCCAGATCTCGCGCGTCTCGGGGTAGTGGACGATGTACTTGGTCTTGTTGCACGGCCAGGACACGTCCTTCTGGCCAGGCTCGAGCGGCGCGCCCACGGTGTGGACGCATGGCACGAATTCGCCGTCGGTGCCCAGCACGTCGTAAACGGCCTTGCCCATGCGGGTCATGATGCGCATGTTGACCGCCACGTACGGCGAATCGGAGAGCTCGATGCCGATGTGGGCGATCGGCGAACCCAGCGGGCCCATGCTGAAGGGCACGACGTACATCGTGCGGCCCTTCATGCAGCCGTCGAACAGCGGCTGCAGGGTCGCGCGCATCTCGGCCGGGGCCATCCAGTTGTTGGTGGGGCCGGCGTTTTCCTTCTGCTCGGAGCAGATGTAGGTGCGGTCTTCCACGCGCGCGACGTCGCTCGGGTCAGACAGCGCGAGGAAGGAATCGGGCCGCTTGGCAGGATTGAGCTTCTTGAAGGTGCCTGCGTCGACCAGTTGCTGGCAGAGGCGGTCGTACTCTTCCTTGCTTCCGTCGCACCAGTGGATGGCTTCGGGTTTGCACAGCGCGGCCATGTCGGCCACCCAGGCGATCAGCTTTGCGTTCTTGACGTATGAGGGCGCCTGAATGGTGAGCCCCTTCATCGTGGGTGCGTTCATCGGAAAATCTCCTAAGTTGAAAAATCGTCTTTCCGAACGGGGCGCCTTGCCTGCTCAGGCACGGAGGTCCGTTTGAGAAAACGTTTCGCTTCAGGAGACTGCGTCGACGCGGGCCGCACCGCCCGCGGACAAGGGCGCCAGCGCCTGTCAGCTTCAGGCCATGTAGACGGCGATGGATGCTAGCAGCAGCATCAGCACGCCGCCTGCCAGGGGGAGCACGATGGGCATCAGGTGAACGACCGACTCGACGGCGTCTTGTTCGACGGCCGCGCCATGGCTCGGCTCGACGGGAGTGGGATTGGACATCGGGAAATTCCTCGAATACGCAATTGACAAACTGCCGCCATTTTACCGGCGGGCCGCCGGCAGCCGGTCTAGGGGGATGCGAGACCCCGGAGGGGGCATTCCGGGCTTGATCTTGCAGCTCAATGCTGCTCTTCGGCTTCGAACCCCGCAGCCTTGAGGGCGGCCAGCACGCTGGCCAGGTGGGCGCGTCCGCGGGTCTGCAGGACCAGCTCGACGTCGACGTTCTGCGCCGCCAGCATGGTGAAGGCGCGCTGATGATGAACCTCGTCGACGTTAGCGCCCGCTTCGGCCACGGTCGCCGTGATCTGGGCGAGCGAGCCCGGCACGTCGCGCGCGCTCACCCGGATGCGCGCCAGCCGCCCGGCCCGCACCATGCCGCGTTCGATGATGGCTGCCAGCAGCAGCGGATCGATGTTCCCGCCCGAGAGCACCAGCCCCACGCGCTTGCCGCGGAAGCGCTCCGGGTGCCGGATCAGCGCCGCGAGCCCGGCGGCGCCCGCGCCTTCGACCAGGGTCTTCTCGATCTCGAGCAGCATCAGAACGCCCTGCTCGATGTCGCCTTCGTCCACCAGCAGCAGATCGTCGACCTTGCTCGCGATGATCTGCTGCGTCAGCACGCCGGGCGTGCCGACAGCGATGCCTTCTGCGATGGTGCTCGAGCCCTGCGCGTGGTGCGTGCCCTTGACCGCATTGACCATTGCCGGGAAGCGCGTGGTCTGCACGCCGACGATCTCAATGCCGGGCTTGCGTCCGCGCGCGGCCACTGCCATGCCCGCGATCAGCCCGCCGCCTCCCACCGAGATCACGATCGCGTCGAGATCGGGCACGGCGTCGAGCATCTCCAGGGCCACCGTGCCCTGTCCGGCGATGATCGCCTCGTCGTCGTAGGGATGCACGAAGGTCAGCCCCTCGCGCTGCGCAAGCTCGAATGCATGGGTGCGGGCGGCCTCTAGCGTGTCGCCGTGCAGCACCACCTCGGCCCCGAAGCCGCGTGTGCGCTCGATCTTCACGCCGGGCGTGAAGCGCGGCATCACGATCAGCGCCCGCAGTCCGAGCCGCTGCGCGTGATAGGCCACACCCTGCGCATGGTTGCCGGCAGACATGGCGATCACTCCGCGTGTACCGTTCTCGGAAAGATCGACCAGCTTGTTGCACGCCCCCCGCTCCTTGAACGAGGATGTGAACTGCAGGTTCTCGAATTTCAGGAACACCTGGGCGCCGACGATCTCCGAAAGGGTGCGCGATTCCACGCACGGCGTATTGAGCACCTGCCCCTGGAGGCGCGCCGCGGCGCGTTCGATTTCCTGGATTCCGACCATGGCGCGCATTGTGGCTGGAATCGCAACCATCAGGGTTTTTCCCCTTCCATGGTCTTCCCGAAGCCAAAAGTCTGCGTTATGGTCTCTCCGAATTTGTCCTCGTTGGAGGTTGCCTGATGGCCAAGCGTGCGGGTGTCGATGTGGTGGCTGCTGCGGTACGCGGGCAGGCATTGCCGTCGCCTGGACTCAAGGAAGCCCCGGTGCTTGAGCTCATGTGCTCGCACTTCGTGCTCACGCTCGCTGCCAAGCAGGGCCCGCGCTTCAACGTGCGGCGCGACATCAACGGCCTGCTCTCGCTCACCGGGCGGCACCTCGTGTGGCCTGCTGCCGTGCTGCAGCGGCTGCGCGAGTTCCTCGGCCGGCGCTGCGCCGGCAACGAGGCCTGGAAGGGCGTCGAAGACTTCGACGGCCGCACACTGCTCGAGCGCCACGGCGTGTGGCGCGGCCCCTACGAGGAAGGCACGCTCTTCTTCTATCTCGACGAATACGCGAAAGACCAGCCGAAGGACCTGCTCTCGGTGCTGGCCGTCACGCGCGACTGGCTCACGCATGCGCTGCGCAAGCAGTCGACGCTGGTCGAGAAGAACATCGATGCGCTCGCGGGCCTGCTGCAGCTCAACAAGGCCGAACGCGCGCTGCTGCTGTACGGCACGCTCGCGCGCTACCAGCGAGACCTGCGCTCGCTGCTGGTCGAGTTCAAGGTCAACAACGCGCCCGAGGCCTATGCCGCCATCGCCGACATCGCCGGCGTGAGCGCGAGCGACGTGGGCGAGGCGCTTCGTGCGGGCTCCAGGCTCGAGCGCATCGGGCTGGTCGAGAACCTCATCTCCGAGCACAACATCACCGACCTCGCCGACCTCATGAAGGTCAGCGAGAAGCTGCCGCCGGTGCTCATGCGCGAGTACCGCGACCACAACGAGTTGATGGCCGTCTTCACGCGCCCCTCGGCGAAGAGCGCGCTGACGCCGCACGACTTCTCCTTCGTGCAGGAAGACGTGCAGATGCTCGTCACGCTGCTGCGCGCGGCCGTCGCACGCAAGGAGCCGGGCGTCAACGTGCTGCTCTACGGCCCGCCCGGGACCGGCAAGACCGAGCTCGCGAAAGTGGTGGCGCAGGCGGCAGGCATCGAGCTCTTCGAGGTCGAGTACGCCGACCGCGACGGCAACTCGCTCAGCGGCCGCGACCGCTACCGCTCGCTGCAGATCGCGCAGGTGTTTCTCAAGGGCAGCGCGCAGGCCGCACTGCTGTTCGACGAGGTCGAGGACGTGTTCCCGCCCATCAGCACCGAGGCCGCCCAGTTCATGGCGCGCGCCGAGCAGATTCCCGCGCCCACCAGCGGCAGCGTGAGCGGCAAGGCCTGGGTCAACCAGATCCTCGAGGCCAATCCGGTGCCCACGCTGTGGGTCACCAACCGGATCGAGCAGATCGATCCGGCCTTCCGCCGGCGCTTCGCCTACCACCTCGAGCTCAAGTCGCCGCCGCCCGGCGCGCGCGAGCAGCTGGTGAAGAAGACGCTCGAAGGCGTCGTCGTGTCGGAGGCCTTCACTGCCAAGCTCGCTGAGCGCAAGGGGCTCACGCCCGCGCAGATACGCACCGCGGTGCGCTTCGCCGGGCTGGCCGGCGCGGAGGGCGCCTCGATGGAGGCGCTCATCGAGCGGCAGTTGCGCAATGCCGATCTCGCGCTCGGCACCGCCGACACCGGGCGCGGCGAGCGCCGCAGCGTCACGACCTACGACCTCGAGATGCTCAACGTCGAGACCCGCTTCGAGATACCGCGCATCGTCGAGGCGCTCAAGGCGCGCGGCCATGGCTCGCTGTGCTTCTATGGCGCACCGGGCACCGGCAAGACTGCGCTGGCCGAGCACATCGCCCGTTCGATCGGGCGCCCGCTCATCGTGAAGCAGGCCAGCGATCTCATGAGCAAGTACGTCGGCGAGACCGAGCAGAACATGGCCGGCATGTTCCGCGAGGCCGAGGCCGAGAAGGCCGTGCTGCTGCTCGACGAGGCCGACAGCTTCCTGCAGGACCGCCGCAGCGCGCAGCGCACCTACGAGGTCACCGAAGTGAACGAGATGCTGCAGGGCATGGAGCGCTTCAACGGCGTTTTCGTCTGCACCACCAACCTGCTGGAGCGGCTCGACCAGGCGGCGCTGAGGCGCTTCACCTTCAAGATCAAGTTCATGCCGCTGACGGCCGCTCAGCGCGAGCGCATGTTCGTCACCGAGGCGCTCGCCGGCGACGCCGCGCTCATGACGGCGCCGATGCGCTCGCGGCTGGCGGCGCTTGGGCAGCTGTGCCCCGGCGATTTCGCGGCGGTGAAACGGCAGACCGATATCCTCGCGGCGGAGTTCTCCGCGAGCGAGTTCCTGGACCAGCTCGAAGCCGAGCATCGCATCAAGCCCGAAGTGCGCGAGTCGCGCGGCATGGGCTTCGTGCAGTAGCGGCGCCCGATGGCGGCGCCGACCGCCGCCGCCGCGCATAACGAGAACATCCGTCCGCCAGTGCGGACATGGACACGGACACGAGGAGGAGAACGCATGCAGGAAGCTCGCAAGATCGACGACGCGCGGCGGCTGCCGTGTCATGGTGCATGGGCTGCCGCTGGCGCCGTGCTCGCAGCGGCAGCGTTGCTGTCGGCCTGTGGTGGCGGAGGCGGCGGTGGCGGCGGCCTGCCGATCGGCCTGATCCCCGGCGCCACCACGACACCGCCGCCTGCAACCGGGGACGGCGGCGGCAACGGATCCGGCGGCGCGAGCGGCATCGTGCCGTCGTCCACCGTTGCCGGCCTGTGCGCGTCACCGCGCGCCGGCATCAACCCCGACACAGGCGGCGCGTACCCCGACCGCAGCGGCACGCTCGACAACGAGAAAAGCTGGGTGCGCGGCTGGATCGACGAAACCTACCTCTGGTACGGCGAAGTGCCCACCACCCTCAAGGCCGCCGACTACGCCACGCCCATCACCTGGTTCAACGTGCTCAAGACGACGGCCACCACGCCATCGGGCCGCGCGAAGGACCGCTTCCACTTCACCTACGACACCGAGGTCTACCGCCAGCTCACGCAGGGCGGCGTCTCGGCCGGCTACGGCATGGAGACGGCCGCGATCCGCAGCTCGCCGCCGCGCGACATCCGCATTGCCCTCGTCGAGCCGAACTCGCCGGCCGCCGGCAAGAACTTGGCGCGCGGCGCGAAGATTCTCAACATCGACGGTGTCGACGTCGTCAACAGCACCGGTACCGCCAACGTCAACGCGATCAACGGCGCGCTGTCGCCCAAGGCCGTCGGCGAATCGCACACCTTCACCTTCGAAGTGAACGGCGTCGCGCAGTCTCCGGTGCAGCTGACGGCCGCCACGGTCACGAGCACGCCGGTGCAGAACGTGAAGGTCATCGACACCGGCAGCGGCGGCCGCGTGGGCTACCTGCTGTTCAACGACCACATCACCACGTCGGAGGCGCAGCTCATCAACGCCGTCAACAGCTTCAAGCAGGGCGCCGGCATCCAGGACCTGGTGCTCGACATGCGCTACAACGGCGGCGGGCAGCTGCTCATCGCGAGCCGGCTGGCCTACATGATCGCTTCGCCGTCCGTGACCGCTGGCAAGACCTTCGAGCAGCTGGTCTTCAACGACAAGAACCCGTTCCGGCTTTCGGTCGCGCAGACCCTGACGCCCTTCGTGAGCACCAGCCGCAGCGGGCAGCCGCTGCCCACGCTGGGCTTGTCGCGCGTGACCGTGCTCACCGGCCCCGACACCTGCTCGGCGAGCGAGTCGGTCGTCAACAGCCTGCGCGGGGTTGGCGTCACCGTCAACCTCGTCGGCGGCACCACCTGCGGCAAGCCCTACGGCTTCTATCCGCAGGACAACTGCGGCACCACCTACTTCGCGATCCAGTTCAAGGGCGTGAATCAGAAGGGCGAGGGCGACTACGGCGACGGCATGGCACCCAATGCCGGCTGCGTGGTGGCCGACGACTTCAACCACCAGCTCGGCGACCAGGCCGAGGCACGGCTCGCTGCCGCGCTCGCGCTGCGCAGCTCGGGCTCCTGTTCCGTCTCCGCCAAGACGACAGTCCAGGGCCTGGAGAAGGCGACCGCGCCTGAGGCAGAGCAGCCCTATCTGCCAGGCCGCTCGCCGTTGCGCGAGAACAGGCTGATCGGCGTGCCCGATCCGGCCTGAGTTACCGCCAAGGCCGCTCTGCACAGCTCCGAGCCGTTCTGAAAGGCGGCCCGTGCTTCCCCCCAGGCTCGCGGAAAACCCCTAGCCCTGGTGCTTGCCACCCCCAGCGCTCGCGCCGTAGAGTGGGTGAAACGTTTGCGCAAACGTTTGTATCTCGGAGCTGGAGGATTTGCCCCACCTGAGAACCAACTTCCTAGTACCAGGAGAGCGACGATGCGCAAATGGATCGGGGCGATGTTGATCGCCGTCATCACGACGTTGGCAGGCTGCGGCGGCGGCGGGAACGCAGGCTCGGGCATCGGCCTCGGCCCGGGCTGGGGCGGTGATGGATCGGGCAGCGGCAACGCTGGTCCACAGAAGATCATCATCGACAGCGACTACAACACCATGAGCGACGACGGCCAGCTCGGCGTGATGGCCGCGCAACTGCAGGCCGAGGGCAAGGTGCGGGTGATCGGCATCAGCGTGGTCTCCGGCAACCAGTGGCTCAGGCAGGGCGTGGCCGACGCGCTGATGTCGGTGGAGCGCCTGGGCGTGGGAGACCGCATCGGCATCTACTCGGGCGCGAACTACGCGCTGAACCACACCTATGCCGACGTCCAGGCCGAGATGGCCGCCGGTGCCGGCGGCGACGGCTACCTCGGCGCCTGGGGCAGCCCCGAGCCCCAGACCGACGCCGACCTCAAGCCCTCGCCGGACGGCTTCGCGAAGCACACGGTGGTGCAGCGCAAGACGGCGGTCGACTTCATCGTCGACACCGTGAAGGCCAACCCCGGCGAGATCACCATCCTGGCCATCGGCCCGCTCACCAACATCGCGCTCGCGGTGAAGCAGAACCCCGAGATCGTGCCGCTCATCAAGAAGATCATCTACATGGGCGGCGCCATCGACGTGCCCGGCAACACCACCAAGGCCGCCGAGTTCAACTGGTGGTTCGACCCCGATGCCGCGCAGTTCGTGGTGCGGCTGCCGATCCCGCAGGTGGTGGTGCCGCTGGACGTGACCGACACCGTGTTCCTCACCAAGCCCATCTACGACCGCATCGCCCACCCCGCCAAGCCCACGGCCGTGACCGACGTGTTCCAGAAGCTCAACGGCTACGGCTTCGACGGCAAGAACGGCTTCGAGACCAATCCGAACTACACGCAGAACATCTGGGACACGCTCACCCTGGCCTACCTGATTGACCCGAGCTACGCGACGCAGACGGTGGACCGCTACGTCGACGTGATCGCCAAGCCGGGCGCCGCCGACAACGGCCGCTCCATCGGCTATTCGTCGCAGCCGCCCGGCCCGACGCTGCAGAAGATGACCGTGGTGAAGAAGTTCGACAACGCGCGCTTCTTCGAGCTGTACGTCGACCTGCTGACTCGGCCGGTGCCCATCACGCTTCCCGCCACGGTGAACTGAACGGCGTCATAAGCCGCGCTTATCCAAACACAACCGGGAGACAGGTTCCCGGAAGGCGTCGTGCTCCGGATACTCGCCCACGTCCGCTTTGCGGCGGACGCACGAAGAATCCGACAGAGACAACGACGCAGTGCCTTCCACCCCCATCACCGCCATCGATGGCCACGCCCACGTGTTCGTGCGCGGCCTGCCGCTGGCCGCGGCGCGGCGGCATGCACCCGACTACGACGCGACGCTGGCCGAATACCTCGCGCTGCTCGACGCGCACGGCGTCTCGCACGGCGTGCTGGTGCAGCCCAGCTTCCTCGGCACCGACAACGGCTTTTTGATCGGCGCGCTGCGCGCCGCCCCGCAACGGCTGCGCGGCGTCGCGGTGGTCGATCCGCTGGTGGACGACGCCACGCTGCAGGCCATGTCCGAAGCCGGCGTCGTCGGCATCCGCCTCAACATCGTGGGCATGCCGATACCCGACCTCGCCCGTCCCGACTGGCAACGGCTCTTCGCCCGCGTGCATGCGCTGGGCTGGCATGTGGAGCTGCATCGCGAATCGCGCGACCTCGCGCTGGCCGCGCAGCCGGTGCTCGATGCCGGGTGCGCGCTGGTGGTCGACCATTTCGGCCGTCCCGCATCGGCACCCGCCGACGACGAAGGCTTCGCCTGGCTTCTGCGCGCCGCGGACTGCGGGCGCATCTGGGTCAAGCTCTCGGCCGCCTACCGCAACTGGCCCTTGGCCACCGGCGCTCGTGCGCGCGAGGCTGCGCAGGCGCTGCTGAAGGCCTTCGGCGCCGGGCGCCTTGTGTGGGGCAGCGACTGGCCGCACACCCAGCACCGCGAGATCGCCGACTACACCGCCGCCCATGCAACGCTGACCGACTGGGTGCCCGACGCCGCCGAGCGCCGCCGCATCCTGGTCGACACGCCGGCGCGGCTTTTCAAGTTCAAGACAGGAGACATCACCGATGACCAATGAAATCACCCGCGAAATCACTCGAGCGAGGCTGCTGCGCGCCGTTCCGCTCGCACTCGCCGGTGCGGCCCTGCTGCTGGGCAGCGTGGGCGCGCACGCCCAGGCGTGGCCGTCCAAGCCCGTGCGGCTGGTCGTGAGCTACCCGCCCGGCGGCACTGTGGATGCAGTGGCGCGCATCATCGCGCCCAAGCTCTCGGCCAAGCTGGGCCAGCCGGTGGTGATCGATAACCGCGGCGGCGCGGGCGGCGCCATCGGCGGCGACCTCGTCGCCAAGAGCCCGGCCGACGGCTACACCGTGCTGCTCGACGCGTCCAACCACACGCAGAACCCGGCGCTGCGCAAGATGCCCTTCGACACGCTGCGCGAACTCGCGCCGGTGTCGCTGCTGGTGAGGGTGCCCAACGTGCTGGTGGTGAACCCGTCGGCGCCGTTCAAGAACGTCTCCGACCTGATCGCGCAGGCCAAGGCAAAGCCGGGCAGCATCAACTACGCCTCGTCGGGCAACGGCTCGGCGCAGCACCTCGCGGGCGAGCTGTTCGCATCGATGGCGGGCGTGCAGATGACGCACGTGGCCTACAAGGGCGGCGGGCCCGCGCTCACCGACGTGATGTCGGGGCATGTGCCGGTGTTCTTCGCGAGCCTGGCCTCCAGCATGCCCTTCATCAAGGACGGCAAGCTGCGCGCGCTCGCGGTCACCGGCAAGGCGCCTTCGCCCGCCTTGCCGCAGCTGCCCACGGTGGCCGAGGCCGGCCTGCCCGGCTACGAGGTCTACGAGTGGAACGCGGTGTTCGTGCCGGCCGGCACGCCCGCGCCGGTGGCGCAGCGCCTGTCGAAGGAGTTCGCCGCCGCGCTCAAGGACCCGGAAGTGCGCGGCCGGCTCGAAGCCCTGGGCGCTGAAGTGATCGGCTCGACGCCGGCCGAGCTCGACAGCTTCCGCCGCGCCGAGATCGCCAAGTGGACCAAGCTCGCGAAGGACAACAAAATCCAGCTGGATTGAGGCCGGAGCCTCAGCCGCGCAGCATGGCGGCGAACGCGTCGGCGAAGGTGGGCCGCGAGCGCGCCAGCCACAGCGCCGACAGCTCGAAGGCCGGCAGTCCCGCGCCGTCGCGCACTTCGGCATAGCGCACGCCCTCGTGCTGCAGCGCGCGCACAGAGCGCGGCAGCAGCGACCAGCCCAGCCCCGCGGCCACGCAGGAGAGCACCGTCAGCGTGCGGTTGGCGTCCTGCACCACGCGCGTCTCGTGGCCGGCACGGCGCAGCGCGCCCAGCAGCTGCGCGCGCAGTGCGGGAATCTGCTGCTCAGGGAACCAGACCAGCCCGTGGCGCGCGACGTCGGCGAGCGACACGCAGCCGTCGTCATCCAGCGCCCAGGCGGCGGGCAGCGCGGCGATCAGCGGCTCCTCGCCCAGCCGCAGTTCGTGCACCCGGGCCGTGACCGACACCGGCGGATGCAGCAGCGCGATGTCGATGCGCCCGCCCTCCAGCGCCGCCACCTGCTCGGCATTGCTCATCTCGCGCAGTACCACATCGAGCTGCGGGTGTTCGGCGCGCAGCCGGCGCAGCGCGTTCGGCAGCACCTCGTAGACCGCATGCGTGACGAAGCCGATGGTGAGCCTGCCCGCGCGGCCCGCCCCCATCGCGCGTGCACGCTCGGTGGCCGCATCGCCGTAGGCCAGGCTGGCGCGCAGGTCGTCGATGACGGCCTGCCCCGCATCGGTGAGCGCGGCGCCGCGGCGCGTGCGCGTGAAGAGAGGCGTGCCGAGCTCCTTCTCGAGCCGGTTCAGCGTCTGCGTGAGCGCCGGCTGTGCCAGGCCGAGCCGCTCGGCCGCCTTGGTGAGGCTGCCCGCTTCGGCGATCGCGATCACGCAGCGCATCTGGCGGGTGTCCACGGCGGCGCCCCTTTTCTGTTCTTCAGGCCGTCAGAAGTTCTCGCAGACGCGCAGCACCTCGCTGCCGTAGGCCTCGAGCTTCTTGGTGCCGATGCCGCTGATGCCCTGCAGGTCTTCGAGCGAGGCGGGCGCGCGCTCGGCGATGGCGGCCAGCGTGGCGTCGTGGAAGATCACGTAGGCCGGCAGGTTGTGTTCCTTCGCGACCTCGGCGCGCCAGGCCTTGAGCGCGTCGAAGCGCTTGCGGCCCGCCTCGTCGAGCTTGGCCGCGGCCGGCGGCGGCGCGCCCTTGGCGGCCTTCTCGCGACGGGGCTTGCGCTCGGCGGGCGACGACACCGATTCGCGCAGCGTCACCGGCGTCTCGCCCCTGAGCACGGCGCGCGAGCCCTCGGTGAGCTTCAGCGTGTTGAAGGCTTCCGCGTCCACCGCCAGCGCACCGGTGGCGATCAGCTGGCGCAGCACGCCGCGCAGCGCCACCTCGCTGAACTCGGCGCCGATGCCGAAGGTGCTGATGCGCTCGTGGCCGAACTGCTTGACCTTCTCG
Organism: uncultured Variovorax sp.; assembly: GCA_913776885.1. GTDB lineage: Bacteria > Pseudomonadota > Gammaproteobacteria > Burkholderiales > Burkholderiaceae_C > Variovorax. The sequence goes on from CAJYQC010000510.1 coordinate 12,752, forward strand.
GTGCTCTTGCCGCGCAGGATGTCCATGATGTGCCCGGCGCCGAAGCTGATGCCGCTCAACTGCTGCACGCGGTAGATGGTGCTCAGCAGCTTGCGCGCGGCATCGGTGCCGTCCCACACCTGCGGCGGGTTCAGGCAGTTGTCGCAGTTGCCGCATGTGGCCCCCACGCTCGGCACTTCGTGTCCTCGCTGCCCCCCGAGGGGGCCGCGGCCGCCTTGGGGCGGCCCGTCGGCGTCTGAGGCGCGCACATAGGTTTCCCCGAAGTAGCCCAGCAGGCGCACGCGCCGGCAGTCGCTGGCCTCGGCCAGCGAGAGCAGGGCGTCGAGCTTGCCGCGCATCACCTGCTTGAACTCCTCGCCGGCGGGGCTTTCGTCGATCATGCGGCGCTGGTTGACCACGTCCTGCAGGCCGTAGGCCATCCAGGCGTCGGCGGGGCCGCCGTCGCGGCCGGCGCGGCCGGTCTCCTGGTAGTAGCCCTCGATGTTCTTGGGCATGTCGAGATGGCCGACGAAGCGCACGTCGGGCTTGTCGATGCCCATGCCGAAGGCGATGGTCGCGACCATCACGATGCCTTCCTCGCGCAGGAAGCGGTCCTGGTGCTGCTGGCGCACCGCGGCGTCCAGGCCCGCGTGATAGGGCAGGGCGTTGATGCCCGCGTCGCGCAATTGCACCGCCACGTCTTCCACCCGCTTGCGCGACTGGCAATAGACGACGCCCGCGTCGCCCTCGTGCTCGCGCTCGATGAAGCGCAGCAGCTGCGTGGTGGCGTCCTTCTTCTCGACGATGGTGTAGCGGATGTTCGGCCGGTCGAAGCTGGAGACGAACTGCCGCGCGTCCTCCAGCTGCAGTCGCTCGACGATGTCGGCCCGGGTGAGCGCGTCGGCCGTGGCGGTGAGCGCGATGCGCGGCACGCCCGCATAGCGCTCGTGCAGCACGGTGAGCGCGCGGTACTCGGGTCGGAAGTCGTGGCCCCACTGGCTCACGCAATGCGCCTCGTCGATGGCGAAGAGCGAGAGCTTGCCGCGCTCCTTCAGCGAATCGAGCTGCGACAGGAAGCGCGGCGTGTTCACCCGCTCGGGCGCCGCGTACAGCAGCGTGATCTCGCCGCGCAGCATGCGGCGCTCGACGTCCTGCGTCTCTTCCCAGTCGAGCGTGGAGTTGAGGAAGGCCGCGCTCACGCCGGCCTCGTGCAGCGCGCCCACCTGGTCGTGCATCAGCGCGATCAGCGGCGACACCACGATCGCCACGCCCTTGCCCGCGCGCTGCCGGGCGATGGCCGGGATCTGGTAGCACAGCGACTTGCCGCCGCCCGTGGGCATCAGCACCAGCGCGTCGCCGCCGGCCACCACGTGGTCGACGATGTCCTGCTGGGCGCCCCGGAACTGCGCGTAGCCGAAGACCTCGTGGAGGATGTCGGAGGGAGCGCTGCTGCCGGAGATGTCGATGGGATGGGGGGCGAATGAGGACACGGGCAGCGGTCGGGGAGATCGGATTGCGAGAGGAAGAGGGCGGCCGTCGATTGTCCCCCAGCGCTGCAGATATGACTGTGGCACGAGCTTTGCAATGGTTGCCGCCGTCCTGCGTGCTTCTTGTCTAGACAGCAAAAAGGTGCATTTCCAGCGTAAATGCACCAGAAATGACCTCTCGGGTTATCCTGTATATACAAGTTGGTGCGCTTGGCAACAATGCGAGGCGTGCGTGCCCCGGCCATCGGGCGGCGCCGCCGAGCCTTTCCCTTCAAAGAACAGACCCAGGAGTACCCATGGTCAAGACGGTAGTTGTGAAGTTCGCCTCGCTGGTTGCGGCGGGTGCATGTGCGGCGGGCATGGCCGGAACGGCCGCCGCCCAGGATCTGACGAAGATCTCGCTCGGCATGTCCGGCTGGACCGGCTTCGCGCCGCTCTCGCTGGCGGACAAGGCCGGCATCTTCAAGAAGAACGGCCTGGACGTCGAACTCAAGATGATCCCGCAGAAGGACCGCCACCTCGCGCTGGCCTCCGGCGCGATCCAGTGCGCGGCCACCACCGTCGAGACGCACGTGGCCTGGAACGCCAACGGCGTGCCGATCGTGCAGATCTTCCAGATGGACAAGTCCTACGGCGCCGACGGCCTCGCGGTGCGCGGCGACGTCAGCAAGTTCTCCGACCTCAAGGGCAAGACCATCGGCGTCGACGCGCCCGGCACCGCGCCCTACTTCGGCCTGGCCTGGATGCTCAGCAAGAACGGCATGTCGCTGAAGGACGTGAAGACCACCACGCTGTCGCCGCAGGCCTCGGCCCAGGCCTTCGTGGCCGGCCAGAACGACGCCGCCATGACCTACGAGCCCTACCTCTCGACGGTGCGCGCCAATCCCGCCGCCGGCAAGATTCTGGCCACCACGCTCGACTACCCGATGGTGATGGACACCGTCGGCTGTGCGCCCACCTGGCTCAAGGCCAATGCCAAGGCCGCCGCCGCGCTCACCAAGTCGTACTTCGACGCGCTGGACATGATCAAGGCCGAGCCCGAGAAGTCGAACGAGCTCATGGGTTCCGCCGTGAAGCAGAGCGGCGAGCAGTTCGCCAAGTCGGCGGCCTTCCTGCGCTGGCAGGACAAGGCGGCCAACCAGAAGTTCTTCGCGGGCGAGCTCACCAGCTTCATGAAGGAGGCCACGCCCATCCTTCTGGAAGCCGGCGTGATCCGCAAGGCGCCGGAAGATTTCTCGGCCACCTTCGATGCAAGCTTCGTCAAGTAAGAACGTGTCCCAGATGCAGCAGATGCCTTCCGCCGCAGCGGTCGCGGCGCCTGCGCCGCAGCAGGCCGCCAGGGCCGCGGCGCCCGTCGCCGCGCCGGCCCGCCGCCGCGCGCTCGCGCCGCTGGAGCCCATCGGCACGCGGACGCGCGTGCTGCTGGGGCTGGCGTTCTTCGTCGTCTTCGTGCTCGTGTGGGCCATCGCCACGCTCGGCGGCTTCGTGCCGCCGACCTTCCTCGCGAGCCCGCCGACCATGGTCAAGGAAGGCTGGCTGCTCTTCACCGAGTACGGCTTCATCGGCGACATCGGCATGACCGTGTGGCGCGTGTTCGGCGGTTTCCTGCTGGCGGCCGTGTTCGCGGTGCCGCTGGGCATCGCCATGGGCACCTGGAAGGCCGTGGAGGCCTTCTTCGAGCCCTTCGTCTCCTTCTGCCGCTACCTGCCGGCCTCGGCCTTCATTCCGCTGCTCATCCTGTGGGCGGGCCTGGGCGAGATGCAGAAGCTGCTGGTGATCTTCATCGGCTCCTTCTTCCAGATCGTGCTGATGGTGGCCGTCACCGTGGGCGGCGCGCGGCGCGACCTCGTGGAGGCCGCCTACACGCTGGGCGCCAGCAGCCGCGGCATCGTGGCGCGCGTGCTCATCCCGGGCGCTGCGCCGGGCATCGCCGAGACGCTGCGCCTCGTGCTCGGCTGGGCATGGACCTACGTGATCGTGGCGGAGCTGATCGGCTCCTCCTCGGGCATCGGCCACATGATCACCGACAGCCAGGCGCTGCTGAACACCGGCCAGATCATCTTCGGGATCATCGTGATCGGCGTCATCGGCCTGCTTTCGGACTTCGCCTTCAAGGCAATCAACCGCCGCTTGTTTGCATGGGCGTCACTATGAACAACCCCCAGTCTTCGCGCACTTCGTGTCGCTTCGCCAACCCCCTTGCGGGGGGCAGCGCCTGCGGCCCGGCAAAGCCGGTTCCGCGGCACTCCCCGAATGAATCGCAGACGAAGGACGCGCTGTGAGCAATCAGCTTTCCATCCAGGGCGTCTCGCGCGTCTTCACGGGCACCAAGGGCCAGCGCACGCAGGCGCTGCAGCCGATCGACTTCGAGGTGAAGGAGAACGACTTCGTCACCATCCTCGGCCCCTCGGGCTGCGGCAAGTCGACGCTGCTGCGCATCGTGGCGGGGCTCGATTTCCCGACCACCGGACAGGTGCTGCTCGACGGCCAGCGCATCGACGGCCCCGGCGCCGACCGCGGCGTGGTGTTCCAGAGCTACACGCTCTTCCCGTGGCTCACCGTGGCGCAGAACATCCGCTTCGGCCTGCGCGAGCGCGGCATGAGCGAGGCCGACCAGAAGGAGCGCAGCGAGTTCTTCATCGCCAAGGTGGGCCTGCGCGGCTTCGAGAACCACTTCCCGAAGCAGCTCTCCGGCGGCATGCAGCAGCGCACCGCCATCGCGCGCGCTCTGGCCAACGACCCCAAGATGCTGCTGCTCGACGAGCCCTTCGGCGCGCTCGACAACCAGACTCGCGTGCTCATGCAGGAGCTGCTCTTGGGCATCTGGGAGTCGGCGCAGAAGACGGTGCTGTTCGTCACGCACGACATCGACGAGGCGATCTTCATGGCCAACCGCGTGGCGGTGTTCAGCGCGCGGCCCGGGCGCATCAAGACCGAGATCGCGGTCGACTTCCCGCACCCGCGCAGCTACACCATCAAGACCTCGCCGGAGTTCATGGAGATCAAGGCACGCCTGACCGAAGAGATCCGCGCCGAATCGATGGCCGCGGCGGAGCACTGACGAAGACACGATGAAACGCGACCTGCCGACCCTCGCGCTCTACGCGCAAGTCATGGATCACATCTCCCGCAAGATCCAGGACGGGACGTGGCCGCCCGGCCACCGCCTGCCGTCGGAGCACGAGCTGGTCGCGCAGTTCGGCATGGCGCGCATGACGGTGAACCGCGCGCTGCGCGAGCTGGTGGAGCAGGGCCGCATCGTGCGCGTGGCCGGCGTCGGCAGCTTCGTGGCGGAGAACAAGCCGCAGTCCACGCTGCTGCAGATCGCCAACATCGCCAGCGAGATCCGCCAGCGCGGGCACGACTACCGCTGCGAGATGATCGCGGTCGAGCGCCTGGCCGCCTCGACCGACGTGGCCGCGTGGCTCGACAAGCGCGCCGGCGACTCGGTGTTCCACAGCGTGTGCCTGCACCTGGAGAACGGCACGCCGGTGCAGCTGGAGGAGCGCTACGTCAACCCGCAGGTGGTGCCCGACTACCTCGAGCAGGATTTCACCGCGATGCCGCCCAGCGAGTACCTGGTGCGCAACGTGCCCTTCGACCAGATCGAGCACGTGGTCGACGCCGTGCTGCCCAACGCCGAGCAGGCCGAGCGCCTCGCGATGACGCCCACCGACCCCTGCCTGCTGCTCACGCGCCGCACCTGGTCGCGCAACGTTCCCGTGACGTGGGTGCGCTGCCTGCACCCCGGTTCGCGCTACAGCCTGGGCAGCCGTTTCAAGGCCGACGGCAACCCCAGCTTCGGCTAGAGCTATGAACTCTCCCCCAGTCTTCGCGCACTTCACGTCGCTTTGCCGACCCCCTCGCCGGGGGGAACACGTGCGGCCCGGCAAAGCCGGTTCCGCGGTGTTCCGCGAAGGGCCGTAGGTCTTTTTTTGTCGTCGCCATCGACTCAGCTTTCACTCGCAACTACTTGTATAGACAGGTTCACATGCCAAGCAAACACACCGCCCATCCAGACGCCACCCTGACCCTCGTGCCCGGCGAGGTCGACCTTGCGACGCTGCGGCGCATCCGAGCCGGCGGCGTGAAGCTCGCGCTCGATGCTTCGGTGCGCGAAGGCATGCAGCGCGCCGAGGCCGCCGTGCGCCACATCGTCGAGAACGACCAGGTCGTCTACGGCATCAACACCGGCTTCGGCAAGCTCGCGAGCACGCGCATCGGCAACGACCATCTGGCCGAGCTGCAGCGCAACCTGGTGCTTTCGCACAGCGTGGGCACCGGCGAGCCGCTGGCCGCGCCGGTGGTGCGCATGGTGCTCGCGACCAAGGCCGTGAGCCTGGCGCGCGGCCACTCCGGCGTGCGGCCCGCGCTGGCCGACGCGCTGCTGGCGCTGTTCAACGCAGGCGTGATGCCGCGCATCCCGGCCAAGGGTTCGGTCGGCGCCTCGGGCGACCTCGCGCCGCTCGCGCACCTGGCCTGCGTGCTGATCGGCGAAGGCGAGGCGACGCTGCCCGACGGGCGCGTGGTCAGCGGCGCCGAGGCGATGAAGCACATCGGCCTCGAACCCTTCGTGCTGGGCCCCAAGGAAGGCCTGGCGCTGCTCAACGGCACGCAGGTGTCGACCGCGCTCGCGCTGGCGGGCCTGTTCGGCGCGGAAGACGTGTTCGCCTCGGCGCTGATGTCGGGCGCGCTGTCGCTCGAAGCCATCCAGGGTTCCATCAAGCCCTTCGACGCGCGCATCCACGCCGCGCGCGGCCAGCCGGGCCAGATCGCGGTGGCGGGCGCGGTGCGCACGCTGCTCGAAGGCAGCGAGATCGTTCCCTCGCACGCCGACTGCGGCCGCGTGCAGGACCCGTATTCCGTGCGCTGCATCCCGCAGGTGATGGGCGCCTGCCTCGACAACCTCGCGCACGCCGCGCGCGTGCTGGTGATCGAGGCCAATGCCGCATCCGACAACCCGCTGGTCTTCACCGACACCGGCGAGGTCATCTCGGGCGGCAACTTCCACGCCGAGCCCGTCGCCTTCGCGGCAGACATCGTGGCGCTGGCCGTGAGCGAAGTCGGCGCGATCTCCGAGCGCCGCCTCGCGCTGCTGCTCGACAGCGGCCTGTCGGGCCTGCCGCCCTTCCTCGTGCGCGACGGCGGCCTCAACTCGGGTTTCATGATCGCGCAGGTCACGGCCGCGGCGCTCGCCTCGGAGAACAAGTCGCTCGCGCACCCCGCCAGCGTCGACAGCCTGCCGACCTCGGCCAACCAGGAAGACCATGTGTCGATGGCCACCTTCGCAGGTCGCCGCCTGGCCGACATGGTCAACAACACGGCCGTGGTGGTGGGCATCGAAGCGATGGCCGCCGTCCAGGGCATCGAGCTCAAGCGAGGCGTGGCCCCCACGCTCGGCACTAGCGTGTCCTCGCTGCCCCCCGAGGGGGCGCAGCCCGCCTTGGGGCGGCCCGGCGCCGGGCTCAGGAGCTCGCCGCTGGTCGAAGCCGAATTCGCCGCCATCCGCCAGCAGGTCGCCTTCCTCGAAACCGACCGCTACCTCGCCCCCGACATCGAAGCCATGCGCCAGTGGGCGCTGAAGGCCCAGCTGCCGGCCGCGCTGCTCGACATCCTGCCCAGCCACTCGTAAAACACACCCCGATTAGGAGAACCCGCCATGAACGCTCCCGACAAATTCGCCCTGAACACCGCCACCGACCCGCGCCACGATCCCACGCGCGTGATCCGCGCCCCGCGCGGCAGCGAGCTCAACTGCAAGAGCTGGCTGACCGAAGCCCCCTTCCGCATGCTGCAGAACAACCTCGACGCCGAGGTGGCCGAGCGCCCGCAGGACCTGGTGGTGTACGGCGGTATCGGCCGCGCCGCGCGCGACTGGGCCTGCTTCGACCAGATCCTCGCCTCGCTGAAGGAACTGAACGACGACGAGACGCTGCTGATTCAATCGGGCAAGCCGGTGGGCGTCTTCAGGACGCACGAGAACGCGCCGCGCGTGCTGCTGGCCAACTCCAACCTCGTGCCGAAGTGGGCCAGCTGGGAGCACTTCAACGAGCTCGATCGCAAGGGCCTTGTCATGTACGGCCAGATGACCGCCGGCAGCTGGATCTACATCGGCAGCCAGGGCATCGTGCAGGGCACCTTCGAGACCTTCGTGGAGGCCGGCCGCCAGCACTACAACAACAGCCTCGCGGGCAAGTGGATCCTCACGGCCGGCCTCGGCGGCATGGGCGGCGCGCAGCCTCTCGCGGCCACGCTGGCCGGCGCGGTGTCGCTGAACATCGAATGCCAGCAGTCGAGCATCGACTTCCGCCTGCGCACCCGCTACGTCGACAAGCAGGCGCGCGACATCGACCACGCCTTCGAGCTCATCAAGCAGCATTGCGACGCGAAGGAGGCGGTGTCGATCGCGCTGCTGGGCAACGCGGCAGAGGTCCTTCCCGAGCTGGTGAAGCGCGCGAAGGCTGGCGGCCTGAAGCCCGACCTCGTGACCGACCAGACCTCCGCGCACGACCTCATCAACGGCTACCTGCCCGCCGGCTGGAGCGTGCCGCAATGGCAGGCTGCGATGAAAGACCCGTCGCAGCACGACGCGCTGAAGAAGGCGGCGGCCAAGTCGTGCGCCGTGCACGTGCAGGCGATGCTCGACTTCCAGGCCATGGGTATTCCCACGGTCGACTACGGCAACAACATCCGCCAGGTCGCCTTCGACGAGGGCGTGAAGAACGCCTTCGACTTCCCGGGCTTCGTTCCGGCCTACATCCGCCCGCTCTTCTGCGAGGGCAAGGGCCCGTTCCGCTGGGTGGCGCTGTCAGGCGACCCGGAAGACATCTACAAGACCGACGCCAAGATCAAGGAGCTGTTCCCCGAGAACAAGCACACGCACCGCTGGCTGGACATGGCGCGCGAACGCATCGCCTTCCAGGGCCTGCCGGCGCGCATCTGCTGGCTGGGCCTGGGCGAGCGCCACATCGCCGGCCTGGCCTTCAACGAGATGGTGCGCAAGGGCGAGCTGAAGGCGCCGATCGTCATCGGCCGCGACCACCTCGACACCGGCTCGGTCGCCAGCCCCAACCGCGAGACCGAGGCCATGAAGGACGGCACGGATGCAGTGAGCGACTGGCCGTTGCTCAACGCGCTGCTCAATACGGCGGGCGGCGCCACCTGGGTCAGCCTGCACCACGGCGGCGGCGTGGGCATGGGCTACTCGCAGCACTCGGGCGTGGTGATCGTGTGCGACGGCACCGACGCTGCTGCAAAACGCATCGAGCGCGTGCTCTTCAACGACCCCGCCACCGGCGTGATGCGCCATGCCGACGCGGGCTACGACATCGCCGTGGCCACCGCGAAGAAGCAGGGCCTGAAGCTGCCGATGGTGAAGTGAGGGCGGGCGCCGCCACGAAGAAGGGCGCGACCTTAAGCCGAAGGTAGAAAGAAAAAGCAGGCCCATTCCCACTCTTTGGGAATATGGGCTTGGAAGTGGGAACGGTGGGCAAGATACTGCACGCCGGTTCCATCCATCCGACCGATCGCATGACGCCCCCGACCGACGCCCCCGCCAACGACCGCGCGCTCTTCGTGCTGTCGGTGCTGGCGCAGAGCAAGGCGGCGATGACGGCGGCCGAGCTGGTGCGGGCCACCGGCCTGTCGCAGAGCACGCTGTACCGGCAGATCGCCACGCTGCGCCGCTGGGGCTTCGTGATGGAGTCCGACGGCCGCTACTCGCCGGGCCCGGTCAGCGTGCAGCTGGCCACCGGCTTCGACGGCAACTCCGACCTCGTGATCGCCGCGCGCGCCGACATGCGCCTGCTGGCGCAGCAAAGCCACGAGAGCGTGGCGCTGGTCACGGCGGTGAACGACCGCGTCGTGTGCCTGGAGATGATCGACAGCGAAC
>CAJYQC010000511.1 GCA_913776885.1 uncultured Variovorax sp.
ACCACCGCCTGGACCATCCCCGCCAACCAGGCGATCAACCTCAACCCCGAGCTCGAGTACTCGCTGGTCGACACCGAGCGCGGCCTGCTGATCCTGGCCAACTCGCTGGTCGAGATGTGCATGACGCGCTATGCCCTCGACGGCAAGGTGCTGGCCACGGTCAAGGGCGAGAAGCTCGGCGGCCTCGAATTCGAGCATCCGCTGTACGACGTGGACGCCGGCTACCGGCGCCTGTCGCCCGTGTACCTGGCCGACTACGCCACCGCCACCGACGGCACGGGCCTGGTGCATTCCTCGCCCGCCTACGGCCTGGACGACTTCAATTCCTGCGTCGCCCACGGCGTGGCCTACGACGACATCCTGAACCCGGTGCAGGGCAACGGCAGCTACGCGCCCGACTTCCCGCTCTTCGGCGGCCAGAACATCTGGAAGGCCGTGCCGGAGATCATCGCCGCGCTGCGCGACGCCAACCGCCTGCTGACCACCGAGACCATCACCCACAGCTACCCGCACTGCTGGCGCCACAAGACGCCGGTGATCTACCGCGCAGCAGCGCAGTGGTTCGTGCGCATGGATGAGGGCGAGGGCGTGTTCACCAAGGACAAGGCACCCAAGACGCTGCGCCAGACCGCGCTGGACGCCATCGAGCAGACCAGCTTCTACCCCGATAACGGCAAGGCGCGCCTGCACGACATGATCGCCGGGCGGCCCGACTGGTGCATCAGCCGCCAGCGCAGCTGGGGCGTGCCGATCCCGTTCTTCCTGCACAAGGACTCGGGCGAGCTGCATCCGCGCACCATGGAGATCCTCGACCAGGCCGCCGACATCGTCGAGAAGGGCGGCATCGAGGCCTGGAGCCGCGTGACGACCGAGGAGATCCTCGGTGCCGAGGACGCGCCGCACTACACCAAGAGCACCGACATCCTCGAGGTGTGGTTCGACTCGGGCTCGACCTTCTCTCACGTGCTGCGCGGCACACACCCCACGGTGCACCACGAGACGGGGCCGGAAGCCGACCTGTACCTCGAAGGCCACGACCAGCATCGCGGCTGGTTCCACTCGTCGCTGCTTCTCGCCTGCGCGCTGGAAGACCGCGCGCCGTACAAGGGCCTGCTGACGCACGGCTTCACCGTCGATGCCAAGGGCATCAAGATGAGCAAGTCGCTCAAGAACGGCATCGATCCGCAGGAGATCAGCAGCAAGCTGGGCGCGGAGATCATCCGCCTGTGGGTCGCCGCGAGCGACTACTCGGGCGACATCGCGGGCGACGACAAGATCCTGGCGCGCGTGGTCGACGCCTACCGCCGCATCCGCAACACACTGCGCTTCCTGCTCGCGAACACCAGCGACTTCGACATCGAGAAAGACGGAGTGCCGCTCGACCAGCTGTTCGAGATCGACCGCTACGCGCTGTCGCGCGCCGCGCAGTTCCAGGCCGAGATCCTCGCGCACTACAAGGTGTACGAGTTCCACCCGGTGGTGGCCAAGCTGCAGATCTACTGCTCGGAAGACCTGGGCGGCTTCTACCTCGACATCCTGAAGGACCGCCTGTACACGACCGCGCCCGGCTCGCTGGCGCGCCGCAGCGCGCAGACGGCCCTTTGGCACATCGCGCAAGCCATGCTGCGCTGGATGGCGCCCTTCCTGAGCTTCACTGCCGAGGAAGCCTGGAAGATCGTGGGCACCGGCAAGCCGGGCGACTCGATCTTCACGCAGACCTACAGCAAGTTAGCCGCACCCGATGAGGCGCTGCTGGCCAAGTGGAACCGCATCCGCGAGATCCGCGACGTGGTCAACAAGGACATCGAGGCGGTGCGTGCAGAAGGCAAGGTCGGCTCGTCGCTGCAGGCCAACCTTCAGCTGACGGCGCCGGCCGACGACTTCGCGCTGCTGGGCTCGCTGGGCGAGGACCTGAAGTTCGTCTTCATCACCTCGGCCATCGCGCTGGCCGCGGGCGAGACGCTGTCGACGGTGGTCACGCCGAGCGCCGCGCAGAAGTGCGAGCGCTGCTGGCACTACCGCGACGACGTGGGCCACGACCCGGCCCATCCGACGATCTGCGGGCGCTGCACCAGCAACCTGTTCGGCGCCGGCGAATCGCGGAGAGTTGCCTGATGGCCGCCGCCCGCTCCGTCTCGTCGGCCTCGCGTTCGCGCGGCGCCAGCATCTGGCCCTGGCTGGGGCTGGCGGTGATCATCGTGATCATCGACCAGTTCACCAAGACCCTGATCCTGGGCTACTACAAGCTGGGCGACGCGACCTACGTCACCAGCTTCTTCAACGTGGTGCGCGCCCACAACACGGGCGCCGCCTTCTCGTTCCTCGCCGACCACTCGGGCTGGCAGCGCTGGCTGTTCACCGCCATCGGCGTGGGCGCGGCGGTGTTCATCGTGTGGATGCTGAAGTCGCACGCGGGGCAGAAGCTGTTTTCGTTCTCCATGGCCTGCATCCTGGGCGGCGCCATCGGCAACGTGGTCGACCGGATGATGCACGGCTACGTGGTCGACTTCCTGAGCTTCCACGCGGGCAACTGGTACTTCCCGGCCTTCAACGCGGCCGACAGCGCCATCACGCTCGGGGCGATCTGCCTGATCGTCGACGAGATCCGGCGGGTCCGCCGGGGCAAGTAACGCTCACCGAAATCCAGAACAAGGGGCCCGCGGGGCCCCTTTTCTTTTGGCCCGCGCTGCCCGCGAAGGCCGAGGGTTTCTCCCGCTTTCTCGCCGTGTCATAACAAAGTCATACTACCGCGGTTCAATGTAAACGATTACATGAGCACCGCACGATGAGCATCCAAGCCGTTGCAGCCAAAGCCGGGGTCTCGGTGGCCACCGTCTCGCGCGCCTTCAATTTTCCGGACAAGGTGACGCCCGCCACGCGCGAGCTGGTGGAACGCGTGGCGCGCGAGCTCAACTACGTGCCGAACGCCAGTGCACGCACCCTGCGCACCCAGCGCAGCCGCGTGCTCGGCGTGGTGCTGCCCACACTGCTGAACCCGACCTTCGCCGAGTGCCTGCAGGGCATAGCCCGCGCGGCCATCGCAGGCGGCTACGCGATCATCCCGGTCACCACCGGCTACCGGATCGACGAAGAGGAGCGCGCCGTGCACCTGCTGCTGGCAGGCAGCGTCGACGGCCTGATCCTCGTGGTGTCGAACCCTTCGACCTCCGCCGCCCTGCCCCGCCTGCAGGCGGCCGGCGTGCCCTACGTGCTGGCCTACAACCGCCACACCGACCATCCCTGCGTGTCGGTCGACAGCGAAGGCGCGGTCGCCGATGCGGTGGCGCGGCTGGTGCTGCTGGGCCACCGCCGCATCGCGATGGTCAGCGGCACGCTCGCCGCATCCGACCGTGCGCAGCAGCGCTATCGCGGCTACCGCAGGGGCATGGCCGAAGCCGGACTGCCGGCCCTCGCGCTCGTCGAGGTGCCTTTCGTCGAAACGGCGGTCGATGCGCTCTCGAAGCAGCTGCAGGGGCGCAACCGCCCCACCGCGCTGATCTGCTCGAACGACCTGCTGGCCATCCGCAGCATCCGCGCGGCGCACCTCAGCGGGCTGTCGGTGCCCCGCGACCTCAGCGTGGTCGGCTTCGACGGCATCGCGCTCGGTGAAGACCTCACGCCCGCGCTCACGACCATCGCCCAGCCCAACAGCGACATAGGCCGCCACAGCGTCGAACTGCTGATCCAGGCCATGGCCAGCGGCGCCGCGCTGCAGGCCGATGCGAGCCTGCTGCTTGCCCATT
>CAJYQC010000512.1 GCA_913776885.1 uncultured Variovorax sp.
GTCGGCACCAACCGTGGCGACTACGAGACCGCCAAGGGCCTCTCGCGCATGTTCGCGGGCCACGGCAGCGACGGGCTCGTGCGCATCGAGAACGCATCGCTCTGGGCCGTGGACGACGCCGGCAAGACGCAGCCGGTGGCCACTGCCTACACCTACCGCTCCCATTCGGGCCACTTCGGCATCGTCAACTCGGAGGAGGCCTACCAGAACCTCACTCGCTTCCTGTTCGGCGACGTGCGCGTCGACCTGTGGTTCGACGTCGACGGCGTCACGCTGCCGCCCGACCTGCCCAAGGACGCCGACGTCGATGCGCTCTACCAAGTCGAGCTGCTGGCCGCGCCGCGCGGCAAGCGCTGGTACCTGAGCCGCCGTATCGCCGAGGAAGACTCGCCGGCCTGCCGCACGCACAAGGAGCTGACCGATCCGGCCACGGCCGACCGCCGCTCGATCTATCTCTCGACCGTGTTCCTCGCCAACCGGGCGCGCGTGAAGCAGGACCGCCCGACGCTCGCGTACGCCATGACCGTGGGCGTGCGCGTGCCCGACTACCAGGTCAACAACAAGTTCTGGCTCGACGGCCACTACGAAGGCAGCTCGCTCTTCCGCGACACGCTGATCATCGAGATCGCGCCGCCGCAGCCCGACGACCCGGCGCAGAACTGGAACGTCAAGTACGGCTGGCAGACCGACACCGCCGGCCGCGCCTCGCTGCCCATGAGCCCGAAGCAACTGGCCAGCGGCAAGCTGCAGTTCGTGGTGCCGCTGTCGAGCCTTGGGGCGGCGCCTGCCGCACCGGGCATCAGCGGCAAGGTGCGGCTGGAGGTGAGTGCCTGGGAGTGAGGCGTTCGGCGGTAGGTCGCCGGTCAGGCAGGGCCGGGCACAATCGCGCGGTCAAGAACCAGCCGATTCCGCAGCCCATGAAAACTGCCGTTCTCGTCATCGATGTGCAACGTGGCCTTTGCGACGACCCGCCGCGCCCCCATGAGGCCCACGAGGTGATGCACCGCATCAACGCGCTCACCGGGCGCGCCCGCGCGGCCGGCGTGCCGGTGGCCTTCATCCAGCATGAGAACGCCATCGACCTCGAATTCGACTCCGAGCGCTGGCAGCTCGCGAGCGCGCTCGAGACCGACTCGCGCGACGCGCGCATCCGCAAGACCACGCCCGATTCCTTCCTGCGCACGCCGCTGGAAGCCTGGCTCTCCGGGCACGGCGTGAAGCGCGTGGTGGTCTGCGGCTATTCGTCGGAGTTCTGCGTCGACACCACAGTGCGCCGCGCCGCCGCGCTGGGCTACCACGTGGTGCTCGCGGCCGATGCGCACACTTCGCACGACAAGTCGCATGCCACGGGCGCAAAGATCCGCGAGCACCACAACGCCACGCTCGCGGACATCACGAGCTTCGGCGTGCCGATCCGCGCAATTGCCAGCGCGGAAGTCGTCTTCGGTGACTGAATCCGGGCGTGCGTCGAGGCCAGGCGGCTTCGCCGTTGCCTCTCGATCGGCGGCCGACTGCATGGCTATACTGCGCCCGTCACGCCGAACAAGGCGTGATCGGGTTTAGCAGCCCGAAGCAATCTCTGCGACGCAAGCCGCAGTTTCCCCGCAGGACCTGCGGCTTTGTCATTCGTGCTTCCAGTTTTGGCGGCTCGGATGGGAGGGCTCGCGCCCTGCCGGTTTCTCGCAAGAGGTTGCCCGGTCTGCTAACCCGTCCGAGCTGCCGCCTCGTTTAGCAGCGGGTGTGGCGGTTTCTGCAAATCGCAACCTCTGGAGGTCGTCCGTGACCAAGTCTGCTCGCGTGCTAAAGCACGCGCCGAAACCCGATACCGCCTCGACGCCGAAGCCGGTTCATCCCCATTCAAACGCAAATGCCGAGTCGGCCGCCCTGCAGGCTGGCGACGACGTCGAGGGCATTCGCCAGGTGCATAGCGCCTACGTGTGCCTCGAAAAGCTCGTCGTTCCGATGCAGGTGAACGAGCGCGAGGAGATCTATCCAACGCGATCCGAATTCGGCGCGCTGTTCCGCCTGGTCAACGAGGAACTGCAACGGCGAATCGACGCTGCGGACAGCACGATCGGTTCTCTGCGCGATGCTCTGGGGAACTCAGTCAATCAGCCCCAGGCCGCCACACCTTCGCCAGCGCCGCCAGCTTGCCCTTGAACCCCAGCCTGTCGTTCGACAGCGCATCGATGAAGTCCGACAGGCGCTGCGACTTCACCATCGTGTAGATGGTGAGCCAGGTCGTGGCGACGAACACCACGCCGAACCACACGGCTTTGCGCCATAGCGGCGCCTCGGCCTCGGCCAGCAGGTTCATGCCGAGGAAGCCGGTGGTGATGGTGCCGATGAGGCCGAAGAGCGTGACCACGGTGAGCCGCACCACGGTGGCGGCCTGGCGGCGCAGGCTGTCGGCGTCGAGATACGTGTTCATGTCGGCGATGCGCGCCTTGACCTCGTCGTAGAGCGGATCGAGCCCCAGGTGTGTGGCGCACATGTGGGAGAGGGCGCGCACCTGCGCCTGCTCCGAGATCTCGTGGAACCAGTAGCGGTGCGTGAAGCGCAGGAAGCGCTCGAAGCTCGCGCGGATGGCGCGCTTGAACTGCTTCACGCTCGGCGTGCTGCGGATGTCCAGCCGCTTGAGCGCCTCCACCAGCTGGTCGGAGAACATCAGCAGCGAGGCCTTCTGGAAGTGTGCGATGAGGAACAGCAGGAAGTGCTGGTGCCTGAACTGGGCGAGCACGCCGCGGTCGCGGCAGCAGAAGAACTCCGAGCGCGCGTCGCCCACCACGATGAGCGCATGGCCGTTGCACAGGTAGCGCGTGTTGGGCGCCGCGCCGGCGTTCACCCAGAAGCGGTCGTAGCAGTACTTGTGCTCGAAGTCGGCGAGGTGGTGCTCCGCATACGGAAGATGCGCCTCGCTGGTGCCCGAGCCCACGCCGGTGACGAGCGCGAGCCGAACGAAGTCGTCGCGCCTGAGGCGGCGCGGGTCGTCGAGCGACAGATAGGCCATGACCGGCATGCGGTAGTACTCGATCTGTCGGTAGCGCAGCACGCCTGCGTCTTCGGAATGGTCGCTCACCAGAGGCTGCATCAGGTAGGCCCAGTGCGCGGCGATGCGCGGCGCGCGGTGCTGTGCCACGTGCGAGAGGAAGGCTTCGCGCTGCTGCGCGTCCGAGCTCGCGAGCACGCGGCCGTCGGCGCCCATCCATTCGACGCTGGCCATGCAGTGCAGCGCCGAGCCGTCGGCCTCCCAGCCCGAGGGGTAGGCGCGGCCGAAGCGGTAGAGGATGTCCTGCGCCTGCGCCAGGCTCAGGTCGCTCGCGCCGACTTCGAGGTTGAGCATCACCACGTCGACGTCGAAGAAGAAGTACAGGTCGCAATGGATCACGTCGAGCGTGACCGGCGCATCGCCCGGTTTCGATACGAGGCGCACCGCGGCGACCTCGTGGCGGCGGAAGATGCGCATGGGCGAGTCGCCGTCGCTGTCGGTGCCGCCTTTGCGCGAACGCCCCTCGCCGTAGAGGAAGCGCTGCACGTACGGCAGGAAGCTCACGAACTCGTTGTAGTGGCGCTCGTGGAAGCGGCTGCTGTCGCCGGTGTATTCGTCGACCACCTCGCGCCAGGGCGATGCGTCGCCCATCTCGCGCAGCACATGCCAGGGGCCGTGGTGGTGGCCCGGCTGCGCGCCCGGTGGCGGCATCAGGCGCAGCGGCCACAGGAGCGCCTGCCTGAAATGCTGCACGTTGGGAGCGTGTGCGAAGGGCGCATTCGCATCTGTGGGCATGTCGGCCGCGGATGGATTCAGCATGGCTTCGCAGTAGGCAGAAGGTGGGGCAAAACGACCACCTAGGGGAATCCCCTATGCGTGCCTGAAACCGGTTTCAGATAAGCTGCAAGCATTGCTTTCAGGGTATGCGCGCCTTCGTGCCGCACACGCTTCAGGGGCCCGCCCACCATGAACTACCAGTTTCAATTCGACGCCGTCTTCGCCGCGTGGCCGCTGCTGCTCAAGGGTACGTGGATCACGATCCAGCTCTCGCTCGTCGCCACGGTGCTGGGGCTGGTGGTCGCCATCTTCTGCGCCTGGGGCAAGACCTCGGGGCCGGGCTGGCTGCGCTTCATCATCAATGCCTACATCGAGGTGATCCGCAACACGCCCTTCCTCGTGCAGCTGTTCTTTTTCTTCTTCGCGCTGCCGGCCATCGGGCTGCGCTGGTCGCCGCAGACGGCCGCGCTGGTGGCCATGGTGGTGAACCTGGGCGCCTATGCCACGGAGATCATCCGCGCGGGCATCGAGTCGATTCCCAAGGGGCAGATCGAGGCGGGCAGGGCGCTCAACCTCAAGCCCTGGGAGATCTTTCGCTTCGTCATCATCAAGCCGGCGCTCAAGGCCATCTATCCGGCGCTCACGAGCCAGTTCATCCTGCTGATGCTGAGCTCGGCGGTGGTGTCGGTCATCTCGGCCGACGACCTGACTTCGGTGGCCGCCAACCTACAGTCGCAGACCTTCCGCAGCTTCGAGATCTACATCGTCGTGGCCGCCATCTACCTCGCGCTGGCACTGGCTTTCTCGGCCATGTTCAAGCTGATCTACAAGCGCACGCTCGACTACCCGGACCGCCGATAACCACCCAGAGACAGAGACGACGGACGGAGCAACAACACCATGCGCACCTTCGGCTTTCCCGAATTCCTTTTCATCCTCGAAGCGGCCAAGTGGACGCTCGCGCTGTCGGCCATCGCCTTCGTGGGCGGCGCGATCCTGGGCCTGGCGCTGGCGCTGATGCGCACGTCGGAATCGACGTGGGCGCGCGGCATCTCGACCACCTTCATCCAGATCTTCCAGGGCACGCCGCTGCTGCTGCAGCTGTTCCTGGTGTTCTTCGGCGCGCCTGTGCTGGGGCTGGACATCAACCCGTGGGTGGCTGCCGGCGTCGCGCTCATCCTCAACAGCGGCGCCTTCCTCGGCGAGATCTGGCGCGGCTGCATCCAGGCCATTCCGCGCGGCCAGTGGGAGGCGGCGCAGGCCCTGAACCTCAAGTACTTCGACCGCATGCGCGACGTGGTGCTGCCGCAGGCCTTCAAGATCGCGCTGGCGCCCACGGTGGGCTATCTGGTGCAGATCATCAAGGGCACCTCGCTGGCGGCCATCATCGGCTTCGTGGAGGTCACGCGGGCAGGGCAGATCGTCAACAACGCCACCTTCCAGCCGCTCATCGTGTTCTCGGTGGTGGCGGCGATCTACTTCGTGATCTGCTGGCCGCTGTCGCTGCTGGCCGCCAGCATGGAGCGCAAGCGTGCCCGGGCCCTGGCCCGCTGAACCCTTTCGGTTTTCTTCGTTCTTTCGTTCTTCGTTTCTCTTTCTTCATCAGGAGACATCCAATGACCCGTACCTCCACCCGCCGAGCCGCGCTCGCAGCCCTCGGCCTCGGCGCCGCCCTCACCGTGTTCGCTCCCTTCGCCTCGGCGCAGAGCGTGGCCGACATCAAGAAGAAGGGCGAGATCACCATCGGCATGCTGGTCGACTTCCCGCCCTACGGCACCACTGACGCGAAGAACCAGCCCGACGGCTACGACGCCGACGTGGCCAAGCTGCTGGCCAAGGACTGGGGCGTGAAGGCCAACATCGTCCCCGTGACCGGCCCCAACCGCATTCCCTTCCTGCTGACCAACAAGGTCGACCTGCTGGTCGCTTCGCTGGCCATCACGCCCGAGCGCGCCAAGCAGGTGCAGTTCTCGCAGCCCTACGCGGCCGCCACCATCGTGCTGTACGGCGCGACCAAGACCCCCATCAAGGCCGCAGGCGACCTGAAGGGCCTGCGCGTTGGCGTGGCCCGCGCCTCCACGCAGGACGTGGCCGTGACCAAGGCCGCCCCCGAAGGCACCGAGATCCGCCGCTTCGACGACGACGCCTCGGCCATGCAGGCGCTCATCTCGGGCCAGGTCGACGCCATCGGCTGCTCGGTGACCGTGGCTGCGCAGATCGCCAAGCGCGTGCCCGCCAACACCTTCGAGAACAAGTTCACGCTGGTGCAGCAATCGATGGGCATCGCGATGCGCCCCGGCCAGGAAGAACTGCACAAGGCGGTGAACGACTTCGTGCAGAAGAACACCGCCAACGGCGAGCTGAACAAGCTCTACCAGAAGTGGCTGCAGGCTGACCTGCCGAAGATGCAGTAATACGGGAGCGGGGGCAGAACGCAGAAGAAATGCAAAAGCTACGCAAAGGTCGCAGAAAAGACCAAGGCAGATTTCTTGTTTTCTCTTTTGCGACCTCTGCGAAACCTTCGCGACTTCTGCGTTCGGCCAAGTCCGATTTCTTGAATCCAACAGAGTGAACACCCCATGAGCGATCCCATCATCCGCATGGAAGCCGTCAACAAGTGGTACGGCGAATTCCAGGTGCTGACCGGCATCGACCTGAGCGTGCGCCAGGGCGAGCGCATCGTGATCTGCGGGCCCTCGGGCTCGGGCAAGTCCACGCTGATCCGCTGCATCAACCGGCTCGAGACGGTGCAGAAGGGCCGCATCGTGGTCGATGGCATCGACCTCACGGCCGGCGGCAAGAA
>CAJYQC010000513.1 GCA_913776885.1 uncultured Variovorax sp.
GTCCTGCGCCGGCCAGCGGAGCCCTGCGGGGCGACGCGACACAGGAGGAGTTCGCCCATGCGGTTCGCTCGACGGCGTCGATGCGCCGCGGTTCGGCTCCGTGCTTCGGATGGATGGTCCAGCGCCAGCCGCCCGCGGCCGGCACTCTCACAACCCACACAGGAAAAACACAAGTGATCAATCGGATTAACCACGGGCCGCTCGCGGCAGTGAGCGCGGCCGCGCTGCTGCTGTTGTCCGCATGCGGCGGCGGCGGTGGCAATGGAGGAGGCTCGTTCTTCGCAGGCGTCGGGACCGCCGGCAACACCGGCGGCAGCAACACCAATACCAGCGCGCCTGCCAGCGTCAGCGGAAGTGCGTCGGGTGGAGACACCGGCTCTACCGGCGGCTCGACCGCCCGCTTCGCGATCGGCGGGACCATCGCCGGCCTCGACGCCGATGGCCTGACCTTGCGGAACAACGGTGGCGACCTGCTGTCCGTGGCCGGCGGCGCGACCACTTTCAAGTTCGCGACGACCTTGGCATCCGGTGCGGCCTACAGCGTCGACATCGCGAGCCATCCGTTCGGCGAGGTCTGCTTCCTCAATGGCCAGGGCGGCACCGCGAACGCGGACGTCGTCTCGATCGCCATCGTGTGCGGCGACTGGCTCGCGGTCTCGGCCAAGGTCGACCTGTTCGCAGGCAGCATCGCGCAGGGCGTGCAAGATGGAGACCGCCTGTCCGCGGGCTTCTACGGGCCCTATGGCCTCGGTTTCGGCGCCGACGGCACGATGTTCGTCGCAGACACCGGGAACCACACGATCCGCGCCATCACGCCAGCGGGCGCCGTCTCCACCCTCGCCGGCGACTCCTCTCTCATCAATGGCGGCCACGACGACGGCACGGGCGCGGCGGCGAGCTTCAAGGGCCCCAGGGGCATCGCGGTCGATGCCGGCGGCATCGTCTATGTGGCGGACTACGAGAACAGCATGATCCGCAAGGTCACGCCGCAGGGCGCGGTGAGCACCTTCGCCGGCAGCACCGTGGCGGGCGCCCTCGATGGCACGGGCACGGCCGCGCAGTTCCAGTACCCGTGGGGCATCGTCGTGGACGCCTCTGGCAACGTCTTCGTCGCGGACCAGGGCAACCACCTGATCCGCAAGATCACGCCCGCCGGGGTCGTCACCACCTTCGCCGGCACCGGCACGCCGGGGTTCGCGAACGGCAATGGCACGAGTGCGCAGTTCCACTACCCGACCGGGCTCGCGATCGATGCCGCCGGCAATCTCTACGTCGGCGACCAGAACAACAACGTCGTGCGCCTCATCACGCCCGCAGGCGATGTCTCCACATTCGCAGGCAGCGGCACCCAGGCCTCCGTCGACGGCACGGGCACGGCGGCTTCGTTCAACCTGCCGATCGGCGTCGCGACGGATGCGGGCGGCAACGTCTACGTGACGGAACTGCTGAACAACGGCGTGCGCAAGGTCTCGCCTGCCGGGCGCGTGACGACGCTGGTGAGCGGCAGTGCGCTCGGCGCGTATGTGGATGGCAACGGCAACAATGCCCGGTTCAATGAACCGATGGGCGTCGCGGTGGACCGCAAAGGTGACGTGTACATCGCGGACCGTTCGAACAACATGATCCGCCGGATCACGCGCCAGGACTGAGCGAGTCGCCAGGGCAGGGCCGCCGCGATTTCTGATGGGGCTGGCGGCGGCCCTCCGTCCCTTGACCCTCAAACCTACAATCGACGCTGGCGGTCGTCATTGAACGCATCTCCGCCGCAGTCCGGGTTCGAGTGCAATGTTGCGATCGGACTCGTACGCAAAGGCCCCGTCGCAGAAAGCAAATCGATGAAGACAACGACAAAGTCCGCAGCGGCGGTGTTCTGTGCCATGGCTCTCGCGGCATGCGGCGGCGGCGGTGGTTCGACGGCGTCCTTCTCCCTGTTTCCGGTGACCTCACCGGCATCCGCGCAACCTTCGACGCCGTCTTCTCCACCGAGCGATAGCCCGCCGCCAGTCGTTCAACCTGTCACCCCCACGCCGCCAGCGGCCCCCCAGTCCCGCACCATTCCCGTGACCGTCACGGGCCTGGCGGGCTTCGGCCTGAGCCTGCAGCGCGACGGCTCCGAGACGCTGGACATCGCCGCCAGCGGCAACTACCAGTTCGCGGCACAGGTCACCGTCGGCAGCCCCTACGCCATCACCATCGCGAGCCAGCCGCTCGCTCCCCGGCAGACCTGCACGGTGGCCCAGGGCTTCGGCACGGTCGACGCCGATGCTTCGTTCGGCGTGACGGTCAACTGCGTCAGTCCGACGACCCAGTTCGTCTACTTCACGGATGTGGGTGGCAACAACCTGGCCGCCTTCGCCTTCGGCAACACCGGCACCCTCACCACGATCGGCTCGGTGAACAACGCAGCCGCTTCGTATGGCGCCGGCCTGACACCAGATGGCCGATTCCTCTATACCGCCAATCGCACGCCGAACAACATCGGCGCGTACAGCGTGGATACGAGCACCGGCGCTTTGGGCAGCGTGGCTGGCGCTCCTTTTCCGGTCGTCGGTCTCGCACCGCGCATGCTGGCCATCGCACCGAACGGCAACTTTCTCTATACGGTGACGCAGAGCGGCAACACGGTCGTGGGCTTCGCCGTGAATCGGACCAACGGCGCACTGACATTGCTCGGCTCGCCCACGCCGACGGGCGGTCAACCGCTCGACGTCACCATCACGCCGAATGGCAAATACCTCTACGTGGCTGCCTTCAACGACAGGTCCGTCTACGGCTACCGAATCGACGGGACCACGGGTTCACTGACGCCTGTGCCCGGCAGCCCGTTCGCGGTCTACGACCTGAGCACCTATGCGCGTTCGCTGAGCATGGATCCGCGCGGCAGGTTCCTGTTCGTGCCTACGTACTCGACCTCGGTCGCCGCGATGACCATCGACGATGCGACCGGCGCGCTGACGACGGTGAACGGCTCGCCTTTCGCCACGGGCGGCGCGCAGGTCTCTTTCGCGGCGAGCGACGTGAGCGGAAAGTTTCTCTACGTCACCAACCAGAATTCGAACAACCTCTCTGCGTTCAGCATCGAGCAGACGAGCGGCGCGCTGACGCCGCTGCCGGGCTCGCCGTTCAGCCTGGGGTTCGCGCCGCAGTCGGTCGCAGCCGAGCCGGGCGGCCGATATTTGCTGGTGTCGGGTGACTCGACCAGGCAGGTCGGCGTGTACGCCCTCGATGCGCAGACCGGCATGCCGACGGCGGTCAGCGGGTCGCCGTTCTCGACCGGCACGCTGGCGCCGGGCGCTATCGCGTTCTTGGCCAGGTAGGCGCCTGCCGAGGCCGCGTCGGCGCCGGCGACCTCGGTTCGGCGTTCACTGCCGTTGGGCTGGCGTTGAGCCCTCGGACAGCACCTCGACGTACCCCTGTGCCCCATGGACCCGGATGCGCTGGCCGTCCCGGATCGAGCGCGTCGCATCGGGGACGCCGACGACGGCAGGCAGGCCGTATTCCCGGGCGATGACGGCGCCATGCGTCATGGGGCCGCCGACTTCCGTGACCAGACCTGCAATGGCCACGAACAGCGGTGTCCAGCTCGGGTCCGTGAAAGCGGTGACCAGGATGTCGCCCGACTGCAGCTGGGCCTGGCCGACATCGCGCAGGACGCGGGCGCGTCCTTCGACGACCCCGGCCGACACGCCCATGCCCCCCAGCGCACCCGGTGGCAGGTCGCCGCGCCGGTAAGCGCCCGCGACCGCCTCGCCCTCCGAAGTCAACACCGGCGGCGGGAACAGACGCCGGCTGGTCTCGAAAGCCTGCTTGCGCTGGCTGATGAGACGGAGGTCGGCCTTCTGCAGGCGCACGACTTCGTGCAGTTCGTCGAACCGGAGACTGAAGATGTCCTGCGCGTCGTCCAGCACGCCCGCCTGCGCGAGGCGCCTGGCTTCGGCCATCAGCGCCTGCTTGTAGACGAAAAGGCGGCTCATCCAGGCGTATTTGGGGTACTCGCGATAACCCACTAGGCTGCGTGCACGCCCGATCATCTGCCGGACTTGCGCCGCCTTGCCCTCGCCGTCGGGCAGGGCGACCAGGCGATCGAGCAGCTCTTTCTCCTTGGCTGTTGCGTGCGCAAGCCCGCGCTCGAAGCGACGCCGGCTCTCACCGGCTTCGAAGCTCCTGATGTTCACCAGCAGCATGGGCAGCAGCATCGAAGGACGCTCGCTCCAGCGCGGCCTCGTGATGTCGATTTCGCCGACGCAGCGCATGCCGTAGTCGTCGAGCCACGCCTGGAGCGCGTGCTGCGCCTCCCGTCCGCCGGGCAGCTCGCCGAGCTCATGCATGAAGCCGTCGTGGTCCACGCGCTCCAGGAAGGCGACCAGCACCGGGTGAGGCCGGATCACGTCGGCGACGTCGAGCAGGTCGAGCCCCATCCGGGTCGTCACGTTGCCTTCGACGGACTGCGTCAAGGTGTCGGCGGCGTTCTTCTCGCCCAGCCACCGGCCGAGGTGGTCGTCGAGCCACCACAACGCATCCATGCCTGCGGAGATCACCTGGAAGCTGTGCGGATCGAACAGGAAGCGCTTGAATTCCTGGAGGTCTGCGACGATGAAATCGAGCAGTGCGAGGCCGGTCTTTCCCCCGATCGCACTGCGCGCCGCGGCCAGCTCCGCCTCGGCGCGAGCCACCAGCTGCGCCGCGACGCTCGGCTCCATCTCGGTGGCCGTCGCCGGTGCTGCGGGCGGTGTCTCGAAAGCCGGCTCCTCCGGCAGGGTCTTGATGAAATCGCCGCGCTGCAGGATGGTCTCCAGCGCATCACGGATGAGGGGTTGCCCTTTCTCGATCATCGCCAGCTGGCTCGCCCTGGTGCGCGGCGACGCCAGCGCCCGGGTCACGTCGACGAACAGCCTGCTGCCCGCCTCGACCATGCGCGGATTGACCATCTGCCAGAACGACAGGCCCAGTGGCTTCAGGGCGTCGGTCATCATCTGCTGGTGGCCCACCGAGATGTAGACGTGGTTTTCCTGGTCGGCCGACGCCGGAACCGGGAAGAGCGTGGTGATGGGCCGGCTCTGGACGAAATGGAAGCCGTCGTCCGTGAGGCACCACTCGATGTCCTGCGGACTGCCGAAGTGGCCTTCGATGCGCCGGCCGAGCTGCGCGAGCTCCAGCACTTCTCCATCGGTCAATGCGGCTTGTGACCTCCGGACGGCGTCCATCGCGCGCTGCCTGGTGCCGCCGCCGGGCAGGGCGTCGATGAGCACGCCCTTGTCGCGGATCCACCTCGTGACGATCGCGCCATCGCGGATCCTGAAGTTGTCGGGATCGACCAGGCCGCTCGCCAGCGCCTCGCCAAGCCCGAAGCTCGCGTCGATCGACACCACCCTGCGGTTGGACGTTACCGGGTCGGCGGTGAACATGACGCCGCTGGCGCTGGGAAAGACCATCGTCTGGACGACCACGGCAATGAAGACCTGGCGATGGTCGAAGCCGTGATGCATGCGGTAGACGATCGCCCGCTCGTTGAACAGCGAAGCCCAGCACCTCGCGATGTGCCGCAGCACTTGTTCGAGACCGATGATGTTGAGGTGGCTGTCCTGTTGCCCGGCAAAGGACGCACCCGGCAGATCCTCGGCCGTGGCGCTGGACCGGACGGCCCAGGCAGCCTGGTCGCCGAAGCGTTGAAGCGCAGCCTCGACTTGGATGGCGACTTCTTCCGGCACGGCGCCTTCTTCGATGGCGTGGCGCAGCGTGGTGCCGATCTCGCGGATCCGGTCGAGTTCCTCCACGCGCAGACGGGACAGCTGCTCCAGCAACCCGCCGATGTCCGGCAAGCGCAGCAAGGCTTGCCGGAAAGCGTCCGTGGTTACGCAGAAGCCCCGCGGCACGCGTATGCCTTCGATGCGCGAGAGTGCGCCGAGCTGTGCGCCCTTGCCGCCCAGCAAGGCGAGCGCGGGCCGGTCGATGTCTTCGATGTGCTGGATGTACGAGGCCATGCCCTCTCCAATGCTCCTCATTCACAGGTCGCCGGCCTTGGCCAGCGTGGGTGCTTCGCGCCTTTTTCTTCTTCTACTCTTTCCTCGGAAGGGGGATCTGGCGGGCCCAAGTCGCGATGGCTCCGTCAAGTCAGTCTTGGGAATTCGGCGCAGCGCACAGTCCATCGATGTAGAAGTCCAGGTGCCTGTGGGCGAGGGCGCGTTCTTCGTCGGCCGGCAATCCCATGGCCAGCGGCCGCGCAAAGCGGGTCAAGGCGAACACGATGTCGCGCTCGGAAAGATCGCCGCGAAGCGAGCCTGCCTGCGTGGCGCGGCCGACGAGCGCCTTCATGAGCGTTCCCGCGCGCACGCGCAGGTCGTTCCAGTCCCGCCGCTCCAGCAGGGGGTGGATGATGTTCACCACGCCGATTCCGTTGTCGAGCGCCATGTGCATGTACTGGCGCAATGCGTCGACGCCGTCGGGGAAGGATTCGACCACCGCCTCGCCGGCATCGAGGGTCCCTTCCAGCACATGGCGGGCGACGGCGTGAAGCAGGGACTCGCGATCCGGGAAGTGCCTGTAGAGCGTTCCGATGCCAACGCCCGCACGCTCCGCGACGGCGTCGCGCGACGGCTCGCCGCCGACTTCCAGAACCAGCGCGATCGTCGCTTCGACCAGCCGCTGCCGGTTCTTTTGAGCGTCAGCCCGCATTGCGCGCCCCTTCCACTTTTCAAGATGCGGCTGGCACGCCGCATTGAAACGGAGGATATTCCTCCGAATATGAGCGTGTCAAGTTCCGCCGTCGAGCCCTCAAGGGCCCCCGCAACGTGGCCATTGGGCGTGCGCAACCTGCCGAGGTTCGCAACTATTTCTCCACCTTCTGTCACAGCGCCTTCGCGTCGAACGTCTGTTGAGCAGGAGGCCGGCTCGGCCTCCACCCATCATTCACTTCGAAAGGATCTGTTCCATGAATCGCGCTGCCTGGTTCCAGGCGTCTCCTGAGGGCGCCAAGGCCCTCGGGACGCTGCACCACTTCGTCACCAAGGGCACTGGCCTTGCGGCCTCGCTGACGCACCTGGTCTTCCTGCGCGTCTCGCAGATCAACGGCTGCGCGCACTGCATCGACATCCACACGCGGGACCTGCTTGCCGAAGGCATGTCGGTGGACAAACTGGTGCTCGTTCCGGTCTGGGATGAGGCCCGATACCTCTTCTCTGAACAGGAGTGCGCCGCGCTCGCGTGGGCCGAGGAGGTGACGCGCGTGAGCGAGACTCACGCCTCGGACGAAGCCTACGCGGCCGCATTGGCCGTGTTCGGCGAGAAGGATCTGGTCGATCTGACGCTCACGATTGCCGCCATGAATGCCATCAACCGCATGGGCGTGAGTTTCCGGATGAAGCCGCGGGCGAAGGCGTGAAACTGCCTGGCGACCTGTGCGCGTTTGCCTTCGCGGCGCCGCACGTCGGCTGAAAGCACGATCGGCGCGGGGGCGGCCAGTTCGCAGACAACGCGCTCGAGGCCCGCACGTCAATGCACGCACCGGTCGCCGGTGGTCCTGCTGCGTCTCGACCGACATCTGAAGCGGCCGGAACGCGCAAATCTCCTACTTCCCCGGCGCCCGCCAGCGCGCAGTCTCGTTGCATCTTCCTACCAGGGCCGACAGAGGCCAAAAGATCATGGCAACCAGCAGCATCCTCGGCGGCGAACACGCACCCGCCACACCCAAGGGCACCGATGCACAGAGCCTCGGGCCGAGCGACTCCAGCGACAGCGGCAGCGACGCGTCGGGCGACAACCGCGCCGCGGCCGAGGGCGGGCTCGAAACTCCGACCAATGCCGACATTTTCCCCGATCGCGTCGGCGTCTTCCCGGATGCCGCGTCCGAGGTGGAAGGATCGGTAGAGGATCCCGAGGCGCTGAGCGCACAGGATCTGGCCGACGAGGTCGCGGCCGATTCGGAAGGCGAGGGCGAAGGCACCGCAGAGGCCGAAGACGAAGGCAGCGGGCAGCGCTGATGCCCTCGACCCGCGTTCCTGCCGCTGCCGCCGGGAGGCGGCGTTCCTCCAACCCACTGAACCGCGTCCTGCGCAGCGTCTTCGGGCACACCAGCCTGCGTGCAGGCCAGGCCGAGGTCATCGAGCGGGTCATGCGCGGGCTGTCCACGCTCGCCGTGATGCCCACGGGTGCGGGCAAGTCGCTGTGCTACCAGCTGCCGGCGATGCTGCTCGAGGGGCGCACCGTCGTGGTCTCCCCGCTGATCGCGCTGATGAAGGACCAGTGCGACAAGCTCAGGGCCCTGGGTATCGAGGCGATCCAGGTCAACAGTGCTCTTTCGGCGGACGAACTCGCCGCGGCCGAGGCGGCACTGAGCGACGGCAGCGCGCGCATCGTCCTGACCACGCCCGAGCGGCTCGCCGATCACGCCTTCCTGCAGCAGCTTGCATCGCACCCTGTCGCTCTGGTGGCGGTGGACGAGGCGCACTGCATCTCGCAATGGGGCCACGACTTTCGTCCCGCCTTCCTGGACATCGGCCCTGCCATACGCGCGCTGGGCAGTCCCACCGTGCTGGCGCTCACCGCCACGGCCGGCGCCGAGGTTGCGGCCGACGTGATGAAGCACCTTGCGATCCCGCGCAGCGGGCTGATCGATACCGGTGCCTACCGCGCCAACCTGCACTTCGCGGTGGAGCAGCTGCAGCAGGAGGACGACCGCCAGCGACGCATCGTGGAACTGGTGCAGGAGGAGGCCGGAAGCGGCATCGTCTATGCAGCCACGGTGAAGGCGGCCGAGCAGGCTTTCGAGATTCTCCGCGCGCGGGACGAGTCGGTCGCGCTCTATCACGGCAAGCTGGGAGCGCGCGAGCGCGGCGAGGCACAGGAGCGTTTCATGAGCGGTGCCGCGCGGGTGATGGTGGCGACCAATGCGTTCGGCATGGGCATCGACAAGCCCGATATCCGCTTCATCGTCCACTGCCAGATGCCGTCCAGCCTGCATGCCTACTACCAGGAAGCGGGGCGCGCCGGCCGCGATGGTCAGCGCGCGCGCTGCGTGCTGCTCTTCCAGTCGAAGGACAGGGCGGTTCAGCAGTTCTTCCTGGCCGGAAAGTATCCGCAGCTCGAGGACCTCGACGCGGTCTATCGCCAGCTGCTCGGTGAGCCACCCGCGGGGGCGCGCTGGACCTCGGCCAGTCTGCTCGACGCACTGGAGCGACCGCGCAGCAAGATGCAGGCAGCCGTTGCCCTGCTGCGGCAGGAAAAGCTGCTGCGCATCGGCAGGCACGGAGAGATCGCGCTTCGCCAGGAGGCCGCCTCGCATGCCGACCTGGGCAGGATGCTGGACTCCTACAAGGAGCGCCGCCTGCAGGACAGGGAGACGCTGGAGCGCATGCTGTCTTACGCGCAGGCGGGTCAGTGCCGCTGGCAGCTGCTGCTGGCCGAGCTGGACCCTTCGGCGAAGGCGAAGCGCTGCGGCACATGCGACAACTGCCGCCGCATCGCGGCCCACGAGGCGTCTCTCGCGCAGCCGATCCTCGTGAGCGCGCAGCCGGCATTGACGACGGGTGCGCCGGCGAGCCTGGGTAGTCCCGAGGCGAAGCGGCCCGCGCGCAAGCCGGTGTTCTTCGCCGAGAGCGATCCGGTCAAGGTCAGGCGTTTCGGTGCGGGCGTCGTCGTGTCCTCGACCGAGGAAGCGATCACGGTGGCTTTCGAGGACGGCACCCAGCGCTGCATCCATCCGGACTATGTCACCCGTCGCCGCGCGACCCGAAAGCCTGCGAGCGCCGATGCCGAGATCGAGGCCGGTGCGCTCCTGGCCGGCGGCGCGTCGGCACGCGGGCTGCTCAAGTCGAGCATGACGGCCTGAGTGCTTCGGCACGACAGGCCTGCTTCGGATCGATTCCCTGAAACGATCGCACCGCCCGGCTCAGGCCGGGCCGCGGCGATGCCGCGCGCGGCGGCCGCGGCGTTTCCCGCTCAGCACCGAGCGAATCACCGCGAAACCCGCCACCACGACGATCCGCGAAGCGAGCGCCACGATCAGCTCCTTGCGTTGCACGGCCGCATTCGCATCCGAAGCTGCGAGGCGGCCGTGGGGCGTTGGCCCCACGTCGTCCGTTCCGGCCTCGGTCTGACGCGCCGTCTCCTGGGTGGCTGCTTGCGCCTTGCCCGCGGCCACCGACCCGTGCGCATGCGCGTAGACCTTCGTGAATTCCGCGCCGAGCAGGAAGATCTGCGCCGCGTAGTAGACCCAGGCCAGCAGAACCACGAGGGAGCCCGCCGCTGCGAATGATTCGTTGACGCCGCTCTTGCCCAGGTAGAGGCCGATCAACACCTTGCCGATCTCGAACAGCACCGCGGTGACGGCCGCGCCGGTCCAGACATCCCGCCATGCGATGGGGGCGCTCGGCATGAACTTGAAGATCATCGCGAAGAGAACGGTCTGGATGGTGAGCGAGACGAGCAGGTTGAGGCCCTGCAGCAGCACTTCCCACCCCGGCACCAGGCTCGCGCTCCAGCTGCCCAGCGCGGCCAGGGCGGCACTCACCACCAGGGAGACCATCAGCAGGAAGGCCAGTCCCAGGATCAGCCCGAACGACAGCACGCGCGCGCGCAGGACGCCCCACACGCCATGAGGCTTCGCGCGCTCCGGCACATGCCAGATCCGGTCGAGCGCGCTTTGCAGCTCGGCAAAGACGGTCGTTGCTCCCACGACCAGCACGGCGATGCTGATCGCGCCGGCGATGAGCCCCCGGGAGGGCTCGCTGGCGCTGCGGATCAAGCCCTGCACCGCCAGCGCGCCTTCCTCGCCCACCAGGCCCGAGAGCTGCGTGGCGATCTGGCCTTGCACGGCCTCTGCGCCGAACAGCGCGCCCGCGACCGCGATGACGATGACCAGCAGCGGCGCCAGCGAGAACATCGTGTAGTACGCGATCGCCGCGCCCATGCTGGGCGCCAGATCGTCGATCCATGCGCTGATCGCCTCCTTGCACAGAGGCAGGAGGCGGACTTTGCGAGCAGGGCCGCTCGAGGCAGGTGATGCCGATGGCAGCACTGGTGTCATCGGGAGACCTCGCTGTGTGGGAGGCGTGACGCGGGAAATCTATTCATGGCGGCATGATGCGCAGCCGGTTGGACCGTGTCGTAGGAAGGCGGCGGCAATGGGCGTCGGGAAGCCCTTGCGGCCGGCCATCACGCAGCGTGGCACGGCCGAAGGGGCAGACCTCACCTCGATGGACTTTCGCTCTTCAGGAAATCCACGAAGGCCCGCAGCGGCGCCGGCATGTGCGTGCGGCTCGGGTAGTACAGGAACGGACCCGAGAAGCTCTGCCACCAGTCCTCCAGCACCGGCGCGAGCGTGCCTCGCTCGATCGACGGGCGCAGGTACTCGTCGAAGGTGTAGATCACGCCCAGGCCCGACTCCGCCGCGTGCAGCTCCAGGTCGAGCGCCGACGCGATCAGCGGACCGCTCGGCGTGATCTTCACCGTCTTGCCCCTGCGCACGAAGCCCCAGGCCGCGAGCACGCCGCTGGGGAAGCGATGGCCGATGCAGGCGTGCTGCAGCAGGTCGGTCGGGTGCTTAGGCACGCCGCGCTCGGCAAGGTAGCCCGGCGATGCGGCGGCCACGAAGCGCTGCGTGCGCGGACCCAGCGGCACGGCGATCATGTCGCGGGCGATGCTCTCGTCATAGCGCACACCGGCGTCGAAGCCGGCCGCGAGCACGTCGATGAATGTGTCGTTGGTCGTGATCTCTAGCGTGATGCCCGGATGCGTGCGCAGGAAACGGCTGGCCAGCGGTGGCAGCACGCGTTGCGCGATGATGGTCGGCACATTGAGGCGCAGCGTGCCCGTCGGGCTGTCGCGGAAGCTGTTGAGCGTGTCGAGCGCGCCGGCGATGTCGTCCAGCGCTGGCGAGATGCGCTCCAGCAGGCGCTGGCCGGCTTCGGTCGGCGTCACGCTGCGCGTGGTGCGGTTCAGCAGGCGCACGCCCAGTTGCGCCTCGAGCCGGCGCATGGCCTCGCTGAGCGAGGAGGGCGACACGCCGCGCAGTGCTGCCGCACCCCGGAAGCCGCGCGCCCGGGTGACGGCCACGAAGGCGCCCAGGTCGGAGAGATCGGGTTCGGTCATCGTCCGATTGTGCGTTTTTCAGCACAACCCGTGCAGTTTCGGACGGATTATCGAACGCACGCTTTGATTCCAGACTACTGCCATGCCGCTCGCCATCGCGTCCGGCCCCACTGAAAGGACAGCTCCAATGAACACCCTCCAACTCGGTGCCACCGGCCCCAAGGTCTCCGCCATCGGCCTCGGCTGCATGGGCATGTCAGGCATGTACGGCCCCTCGGACCGCGCCGAGAGCATCGCCACCATCCACGCGGCCATGGACGCGGGCATCACGCTGCTGGACACCGGCGATTTCTACGGCAGCGGCCACAACGAGATGCTCATCGGCGAGGCGCTCAAGGGCCTGAAGCCCTCGCAGCGCGACGCGGCACTGCTCAGCGTGAAGTTCGGCGCCATGCGCGATCCGGCCGGAGGCTGGGTCGGCTACGACGCGCGGCCCGCGGCGGTGAAGAACTTCGCGACCTACTCGCTGCAGCGCCTGGGCGTGGACCACATCGACATCTACCGCCCCGCGCGGCTGGATCCGAGCGTGCCGATCGAGGAGACGATCGGCGCCATCGCCGACTTGGTGAAGGCGGGCCATGTGCGTTGCATCGGCCTGTCCGAAGTGGGCTCGACCACGATCCGCAAGGCCGCAGCAGTGCATCCGATCTGCGACCTGCAGATCGAGTACTCGCTGATCTCGCGCGGCGTCGAGGACGACATCCTCACGACCTGCCGCGAACTGGGCATCGGCATCACCGCGTACGGCGTGCTGTCGCGCGGACTGATCAGCGGGCACTGGAAGAAGGACGCCGCCAGTGAGAAGGACTTTCGTGCGCACAGCCCGCGCTTCCAGGGCGAGAACGTGGATCGCAACCTCGCGCTCGTCGAGGCGCTGCGCCGGATCGCCGACGCCAAGGGCGTGACCGTCGCACAGATCGCGATCGCCTGGGTCGCGGCGCAGGGCGACGACATCGTGCCGCTGGTCGGCGCGCGTCAGCGTACGCGGCTCGATGAGGCGCTCGGCGCGCTGAACGTGAAGCTGGCGCCTGAGGATCTCGCGGCCATCGAGCGTGCGGTGCCCAAGGGCGCCGCCGCCGGTGACCGCTATGCCGCAGCGCAGATGGCGAGCCTGGACAGCGAATCGAGAGGCGCCTGAAAGAAGCTTCCTGGCGGTCAGCCCTGCACTTGCCCGACCTCGCCCGCGAACCAGCGGAAGATGTTGTTCCGGCTGCGCCCGTCGTTGCTCAGGCGCACGAACAGGAAGCCGTGCTGCGCGTTCCCCGTGGCGTCCACCGGTATGCCGGCCGCTCGCAATGCAGCGAGCTCGGCGTGGGCGCCAATGTCGAAGGGCAGCTTCAGGGTCACGGTCGCGTTGTGGATGGTTCGTCTGGACATGCGCTGGCTTTCTCACCGGGCGCACAGTGGAATCGCAAAGCGCGCTGTCTGGAATCCCATGTTCATAGGAGGACGGGCGAGAGGTCGCGTCGCGCCGCAGGCTGCCGCGAGTTGCATGCGATTGCGGGGCTTCAGCAGTGCCGCCTGGCGCCTTCAGGTGCCGGGGTAGTGGCCCGCCGCGATGTCCTCGAGCAACGTCGGGTGTTCCGGGTTCCAGCCCAGCAGTTCGCGCGTCCGGTCGCTTGACGCCGGCGCGTCGGCACCGAAGAACATCCCGATCCAGCCGAAGTGCGCAGCAGCATGGTCCGAGGGGATCGATTGCGCGGGCACCGACAGCGCCTGGCCGAGCGCAGTGGCGATCGTGTGCGCGGTGATGGCCTCTTCGGCGACCGCGTGGAGCACGCAGCCGGGTGCGGCCTTGTCGATGGCGAGTCGCACCAGCCTGGCGGCGTCGAGCCGGTGCACCGCGGACCAGCGGTTCTGGCCGGTGCCGAGGTAGCCCGAGACGCCCTGGGTGCGCGCGGTCTTGGCCAGCGTGGCCACGAAGCCGTGGTCGCCGCCGGCGCCATGGACGGTTGGCGCGAAACGCACCACCACGGACCGGATCCCACGATCGGCCAGGCCCAGCGTGTAGGCCGCATTGGCGACCCGGGGATGCACCGCCGCATCCGGCATGTCCGCCTCGGTGCCGATGCGTCCGGGCGCCAGGCCCAGCGTGCCCGAGGCGATCAGCAGCGGTCCGCCGGTGCCCTGCAGCACCTCGGCGAAGGTGTCGATCGCCGCGCGATCGGTTCGCGCAGCGTCTGCCATCTGGGAGAAGTCGTGCTTGTAGCCCAGGTGCACGACGCCTTCGGCACGGGTGGCTGCGGCGCGCAGGCTGTCCAGGTCGTCGAGCGAGCCGCGCACCGCTTCGGCTCCCAGGGCATTGATCTTCGCCACGGCCGCGTCATTGCGTGCAAGTCCGATCACATGGTGTCCGGCCGCGATGAGTTCGCTGACGCTGGCCGAGCCGATCCAGCCGGAAGCGCCGGTCACGAGGATTCGCATGGATGTCCTTTCGATGTCATTGAGTGACATCATTGTAGGCCTATGATGTCACTTTGTGTCAACACTGCGAGGAAGCGGCGATGGGGCGTTGGGAGCCGGACGGCGAGGGCCGTCTTCGGATGGCAGCGATGGAACTCTTCGCGGAGGTCGGCTACGAACAGACGACGGTCGCTGCCATTGCCGAGCGCGCCGGGCTCACCTCGCGCACCTTCTTCCGCTACTTCGCCGACAAGCGCGAAGTGCTCTTCAGCGGCTCCGAAGTGCTGGAGTCGTCGATGGTGGCGGCGCTTCGCAGCGCGCCGGTGGATGCCACGGCCATGGATGCGATGGCGTTCGCGCTGCAGGCACCTGCCGACTTCTTCAGCGAGGACCGGCGCGACTTCGCCCGCATGCGCGCCTCGGTCATCGCCGCCAATGGCGAACTGCACGAGCGTGAGCTCATCAAGCTGGCGAGACTCTCGGCGGCGCTGGCTGTGGCGCTGCGCGCAAGAGGGATCGGCGAACCCGATGCGAGCCTGATGGCGGAGGCGGGCATCGCGGTCTTCCGGGTGGCGTTCGCACAGTGGGTCGGGCCGTCCGAGAGGCGCACCTACGGCGCCATCGTCGGTTCGCTGCTGGCACGGCTGAAGACGCTGGCTGCGCTCCACTGAGGCGCGCACGGCCGCCCTGATGGGGAGTGCGTTCGCGCCGTGGTGCTACGCGCAGACCGGATCAAACATGTCTTGTCGCAGCCGAAGAGGGCCTGGCCCGGAGCAGGGGTTGGCCTCTCTGCGCCCACACCATCGACGGTTCCATTCGCCGGACCCCGAACTCACCCTATTGCGGCAAGAAAGCCGGATTCGACGCGGGAAGCTCGCCATCGAGCTCTCGCTCATAGATGTCCAGCGGCTGCGGCACGCCGAACAGGTAGCCCTGGCACAGATCGCAGCCATGGCGCAGCAGGAAGTCGCGCTGCGCGGGCGTCTCCACGCCTTCGGCCACGAGCTCCAGTTCCAGGCTGCGCGCCATCGCGATGACGGCCTGGATGATCGACTCCACCTTCGGATCGAGCCCGATGCGGTGCACGAAGAACTTGTCGATCTTCACCTGGCTCAGCGGCAGCTGGGTCATGTAGGACAGAGAAGAGAAGCCGGTGCCGAAGTCGTCCATCGAGAACTGGATGCCCAGCGCCGCCAGTGCCTTCATCTTGCCGATCGCGTCGGCCACCTTCTCGTGCAGCAGGCTCTCGGTGAGCTCAAGTTTGAGCTTGCCCGGATCGGCCCGGGTGCGCGCGAGCACGTCGCTGACCTGGTCGACGAAATCTCCGTCGCGGAACTGGCGCGCACTGACGTTGACAGACAGCCTGAGGTGGCGCCGCCGCGGCTCGCTCTGCCACGCCGTGAGCTGCCTGCAGGCCGTCTCCAGCACCCACAGGCCCATCGGAAGGATCAGCCCTGTGTCCTCCGCCACGTCGATGAACTGCCCCGGCAGCAGCAGCCCTCGCACCGGGTGGTGCCAGCGCACCAGCACCTCCGCGCCCACCACGCGGCTATCGCCGGTGACCTGGCTCTGGTAGTGCAGCACGAACTGCTTGGCCGCGATGGCGGCGTGCAGTTCGCTCTCCAGCGCGGCCCGCGCGGTGATGCGGGTCTGCATGTCCGACTCGAAGAAGCGCAGCGCGTTGCCGCCGTCAGTCTTGGCGCGGTACATGGCGAGGTCGGCCTGCTTGAGGACTTCCTCGATCGACGCCGTGCGGGCATCGAACAGCGAGGCGCCGATGCTGCAGGTGCTGTGGTGGTGCTGCGCCCCGAGCGGATAGGGCTGGCTGAGGTGCGCGAGGATGGCCGCGCCGACGGCCTCGGTCTGGGAGGTGGCGACCACGATCTGGGCGCTCAGGTTTTCCAGGATCACCACGAACTCGTCGCCGCCCAGGCGCGCCACGGTATCGCCCGGACGCAGGCAGCGCTGCAGCCGCTGCGCCACTTGC
>CAJYQC010000514.1 GCA_913776885.1 uncultured Variovorax sp.
CGCCCAGGCTGCGCGGACTTCGTGTCGCTGCGCCAACCCCCGAGCGGGGGCAACACCGGAGGCCCGGCAAAGCCGGTTCCTCGGTAGCACTGGGCTCGCCCCCAGGCTGCGCGACACTGCGTGTCGCTGCGCCAACCCCCTACCGGGGGCAACACCGGAGGCCCGGCAAAGCCGGTTCCTCGGTGTTCCGCGAATTCGCTTTCAGACCGCCAACGCCTGCAGGGCCTGCATATGGCGCGTGAGCAGCGGTCCCTTGCGGTGCGCGGGTACGAGCAGCATCACGGTATCTCCCAGCGCCTTCGGTCTTCCCCACGGGGCGTGCAGCTTGCCTTGAGCGAGCAGCGGTGCGACGAGGTGCTCGCGGCCCATGAGCATGCCTTCGCCATCCACCGCGGCCTGGAGCGCCAGGCTGTAGAGCGAGAAGTCCGGCCCTGCGGCGAGCGCGTCCGCGTCGGCCGCCGTGGTGCCGGGTCGCACGGCCTGCAGCCAGCGCTGCCAGTCGTCGCGCCAGACGGTGTCGTGCAGTCCGCCGCTGAGCTGCAGCAGGTCGGCCAGGTCTTCGAGCGTGCGTGAGCGGCCGCTGGGCAATGGCTCTCGAAGGCGCGGGCTGCAGACCGGCAGCAGCCGGTCGCGCACCAGCGGTATCGCCTGTGCGCCCGCCGCGCTTTCGATGTGCTCGCCGGCGCAGGAATAGAACAGGCCGAGGTCGAAAGGCTCGCGGCGGAAGTTGGGAGGCTGCTCCAGCGCGGTCACCGACACCTGCACGCCGGGCAGCTCCGCCTTCAACCGTGAGAGGCGTGGTGAGAGCCACAGCTGCGCGACGGCCGGCAGCGCGGCCACCTGCAGCGTGCTGCGGCGCGCAGCGGTCTGGGTCTCGTGGCGCAGCGCCTGCACGGCCAGGCCGAGCTGGTCGACGGCTGCGCTGAGGGCCGGCAGGGCGCGACGCCCGTGCGCGCTGAGTCGGATGCCCTGGCTATGGCGCTCGAAGAGCGCGCCGCCGGCCCATGTCTCCAGCGCCTTGATCTGCTGCGCGATGGCGGCCGGGGTGACGAACAGCTCCTCGGCCGCGCGGGCGAAGCTGCCATGGCGTGCGGCCGCCTCGAAGGCGCGCACGGCGGTGTGCGGGGGCAGGCGGGGACGCGGCGGTGCGAGTGGCATGGAGCGGGTACTTCAGGCCAAGTTTTTCTATGGCTCGGGGCCAGATTATCCGGTTTGCCCCATCGGCAGGGGGTAGGCGACGATGAGGCCATCCACCACTTACAGCGAGATCCGACGCATGCCTGCCGCCGCCCTGCAACGCCGCCCCTGGGTCCCCGCCGCCAGCGAGGACCACGTGCTCTCCATCGCCTCCAATGCCGCCGCGCGAGATGCCGCAGGCGTCGCCGCCGAGATCGAAAGGCTGGTGGCCAACAGCCATCGCATCCACGACGTCGACGGCCTGAATCTCAACCCCGCCACCAACGTGATGAACCCGGCGGCCGAGGCGCTGCTGTCTCGCGGACTGGGCTCGCGTCCTTCGCTGGGCTATCCGGGCGACAAGTACGAGATGGGGCTGGAGGCCATCGAGCGCATCGAGGTGGTCGCGGCCGAACTGGCGGCCGAGGTGTTCGGTTCGAAGTTCGCCGAAGTGCGCGTGAGCTCGGGCGCGCTGTCGAATCTCTACGTCTTCATGGCGACCTGCCAGCCCGGCGACACCATCGTCGTGCCGCCGCCCAGCATCGGCGGCCACGTCACGCACCATGCGGCGGGCGCCGCGGGACTCTACGGGCTGAAGCCGGTCTCCGCGCCGGTCGACGCCGGCGGCTACACGGTCGACGCGAGCGCGCTCGCCAAGCTGGTGCGCGAGACGAAGCCGAAGCTCATCACCATCGGCGGCAGCCTGAACCTGTTCCCGCATCCGGTGCCCGCGATCCGCGAGATCGCCGACAGCGTGGGCGCGAAGCTGCTGTTCGACGCGGCGCATCTCTCGGGCATGGTCGCCGGCAAGGCGTGGCCGCAGCCGCTGGAGCAGGGCGCGCACGCGATCACCATGAGCACCTACAAAAGCCTGGGCGGGCCGGCGGGCGGGCTGATCGTGTCGAACGACGCGGCGCTGATGGAGCGCATCGATGCCATCGCCTACCCCGGGCTCACGGCCAACTCGGACGCGGGCCGCACCGCGGCGCTCGCCCGCGGGCTGCTCGACTGGAAGGTGCACGGCACCGCCTACGCGGCCGCGATGCGCGAGACGGCGCAGGCACTGGCGAGCGAACTCGATGCGCGCGGGATGCCCGT
The DNA here is from genome assembly GCA_913776885.1 of uncultured Variovorax sp. Classification (GTDB taxonomy): domain Bacteria; phylum Pseudomonadota; class Gammaproteobacteria; order Burkholderiales; family Burkholderiaceae_C; genus Variovorax. The sequence goes on from CAJYQC010000514.1 coordinate 2,275, forward strand.
GTTCGCGAAGGCGCGCGGCTTCACGCGGTCGCACCAGTTCGCGCTCGAGGCCGCGCGCTGGGGCGGCGGCCAGCAAGCGGCGAAGAAGCTTGCGCAGGGCGGCCTGCTGGCCTGCGGCATCGGCCTGCCGATCGCGCCCGTGGAAGGCGACATCAACGGCCTGCGCCTCGGCGTGCCCGAGATCGTGCGACTGGGCTTCACGCCCGCGGACATGCCGCAGCTCGCGGGGTGGATCGCGCGTGCGCTGGAAGGCGATGCCGCATCGGTGGCCGCCGAAGTGCGCGAGCGCCGCAGGCAGCTTGGCGAGCTGCGCTACATCGTGCGCTGACTCAGGCAGCCGCTTCGGTTCAGCGTGAGCGCCCCTGGCGGTAGGTGCCGGCAGGCAGCGCCGCGGAGTTCCTCGACGCCTCGGCCGCTTCGGCCAGACGTGCCATCGAGCGCCCCACCTGGGCGTGTGTGATCGCGATGCCCAGCGCGTCCGCCGCGTCGGCGCCGGGCAGGCCCGGCAGGTCGAGCAGGCGCCGCACCATCTCCTGCACCTGCGCCTTGGCCGCCTGGCCGTGGCCGGCCACTGCCTTTTTCATCTGCAGCGCCGTGTACTCGGCCACCGCGAGGTTGTTGCTGACCAGCGCGGTCACGCAGGCGCCGCGCGCCTGCCCCAGCAGCAGCGTGGATTGCGGGTTGACGTTGACGAAGATGATTTCCACCGCCGACGCATCGGGCTGGTAGCGCGCGGTGATCTCCGCGATGCCGTCGAACAGCACCTTCAGCCGCGCCGGCAGGTTGTTGCCGGTGCCCAGGTGCCGGGTGCTGATGGTGCCGCTGGCCACGTAGCGCAGCGCATGGCCGTCCGCATCGACCACGCCGAAGCCGGTGGTCTGCAATCCGGGGTCGATGCCGAGAATGCGCATGAAAGGAAACGTAAAGGCCTAAGCCCTGGAAAAGATTGTCAAAAGAGTTGCGGGGAGGGGGCGAAAGCCGGCTGTTGGTGGGCAGAATGCGCCCCGGTCCGTACCGTCCGCCCCGCCCCGTGCGGGGCGCGCCATTGAAGGAAGCGAATGTGAATGTAGTCGAGTCCTCCGCGCAGCGGCAACTGGACGAGGTGCAAGCCTTGATCGCACGCCTGCAGATGCACCCCGCCGAACGCGCGGCCGCCAGCTTCCGCCGCATCGAGCTGCTCGACGACCTCGGCCGCCGCAAGGAAGCGGTGGCCGCGAGCGTGAGGCTGCTCGACGAGTTCGCTGGGAAGCCCGAGGCCGGCGTGGTCGTGCCCTGCTGCCAGACCTTGCGCCTGCTCGCCCACATGCTGCGGCAGCTGCATCGCCCTGTCGATGCGCTCGCCACGCTCGACCGCCTGATCGCGGCGCACGGCCAGCGCCCCGAGCCCGAGATCCGCGAGCACATCGCCCACGCGCTCTACCAGCGCACCTGGTGGATCGACGACCCCGCCGCGCGCTGCGAAGCCTGCGACGCCATGAGCGAGCTGCTCGACAGCCAGCCCGATGCGGCCCTGGACACCTGGCGCGTGGAAGCCCGGCTGCTCAAGGCCGAGATCGAGCATCACCGCGGCCTGCCGCAGGACGCGCTGGCCACGCTGGAGGCCGTCATCGAGCGCTTCGACGGCAGCGCCGATCCTGGCGTGGTGCTGCGCGTCGCGCGTGTGCGCCTGGCCTCGGTGCTCAATCTGCGCGAGCTGGCGCAGCATGCGCAGGCACAGGTCACGTGCCTCTCGGTGGCCGACCAGATCGAGGCCGGCCTGGCGCACGCGGCGCCCGAGCTGCGCATCGAGGGCGTGCGCGCGCTGACGCTGTTCTTCGACGGCTTCGGCATCGACGAGCATGCGAACCGCGCCGAGCTGGTCGGCTGGCTGCTCGACCGCTATGGCCACGACGCCTCGCCGCAGGTGCGGCGCATGGCTGTGCGGCGCGCCTACGACTGGTCGGTGGGCCTGCGCGAATCAGAGGACGGCGAGGCTGCGCTGGCTGCCTGCGATCGGCTGCTCGCCACCTTCGGTGCGGACACCGACGCAGTGGTGCATCGCACCGTGGCGAGCGCGCTGCTCAACAAGGGCTTCGTGCTGCTCGAGCGGCTCGGCCGCGCGGAGGAGGCGCTGCAGGTCTACCAGCAGCTCGCGAGGCAGCTGCAGGGCGCCTCCGAGCCCGAGCTGCAGGACACGCTCGCCAAGGCCACCGCCGGCCGCCAGGCCTGCCTGAAGCGGCTGCGCAAGGCCGATGCCGAAGGCAACCTGCCGGAGCTTCCGACAGAGGTGCGCGACGAGGTGCGCGACAAGGTCAGGCAGGGCCGCAGGCATGGCGATGCCGGCGAGTCGCACGAGGCCATCGCGCTGTTCGACGAGGTGCTGGCCGCGCACGCGGCCTCGCCGCATCCGGAGCTGCGCCGCCAGTGCGCGCGGGCGCTCGTCCACAAGGCTTTCTGCCTGGTCGCGCTGGAGCGCTTCGAGGAGGTGGTCGCCGCCGCCGATGCCATGGACGCGCGCCACGGCGCCGACCCGTCCACCGAGATGCAGGAGACCGTCGCGCTGTGCCTGCAATACAAGAGCACCGCGCTCGACCGCCTCGGCCGGCACGACGACGAGATGCGCGTGCACGACGAGATCGACGCGCGCTGGGGCAACTCCGAACTGCCCGACCTGCGCGGCCGCGTGGCGGGCGCGCTGTTCCGCAAGGGCGCCACGCTGCGCCATGCGCGCCGGCTCGAAGCCGCGGTGGCCTGCTACGACGAGGCCATCGCCCGCACCAGCGGCGCGAGGGAGGGCACGCTGCAGCTCTGGGCCGCCAAATCGATGATCAACAAGGCCAGGGCGCTCGACAAGCTCGGCGATTCGGCAGGGCAGATCAAGGCCTATCGCACCCTCATCGCCCGCTTCGGCGATTCGGGCGATGCCGCGCTGCGCGAGCGCGTCGTCAACGCCTGCGAGTGGCTCGCGGAAGCCGAAGGCCGCCAGGGACGCGTCGAAGCGCAGCGCGCCGCCCTCGAAGCCGCACTGGGCCGCTTCGGCACCGCGCTCTCAACCGATCAGCGCACCCGCCTCGCGCGCGAACTGCAGGCCCTGAAGGCCAGGGCCCTCGGCCGCAAGGCCAAGGAAGTCTTTGGCCGCGTGGTGCGGCGCAGGGCCTGATCCCGCCCCCGAACCCGATCGGCCTCAGGCCTTCTTCCAGGAATACCGTGGAACCGGCTTTGCCGGGCCACCGGTATTGCCCCCTGCAAGGGGGTGGCGAAGCGACACGAAGTGCGCGCAGCCTGGGGGTTTGCCAGTCCCCCGTGGAACCGGCTTTGCCGGGCCACCGGTA
>CAJYQC010000515.1 GCA_913776885.1 uncultured Variovorax sp.
CCAGCTTCAGCAGGAAGTCGTCGCAGTTCTCGCTGATGGCGCGCAGCTCGTCGAGCTCGGCGTCGTGGCCGGTGGCGATCACGCCGCCATCGCGCACCAGCGCGGACGGGTCGGGCTTGATGGCGCTGGTCAGCAGGGCGGCGCAGCCCGGCGGCGGCGCGAGCCGCTCGGCGATCTGGCCGAGCAGCGCGGACGAGCCCGGCAGCAGCGGCGCAAGCTGCTCCGCCTTCGCAAGCGCCAGCTGCAGCGCCAGCAGTTCGCGCGGACGCACCTGGCGCAGCGCGATGCGCGCGGCGATGCGCTCCACGTCGCTGGTGTTCTTGAGCTGCTCGCGCAGCGTGCGCCAGGGCGCGGCGGTGGCGCCGAGCACCGTGGCCTGCAGTGCGGCGATGGCCTCGAGCCGGCCCTGCGCCTCGGAGCGGTCGCGCCGCGGCGAGAGCAGCCAGCGCTTGAGCAGGCGGCTGCCCATGCCGGTCATGCAGGTGTCGAGCAGCGAGAACAGCGTGGGCGAGTCTTCGCCGCGCAGCGTCTGCACCAGCTCGAGGTTGCGCCGCGTGGTGGGCGGCAGCTCGATCAGGTCGCCGTCGCGCTCCACCGACAGGCGCTGCACGTGCGAGAGCGCGCGGCCCTGGGTGTGTTCGGCATAGCCCAGCAGGGCGGCAGCCGCGGCATGCGCGTTGGAGAGCGATTCGGCGCTCCACGCGGCCAGGCTGTTGCTGCCCATCTGCTCGGCCAGCTTGCGCTCGCCCAGGCCGCCGTCGAACTGCCATGCCGGGCGCACCGACAGCGTGAAGGGCGTGGCCGCGCGCGCGGCCTTCAGGCGCTGCTCGAAGGCGGGCGTGACTTCGGCGCTGTAGAGCAGCTCGCTGGGGCCGATGCGGGCGATCCATGACTCCAGCGCATCGGCGGGGCACTCGGCCAGCCGCAGCTCGGCGCCGGTCACGCTGAGCCAGGCCAGGCCGCAGGTGTTGCGCGTGCCGGCGTGCACCGCGAGCAGCAGCGAATCGGCCTTGTCGTTCAGCAGCTCTGAGTCGGTCAGCGTGCCGGGCGTGACCACGCGCACCACCTTGCGTTCGACCGGTCCCTTGGCCGCGCCCACTTCGCCCACCTGCTCGCAGATGGCGACCGATTCGCCCAGCTTGATGAGCCGGGCCAGGTAGGTGTCGACCGAATGGAAGGGCACGCCGCACATCACCACCGGCTGGCCGGCCGACTGGCCGCGCTGGGTGAGGGTGATGTCGAGCAGGCGCGCGGCCTTCTCGGCGTCGGCCCAGAACAGCTCGTAGAAATCGCCCATCCGGTAGAACAGCAGGGTGTCCGGATGGTCGGCTTTCAGGCCCAGGTACTGGGCCATCATTGGCGTGTGGGCCGCGTTCGAGCCGCTGCCAAGACCTTGATTTGGTTCGACTTTTTTCATTAAGTCGTTGACTGTGTTGGGGATTTCGGCAGCTGTGCCGCTTGAACTGTCATCGTTTCTCTTCTCTAAACACCTCTCCACTCCGGCCGACGGCGTAGGTTTCAACGCCTGTGTGAGGACGATTGCGCCATGGGAGTGGACCGCCAATCAGTAAAGCTACGCCGCACGAGGAGGACCGAGCGCACTGTGACGCTCGAGCGGCCAAGCTGTCGAAGCCGGGCAAGCACATTATGGTGGACTGGGCCACGGGCCTTTGCCGCGTGGCATCAGGCAAAAATCGCGCATTGAACGACTGCTTCAAGTCACCTTTCGACGGGTGCGTGCGACACAAGGCCATCGGGCATTGGCCGGCGCTGAGTTCGGTGGCTGCGGCGGTCGATGCATGGCTTGCCCGCTGGCGGAGGCGAGACTGCCGGCGAGAAGCACGCGCATCGAGGCATCGATCGATCCATCATGGATGGCGCATGACGTTGATGCGCTGCAGAACCAGTTCAGCCCGTTCCGGCTCGGCAAGCATGCCCGGCAGCATGTTCTTGAAGTTCGGGTCCGACAGCAGCCGGCCGAACGCATCACCCACGGCGTCTCGAATCTCGGCGGGGGCCGCAGCCAGCTCGTTTGCCAACTCCTCGCGCCCATCAACGATGTTGAGCACGTCTTCGATGTCGTGGCTGCTCAGGTAGTCGCTTCCACCGCGGCCGGCAAAGGCTTCCAGCTTTGTCGCCACGAAGCCCACTGCACTTGCCAGCCAAATGGTGATTCCCGATCCCAAATCCCTGAGCTCGGCGGTTTCGATCGCATACGGGTACCAACGGTTTGAGAACCCCAGCACCTCCGGCTCCACGGGCATCAGGTCGAACAACGTGCCCGAGCCCTTGTGGACCCATCGACAGATCACTTCGCTGGTCACGTCGCGGGAAAAGCCGCGCTGCGCCACCGCTTCCTCGATCCTGTAGAACGATGTTCGGCTGGCGTTCACCACTGCATCGACGTCGCGGGTGGCACGCACGGGGTCGGCGAGCGGGTCGGTCACCAGCAGGCCGGCGACAGCGCCGCCGACGAACACCATCTGCTCACGCAGGTCTCCCAGCGCCTCGGCGATCTGGCGCAGCTGCGGCAGATTCGGGTCATCCACGCGCATCGGGCGCCACCCTTTGTGGATGCATCAATTCGTCTTCCAAAAGCTTGGCAGCCAGCCCGCGCTCGCGCGCCCGGCCGATGCGCAAGGCGTCGAGCAAGGCCAACAGGCGATGCAGCGATGGGTCGGCCAGAGCAGCTTGCGGCGCCGTGCGGTAGAGCGGTGGAAGCGTCGGCCCCTTCACTTTGCCCTCGGGATGCGCCCATACAGGCGCCTCTCCGGGCGCAACCGTCAGCTGGCTGGCCAGAGGCTCGGCACCAAATGCCGTTGGAACGCCGCGCTTGACTGGTCCGGCAGCGGCCGGCCAGATGTAGCGCACGCCATGCAACATGAACTCCAGCAGGTTTGGCCGGACCGGAGACCATTCGGCTCGAGACGCGGCCACGGCAAGGCCGGCTGCAACGGCCCGTTTCACGCTGGCATGGGCTTCGGAGGCGCTCATGCTCAGGGCATCGCCCAGCGCAGCGTAGGTCCAACGCTGAGGCGGGTGCGCTGCCACCTTCAGCAGTACGAGAAGATCCTGCGGCTTGAGGTCCATCGACGGAGATATTCGCTATTCGTGAATTGCGAATATTGCCGATCGACATGCTTTTGGCAAGTGCCGGACGGTCCTGGGCCGCAGCGGGGTCACTGGCTCGGTCCGAGCCTGCCGGCCGAAACCCGCAGCGACGCCTGCACCCTCTGCGCCGCCACGGAACCGCCGGGCGTCGAGAGCCCGAAATCCCTCGGCCGGCCGCCGCCGAGTGATCCGCCGCGCCCGGTCTTGCGTACGACGGGATCAACCACATCCGACGACCACCGCCATGCCAAGAGCCTCCAGCACCTCCGCAGCCATCCATTGGGTCGAACAGGGTCTGGTACCCGATGCCGCCGTCCGGGTGGGTGTGCGCAGGCTGCTGCGCCAGCGGCTTGCCGAGCTCGACAGCGGCAACCCCGAGGCCGTCGCCCGGCACGCGCAGGCCTTCTTCGAGGAACTGAGCAAAGCCCCGCTGGCGCTGCTGCCCGAGAAAGCCAACGAGCAGCACTACGAGCTGCCCGCCGACTTCTTCGCCGCCGTGCTCGGTCCGCACCGCAAGTACAGCTGCTGCTGGTGGCCGGAAGGGGTCGACACGCTGGAGCAGGCCGAGGCGGCCGCGCTGGCCGAGACCTGCGCCCGTGCGGGCCTGGCTGACGGCCAGCGCATCCTCGAACTCGGCTGCGGCTGGGGCTCGCTGAGCCTGTGGATGGCCGAGCGCTTTCCCGGCTCGCGCATCACGGCGGTGTCCAACTCGCACTCGCAGCGCAGGTTCATCACCGCCGAGGCCGCTGCGCGCGGCCTGGGCAATCTCGAGGTGATCACCTGCGACTTCAACGACTTCGAGACGGCCGAGCGCTTCGACCGCGTGGTGTCGGTCGAGATGTTCGAGCACCTGCGCAACTGGCCGCGCGCCTTCTCCAACGTGGCGCGCTGGCTGAACCCGCAGGGGCGCTTCTTCATGCACGTGTTCGTCCACCGCGAGGCGCCGTATCCCTTCGAGGTGCGCGACGCGAGCGACTGGATGAGCCGCTATTTCTTCTCGGGAGGCATGATGCCCGGCGACGACCTCGCCGCGCGCTGCCAGGACGACCTGCGCCTCCTGAGCCAATGGCGCTGGAACGGCCGCCACTACGCCAAGACCTCCGCCGCCTGGCTGTCGCGCATGGACGCGCGGCGCGACGAACTCATGCCGCTGCTCGAAGCCGTCTACGGAGAACGCGAGGCGCCGATCTGGTGGACCCGCTGGCGCCTCTTCTTCATCTCGGTGGAAGAGCTGTTCGGCTACGCCGAGGGCGGCCAGTGGTGGGTCGGCCACTACCTCTTCGAGAAGCGCTGATGCCGGCGCGCGCCCCGGCTTTCGCCCTGGCGCCTCTCCTGGCGCTCATGGCCTGTGCGGCCGCCAGCGCATCGGCGCAGGGCAACGTGAGCGAAGGCGCGGCCGAGGAGGGCGAGTGGAACTTCACCGCCACGCTCGACGGCAAGCCGATCGGCACGCACCGCTTCGTGGTCGGTGGCAGCCCGGCGGCGCGCAGCGTCGACAGCCGCGCCGACTTCGTCGTGCGCATGCTGGGCGTGCCGCTCTATCGCTACCGCCACCACGCCGAGGAGCGCTGGGGCTCCGACTGCCTGCGCGAACTGCGCGCCGACACCGACGACGACGGCACCCGCCAGCAGGTGGCGCGCCGCTTCGATGGCGACTGCGTGATGACTTTCGCCTACTGGAACCCCCGCCTGCTGAAGCAGCAGCGCCTGGTCGATCCGCAGACCGGCAAGCTCGAGCCGGTGCGATTCGAGCAGCTGCCCGACACCAACATCGAGGTGCGCGGCCAGCCCGTGCGCGCGCGCGGCTGGCGCCTTCAGGCCGCGCAGCAGCGCATCCGCATCTGGTATGCCGTCGACGGCGGCCGCTGGATCGGGCTCGACGCCGAGACCAAGGGCGACCGCCAGCTCAGCTACCGATTGACTTCTCCCTCCCCCGCACCATGAAACCAACCGCCCGCACCCTGTCCATCGCCTACCTGTGGGCGCTCGTGAGCTTCCTGGTGCTGGACGCCGTGTGGCTGTCGCTGATGGGCCCCCGGCTGTACAAGCCGGCGCTCGGCGAACTGATGGCGCCCGATGTCGACTGGTTCGCGGCGGTCCTGTTCTATGCCATCTACCTCGCCGGCCTGCTCGTCTTCGCGATCTTGCCGGCGCTGGCCGAGGGGGCCGCGGGCCCGGCGCTGCGGCGCGGCGCCTTCTTCGGGCTGGTCGCCTATGCCACCTACGACCTGACCAACCCGGCCACGCTGCGCGACTGGCCCTGGGCCATCACCATCGCCGACCTCGTGTGGGGCAGCTTCGTCAGCGGCGCGGCGGCCTGGGTGTCGGCCCGCCTCACATCCCGACGAGCGAACCCAGCACGCGCGCGATAGCGCTGTCGAAGCGCAGCCGGCCGTCCAGCGAGGCGAGGCAGATGCACTCGCTGCCGTCCTGGACCACCGGCTGGTGATTGATCTCGCCGTCGGCTGCGTCGAAATCTCCCGGCCCGAACAGGGCGCGCCCGTCGTGGAAGCGGCCGTGCAGCACCTGGGTGAGTTCCAGCCCGTTGTGCGTGTGCTGCGGCAGGTACTTGCCGGCCGCGATGCGCAGCAGGAAGACGTTGGCTTCCGGCGCCTCGGGCACGCTCACCCGGCTCCAGCGCATTCCGGGACCGATCCAGCGCCAGGGCGTGGCGCTGCAGTGGGCGAGGGCGCGCGGCCAGCGGGCGCCGGGCGGCAGCGGCGGCGGCGCACTGGCCCGCACGGTCTCTGCGGGCGCGCTGTCGAGCGCGTCGATCGAGGCCCAGGCGCGCGCGAGCGCATCGTCGGCCATCGGCACGGGCTCGAGTTCGTCGAGCAGGATGCCGCCCAGGGCGTCGAACGTGCGCGCGCGCTCGCGGCACAGCGGGCACAGTTCCAGGTGGCTGGCCAGTACCAGCCGGGTTCCTGTCGGCAACTGGCCGGAAGCCCGGGCCAGCAGCAGTCCATCGTCGGGGTGATGTTGGATGTCCATCGTCGTCAGCGTTCCATCAGGCGGCGCAGTTGCGCGACCGCCAGGCGCACGCGCGACTTCACCGTGCCCAGCGGAATGCTCAGCTGGGCCGCGATGCGGGCATGCGGCTCGTCTTCGAAATAGGAAAGGTGCAGCACCTGCTGCTGCTCGGGCGGCAGCAGCCGGAAGGCGCTGCGCAGGCGTTCGTTCAGGCGCGAGGCGTGCAGGCCGTCTTCGAGCGCGGCGTCGTCGGCCTGGATCAAATCGAAATCGAATTCCTCTTCGCCCGATTCGGCACCCTGGCGGCGCCGCAGCGCGTCCACGCGCAGGTTGCGCGCGATGGTGAAGATCCAGGTCGAGACCGCGGCCTGCGCCGGGTCGAACAGCGTGGCCTTGCGCCAGACGCTCACCAGGGCTTCCTGGGCGAGCTCCTCGGCCTGCAACTCCGGGCTGCCGATGTGCATCAGGTAGTGCTTGACGCGCGGCGCGAAATGCGAGAACAGCCGCGCGAACGCTTCCCGGTCCTGCCGCTCGGCCACGGCCGCCAGGGCCTGCGCCCAGAGGTCGTCGGAGCGGCGCGGCTGCTTGAAATCGGTGGCAACAACGGTCAAGTTGGGCGCTCGGCGGCCGCGGGGCATGGGAATACCCGCAGGTTGGGTGGATGGTTCGGGAACGGCGGCCATGCTATCCCTTACGCAGTCCGGCCGCGATCGGATCATCGCAGCAACGCGCCATGGTCCAAACGGTGGTTTCCTGCGTACAAGCTCCAAGACTTCGAGACGCACCATGCCGCCTTTTGACCCCCAGCCCCCCCACCCCACCATTTAAGCCGGGTCCGCCGCCCCCGGC
>CAJYQC010000516.1 GCA_913776885.1 uncultured Variovorax sp.
AGGGCAAGACCTCGATCACCGTCGGCATGGGCCTGACCGAGAAGCAGGGCGGCAGCGACGTGCGCACCAACACCACGCGCGCCGTGCCGGCGGGGAGTGGCCCATGGGGAAGCGAATTTCTCCTCACCGGCCACAAGTGGTTCTTCTCGGCGCCGATGTGCGACGGCCACCTGGTGCTGGCCAAGACCGAAGAGCACGGCTCCTCGTGCTTCTTCGTGCCGCGCTGGCGGCCCGACGGCCGCAGGAACGCGGTGCACATCCAGCGGCTGAAGGACAAGGTCGGCAACCGCTCCAATTCGAGCAGCGAGGTCGAGTTCAAGGACGCCTGGGGCGTGCTGGTGGGCGAGGAGGGCCGGGGCATCCCGACCATCATCGAGATGGCGACCGTGACGCGGCTGGACTGCGCGCTGTCCAGCGCCGGCTTCATGCGCCAGGGCTTCGCGCAGGCGCTGCACTACGCGCGCAACCGCCACGCCTTCGGCAAGGCGCTGGCCGACCAGCCGGTGATGACCACGCTGCTGGCCGACATGGCGCTCGAGTCGCAGGCCGCCACGCTGCTGGCGATGGGGCTGGCCGCGCGCTTCGGCTCCGCAGAGCCGCTGGACACGGCCTGGCGCCGGCTGCTCACGCCGGCGGCCAAGTTCTGGAACTGCAAGCGCGCGGTGGCCATTACCGGCGAGGCGATGGAGGTGTTCGGCGGCAACGGCTACGTGGAGGAGAGCCCGATGGGCCGGCTGTTCCGCGAAGCGCCGGTCAACTCCATCTGGGAAGGCTCGGGCAACGTGATGTGCCTCGACGTGCTGCGCGCCGTCTCGCGCAACCCCGACGACGCACACCTCGTGCTCGACCAGCTGCAGCAGATCGCCGCCGGCGAGCCCCGCGTGCAGGACGCGCTGCAGTCCTTGCGCCGCATGACGCAGCTGCCGCCGCAGGAGCTGGAGCCGCAGGCCCGCCGTTTCACGCAGCGCCTGGTGCTGGCGGCGCAGGCCTGCCTGATGCTGGAGCACGCGAGCGCGGAGCAGTCGGCTGCATTCCTGTCGAGCCGTTTCGACCCCGACTGGGGGCCGGTGACGGGCATCAGCGCCGGCACGTCCGACTCGGCAGCCCTTCTGCGCGCCGCCTGGCGCTGAACGCCGGGAGCAGGCAGCGCGCCCGCGCTAGCCCCGCCTTCTCAGCAGCGCCTGCCGCAGCACCCGGGCGGCGCGGTCGCGGATCTTGCCGGGGCCGGAGCGCGGCGTGGTTTTGGGCGCGACCTTGGCGGTGGCGCAGGCCCAGAGGAAGTCGTGCAGGATCGGCGTGTCGTCCACCGTCTCGGTGCTGCCGTACTTGTGGAACTCGGGGTGCCACTGGGTCGCGGCGATGTAGCCGCGGCCGCGGTCGGGCAGCCGGCGGATGGCCTCGGGCACGCGGTCGGGCATGCTCCAGGCCTCGATCTCGAAGCCCGGCGCGAGCCCCTTGATGCCCTGGTGGTGGATGCTGTTGACGCGCGCGGTGCGCACCTTGGGATAGAGCTTCGAAAGCCGCGTGCCCTCGACGATCTCGATGTCGTGGAAGTTCTGGTCGTAGGTCACCGGGTCGCGGTGCTTCAGCGTCTGGGGATGGCCGTGCTGCTCCTCGATGTCCTGGTAGAGCGTGCCGCCGAAGGCCACGTTGATGAGCTGCAGACCCCGGCACACGCCGAAGATGGGCTTGCCGGCCTGCTCGAAGGCTTCGACCAGCGCGAGGTCGTAGAGGTCGCGGATGCGGTCGCCGATCCAGGCGTCCTTCAGCGGCACCTCGCCATAGCTGCCGGGCCAGACGTCGGCGCCGCCGTGCATCACCACGCCGTCGAGCCATTCGGCGTAGTGCGACAGCTTGGTGTCGCCGCGCGCGGTCTCGCCGGTGGGGCAGGGCACCATGACGACCATGGCCCCGGCAGACATGAGCCAGTGCGCGATCGACTGCTCGACGTACTGCAGCGTCTTGTTGGTGAAGAGCGAACGGGCCGGGTCGGCATGCGAGAAGCAGGCGGACAGGCCGATCTTGAGCCGGGCGGAAACGGGTTGTGTCATCGCAGGACTGTCGCCAGCGCGAACCGGACGGGTGATGCGGAAAGGAAAATCCATTTTGGCTCGTTGGCCTCTCGCGCGGGGTCGGACGACACGCCAAGTATGCTTTCAACGCTGCCCCAACCTACAAGGAAGACAAGCCGATGAAAACCATCAAGGGCCCAGCCATATTCCTGGCCCAGTTCGCGGGAGACACCGCCCCCTTCGACACGCTGGACGGCATCGCCGGCTGGGCCGCCGGCCTGGGCTACAAGGGCGTGCAGATCCCGAGCTGGGACGCCCGCCTCTTCGATCTGAAGAAGGCAGCCGAGAGCAAGACCTACTGCGACGAGGTGAAAGGCACGCTGGCGAGCCACGGCCTGCAGATCACCGAACTGTCGACCCACCTGCAGGGCCAGCTGGTGGCGGTGCACCCGGCCTACGACGCGGGCTTCGACGGCTTCGCGGCGCCCGAGGTATGCGGCGACCCGGTGCGGCGCCAGCAGTGGGCCGTCGAGCAGCTGCACTTCGCTGCCAAGGCCTCGGCCAACCTCGGTCTCACGGCGCACGCGACCTTCTCGGGCGCGCTGGCCTGGCCGTATCTCTACTCATGGCCGCCGCGCCCGCCGGGCCTCATCGAGGAGGCCTTCGACGAGCTCGCGCGCCGCTGGCGGCCCATCCTCGACGCCTTCGACGCGGCCGGCGTCGACGTGGGCTACGAGATTCACCCCGGCGAGGACCTGCACGACGGCGTGAGCTACGAGATGTTCCTGGAGCGCGTCGGCAACCACTCGCGCGCCTGCCTGCTGTACGACCCGAGCCACTTCATGCTGCAGCAGCTCGACTACCTGGCCTACATCGACCACTACCACGAGCGCATCAAGATCTTCCACGTCAAGGACGCTGAGTTCAACCCGACCGGCAAGCAGGGCGTGTACGGCGGCTTCCAGAGCTGGATCAACCGGGCGGGGCGTTTCCGCTCGCTCGGCGACGGGCAGGTGGACTTCAAGGCGATCTTCTCGAAGATGGCCCAGTACGACTTCCCGGGCTGGGCGGTGCTGGAGTGGGAGTGCTGCATCAAGCACCCCGAAGACGGCGCGCGCGAGGGCGCGAAGTTCATCGCCGACCACATCATCCGCGTGGCCGACCGCGCCTTCGACGACTTCGCGGCGGGCGGGGTGGACGTGGCGGCGAACAAGCGGATGCTGGGGATCGGGTAGACCCCATGGCCGTCCGGTGCGGATGGACGGCCATCACCCATCCGCGAACTCTCCGAGCGCCAGCAGGACGCTTTGCACTGCGTTGTCCTGACTCTTGGTTGCGCGGTGGGCCAGGCCAAGGGGGCGGGTGAGTTGCGGCTGCAGGTGCCGCGTCACGTATTCGCTGCGTTTGTCATTCCTGGCATGCGGCTCCAAAGGAAGAATGGCAGCCGCATGCCCCGCTTCGACCAGACTCTTGATCGCCTCGGGGTAGTTCAGGTGCATGCGCGCCCGGGGGTTCAATCCGGCCTGGCCGAACCATGTGGCAATGAGCCGGTACATCTGCGTAGCTGGATCGAATGAAATCCAGGGACGCTCGGCGAGCCACTGCGGCGTGACGAGCTTGGGAGATTTCCAGCTGCGAGGAACGATGGCCACCATGGGGTCGTGGCGCCACGGCGTGATCTTCACGCCTGCGCACGGGGCCTGGGGCATCGCGACGACGCCGATGTCCAAGGTGCCCGCCTGCAGCCGCGCGATGGCCTCGACAGAGCTCAGGATCTCCACCGTGATATCGACGCCCGGGCTGCGCGCGGCCAGGCGCGCCAGCAGCGCAGGCAACAGATGAGCGCTGACGCCGGCCGAGGAGCCGATGCGGACGACAGCTTCGCGGCCCTCCGACTTCCGACGAACCAGGTCACTCAGTCCGTCCGCGCTGGCGAGCAGCTTGCGGCCACCCTCCACCAGCGCCATCCCCGCAGGAGTCAGACGCAACTGCCTTCGCCCGCGCTCGATCAGTGAAGCGCCCAGCCTCGACTCCAACTCCCGGATGTGGAGGCTGATCGTCGGAGGCGCCAGGTGCAGCGCCTGGGCTGCTGCGGCCAGCGTCCCGAGATCCGCGAGGGCCACAAGGGTCTGGACTTGGTCCAGGTTGAGATTCCTCATTCAGTTTTTCTGTGTTTAGGCGATAGGAAATTCAACTTTACAAAGCAATCGCCCGAAATCGACACTCCCTCATCGAGAAAAGAACGGGAGGCGGCGTGAGCACTGAGGTGTTTCTGGCGATTCTGCTGGCCGCGCTGATGAATGCGGCCTGGAATAGCGCCATCAAGATGGGCGGCGACAAGATCGCGGTCATGGCGATGACAACGCTGTTCGGCAGTGTCATCTCCCTCTGCGCACTGCCTTTCATCGGCCTGCATGCTTCGACGGAATGGGGGCTGCTGGCGCTCTCGATCTGTATTCACACGGTCTACCACTTCGTGCTGCCTCTGGCCTACAAGCACGGTGACCTGGGGCATGTCTATCCGATCGCACGTGGCGGCGCGCCCGTGCTCGTGACCGTGGCGGCCGCAATGGCGCTGGGAGAGCTTCCGCCACCCGTCGGGATCGTCGGCATCCTCTGCCTCAGCATGGGTGTGCTGGCCTTCGCCTTTCACCACCGCACCCAAGGAACCGGCCATCGAGGAACGACCTACGCCTTGGCAACCAGCATCCTGATCGCGTCCTACACAGTCGTGGATGGCCTGGGCGCGCGCGGATCGGAATCTGCGCTGGGTTTTGCGGTCCTCCTGACCATCGGCGACGGCCTGGCCACGGCACTCGTGGTCGTGTGCTGGAAAGGGCAGGCCGCCTTCCGCGTCGATCGGCGCACGCTTTCGTTGAGCGCGGTCGCAGGAGCCCTGCAGATCGGGGCGTACTGGATCGCGGTATGGGCGCTCGCGCAAGCCCCGATGGGACTTGTGTCGGCATTGCGCGAAAGCAGCGTGCTGTTCGTAGCCCTGATTTCCACCTATCTGCTCAAGGAACGGCTGGGACTGCATCGCTTCGCGTGCTCGGCGGTGGTCTTTGCGGGCATTTGCCTGGTGAAGCTTGGCCATTAGGCCCAGGGCGACGACCCTCAAGAGCAGAAGTAGAGAAGTTCGTTCGGCGTGCATCAGTCCACGCCGCTACACGGTTATTGGTTGAAAAGGGAGAGAGAAAGATATGCAAACAAGCAGGTTGGCCATCGAAGGCGGCATGCCGGTACGAACCCGCTACTGGCCGAGGTTCGACAAAGGGGATGTCGATATCGACGAACGAGAAATTCAGGCCGTGGAACGCGTGTTGCGCAGCAGGCTGCTATTCCGCTATGACACGAGACCAATCGGAGAAACCGAAGTCGGGCGCTTCGAGCAGGCGCTACGCGACTTCTTTGGCGTCAAGCATGCGCTGGCCGTATCGAGCGGCACTGCTGCCATCGCCCTCAGCCTGATGGCAATTGGCGTTCGTGCGGGCGACGAGGTGCTTTGCTCGTCATTCGCATTTGCGGCTGATCCGAGTGCGGTGCTGCTGGCGGGAGGAACTCCTGTGCTGGTCGACTCCGCCTTGGGCATCCACATGGACCCGGAGGACCTGGAAGCGCGTATTACGGAGCGGACCAAGGCCATCCTCGTAGTTCACCAGCGAGGCCAGGCCGGGAAAATCCAGGACATCCTGGCTGTGTCCCGCAAGCACGGCCTCCATGTGGTTGAGGACGCAGTTCCCGCGCTCGGGGCGACCATCGGCGGGCAATATCTGGGGACGTTCGGGACCTTTGGGGCCTTCAGCTGTCAAGCGGATAAGTCGCTAAATACCGGAGAAGGGGGCTTCCTGCTTACGAATGACACGGCACTGTTCGAGCGAGCTGTGTTGCTTTCCGGTGCTTACGAAACGCGGCTGAAGAAACACTGTCCGTGGGATATTGCGGTGCGCGAGCAAACCCTGCCGCTGTTCAATTTCCGAATGGACGAGATCCGGGGGGCACTTGGACAGGTGCAGCTAGAGAAGCTGCCCGCCCGCATCCGGGCCCTGCGGCTCAACTACGCACGTACGTTGCGTCTCCTGGGGAACTATCCCGAAGTTCTCGTCCGTCAGTCCTGCGTACCCGAGGCGACCTTGGGCCATTACGTCGTCTTCCAGCTTCAGGACTCGGATCCCGAGGAGGCGCAGTGGACAGCCGATGCACTGGCGGCGGAAGGTGTGGACGCGCGCTGCTTCGGCAGCTTGGGGCGCCCCAATGCCCGTTCGTTTTGGAACTGGGAGTTTCTGTTCCCTGGCGAGACACACGAGCAGATCCGAAAGCGCCTGCCGGCGACGAGCCGGATGCTCGATCTCACGATCGACATTCCGTTGTCACCGTCGCTGTCGGCGAACGACATGATGGATCTCGAGCGCGCCTTGACAAAGGTCCTGGACGCTCTCCGCCAGCGGCGCGCCTTAGCTGTCGTGGCATGCGAGTGATCCGAGAGGAAGACACGGTGCACAGAGACACGGGCGACATGCACGCAGCCGAAGAAGGAAAGGTCGCACTGGTCACGGGGGCGTCGAGCGGCATCGGCATGGCAGTGGCCGATGCCCTGGGCCGAGCGGGCTACCAGGTGATGGCCCACGGCCGGAGGGCAGAGCGCCTCCGCGAACTGGCGAAGAAGCTCGACGGCTGTGCCTGGATAGCGGGGGACCTGATTGGCGATGGAGCCTGCGAAGCCCTCTTCGAGACCGCATTGGAGCAGTTTGGGCGCGTGGACTGCGTGGTGAACTGCGCCGGGAAAAACCACGTGGGAATGATCGGAGAAGTGGACGTCGACGCTTTATGCGAGATGGTTCGAATCAATACCGAGGCTGCCTTCAGGCTGACATATCTGGCCCTGAAGTACTTCCAGGAGCAGGGCGCGGGCGACCTCATCCATGTCACCAGCGTCATGGGCTACAAGGTCCGCGAAACGGGCGGCGGATACGCAGGCACCAAGCACGCCGTGGAAGCGCTTTGCGAGGCGCTGCGCATGGAATTGGCGCGAACGGACATCCGCGTCTCCTGTGTGGCACCCGGGCTGGTGCGCACCGAACTGCACCGTGATCTGCCTGTGCACCCGTCGATCACCAGGAACATTGAGCCGCTAAGTCCCTGCGACGTCGCCACCGCGGTCCTGTGGATGCTGCAGACCCCTCGGCAAATCAACATTCCTCAACTGGTCATGCTGCCCAAGGGGCACGTGATCTGACCTGGCACATATCGCGGCCACCATCAGCGATGGTGACTGCTCTCCGGATGAAAGATCGTAGTCGTGAACAACCTGAATCTCACCAACTTTGCCCGGATGGGCGGGTGCTCTTGCAAGCTCGGCGCTGAGGACCTCGCGCGCCTGTGTTCAATCCCGGAGATGCGCGAAGCCATGCTGCCGGGGCTCGCTCCCGACGATGCCGCAATCGTCCCGATCGGCGACGGCAAGGCGCTTGTGACGTCGATTGACTTCCAGAATGCTGTTGTGGACGACGCTGCAATGGCAGGCGAAATTGCCGCCAAGAACGCGCTTAGCGACATATTTGCCTGCGGCGTGCGGCCCTTGTATGCGGACGTTGTCCTAGTGGTGCCGTATGGCGACGAGGCAGTCGAGGTCGGCAAGGATCTGATGCGCGGGGTGGCTCGGGCATGTGGACAGGACGGCTGCGCCATCGTGGGAGGGCACACAATTCGAGGAGAAACTCCGATCGTGGGACTTTCGGTGTTTTCGATCGCGTCGATCGAGCACGTCAAGCGCAAGTCCGGGGCGACGCCGGGCGATTTGCTTATGCTGACCAAGCCTCTGGGTAATGGAGTCGCAGTGGCAGCACGGCAACAAGGCCTCCTGGCCGATCAAGACTATTCGGAGGCGTTGTCGATGATGCTGCGATCCAATCGGGTGGGCGCCCGCCTGGGACCTTTGAGGGGAGTGTCGGCCATGACTGACATCACTGGATTTGGTCTGCTAGGCCACATGTCCGAAGTCGCAACGAGCAGCGGGGTCACGCTGCGCCTGAACGCTCGCGAAATCCCACTGCTACCCGGCGTTTTCGATGCTGTGCGCGAAGGCGCCATTCCATTGCTCTGTGAAGACAACCTGGAGACCTATGGGGGGCGCGTCGGGTTTCTGGAATCGCAGGGACGCCATGAACGCCTGCTGCTGTGCGATCCGCAAACGAACGGCGGTTTGCTATTCGCAGTGCATCCCGAAGCGAGCGCCGATGTGCAAGCCATCTTGACCGAGGAGGGCGTCGATGTCTGGACGATCGGCGAAGTCACGCAACGTCACGCCAGCGGCCGCCTCGTCGAGATCGTGAGTTGAGTCTGCGCATCATGCCCAAACTACTCGACGCGCTTTTTCAAAAGGAGGTGGCCGGGATCTATCTCGACCATCAGGCGACGGACCGCCCGCGGCCTGAATCCATCGATGCGGTCAGGCGGTGCATGGAGCGCCACTATGGCAACGCAAGCGCCCTGGCCCACGCTCGAGGTCAACAGTCAAGACGCAATCTGGAGCACTTCCGACAACTATCGGCGGCTGCGGTGCGGGCTCGAGGGGAGGCCTTGTGCTTCACGAGCGGTGCAACCGAGAGCAACAACCTCGTTATTGGGTCGGAGGCACGCCGCCCTGGCGCGCACCTGGTGGTCTCAGCCATCGAGCACAAGTGCGTCCTCGAAAGCGCGCTGCGCGCACGTGAATGTGGCGCCAAGGTGTCGATCCTGCCCGTGGATAGCCAAGGGGTGATCGGCGTAGAGACGCTGGAACGCCTCATCGCAGAAGGGGCGACATTCGTTTCCGTCATGGCCGCGAACAATGAGATCGGAACGCGCCAACCGCTGCGCGAGATCGCGCGCCTGTGCCGGCAGGCCGGAGTGCGGCTGCACACGGACGCGGCACAAGCAGTCGGAAAGATGGATCTCGACATGGAAGCCCTCGGTATCGACTACCTGAGTTTCACGGCGCACAAGTTCGGTGGGCCCCAGGGCATCGGAGCTGTCGTGTTCGCCGACAAGACAAGGGATCAGGTACAGCCTTTGCTCGTGGGGGGAGGACAGGAACGAGGAATGCGTTCCGGTACGACACCAATTCCTCTGTGCGCCGGAATGGCAGCCGCATCGCTGCTGGTGGCTCGAAACATGATGTCCGAGATCGACCACATGCGCCGCATGCGAGATCGCCTGCTGGATGGGCTGAGGGGCCTCGGGGAGTTCTTCACGAACAGCAATGTGGAGCACGGCCTGTGCAACAACCTCAACGGCGGCTTCGAAGGCGTCTCGGCCATGCTGCTGATGCGTCGTATGCCAGAGGTGCATTTCTCGGTGGGTTCTGCATGCACTTCAGGAGCCGCGGCCAGTCATGTGCTTACTGCCTTGGGATTGCCCAGGAAGCGCATCGATGCGAGTTTCCGATTGAGCGTGGGCTGGTGCACGACCGAGGATGAGGTGGATCAGGCTGTGGCGGCATTCGCCCGTGCATTGCAGACCATTCCGCGCGTGCGAACCGCCGGCGTTCATACCGGGTCATCGCAAGGCTTGGTGGCTGCCGCCACGCTTGATGAGTCAATCGAGAGCCCAGCTCTTGATGCAGCGGCCGCGGCGCAGGCGTGATCCGCACAGGCGCTTCCTGCCTTCGCGCAGGAGCAGCTGGGTGACGCGCTGGAACTGGAGAACTATTCGAGCGACGTGGTGCTATCGACCACCAAGTTCACCACGCAGCTGCCGCTGGACCGGGCCTAGTTAGAACAGGCTCGCAAGCCGCCCGATCGCCCCGTCGATCTGCGCCTCGCCGATCAGCCCGTAGCCGAAGGCCAGCCCGTTGGGCGTATCGGGCGCCAGCGGATCGAGTGCGAAGCGCGACAGTGGCGGCAGCGTGATGCCGGCTGCCGCGGCGCGCTCGACCACCGCGTCGGCGCGCATGCCGCCATGCAGCCATGCCGACAGGTGCAGGCCCGCGCTGGAGGGAATCGCTTCCAGCCGGCCCGCGCCGTGGCGCGCCAGCGCGTCGAGCAGGGCGGTGCGCCGCGCGCCGTAGAGCTTGCGCATCTTGCGGATGTGGCGCGCGAGGTGGCCCTCGGCGATGAAGGCGGCGAGCGCCTCCTGCCCGAGCACCGGGCCGTGCCAGTCGGCCAGCTCGCGCGATCGCACCAGCGCCGCGCGGGCCCAGGGCGGCGCCACCACGAAGCCCAGCCGCAGCGCGGGAAAGAGGCTCTTGGAGAAGGTGCCGACGTAGAAGACCGACTCGGCGCGGTCCAGCGTCTGCAGGGCGTCGAGCGGGCGGCCGGCGAAGCGGAATTCGCTGTCGTAGTCGTCCTCGACGATCACCGCGTTGCGCTCGCGCGCGAACGCCAGGAGCGCGGCGCGGCGCGGCGGCGACATCGCGACGCCGGTCGGGAACTGGTGCGAGGGCGTGACGCAGACCACGCGCGCCTCGGGCGGGATGCGCTCCACGCACAGGCCCTCGGCGTCGGTGGGCACCGTCACCACTTTCGCGCCGGCCGCCAGCATGGCTTCGCGCAGCGAGGGATAGAAGAGCTGTTCGACCGCGACCACCGTGCGCCCCGGCACGACCAGGATGCGCGCGAGCAGCCCGAAGGCCTGCTGGGCGCCGGCCGTGACGACGATGTCGTCGGCGGTGCAGCCAACCGCGCGGGTGAATGACACATGCCCGGCGATCGCCTCGCGCAGCGCGGGCTGGCCCTGCGGGTCGGCGTAGTCGGCCGTCTGGCGCGCGATGCGGCGCAGGGCGCGGTCGCTCAGGCGCCGCCAGATGTCGAACGGGAACAGGCTCACGTCGGGCAGGCCGACGCGGAAGTCGTCGCGGGCGGGCGCCGGCTGCAGCGTGGGGGCGAGATCGGCGCCGGGGACGCTCGCGGGCACGAGGCGGGGGTCGCGGCCGGCGGCCAGGGCTCTCTTGGGAGCAGCGCGCCGCCGGGACACCGGCAGCGTGTCGGCCACGTAGGTGCCGGCGCCGGGCCGCGCGAGCAGGTAGCCCTCGCCCAGCAGCAGGTCGTAGGCCGCCAGCATGGTGTTGCGCGACACGCCCAGCCGCTGCGCCAGCGCGCGCGTGGCGGGCAGGCGCGCGCCGGGCTGCAGCCGGCCGTCGAGGATGGCTGCGCGCAGCTGGCGGTGCAGCTCGCGCAGCAGGTCGCGCGAGCCGGCGGGCGGCAGGCGAATGGCGAGTTCGAAAAGTGGCTCCATGAACTTCGCCGATTGTGGTTCTTTTGAAGAGCCAGTTGCAAACCTATTCTGGAGGCACTGAACACACCCGCCACGGAGTCCATCGTCATGAACAACCCGGCTCTTTCTTCTTCCGCCCCTTCCTCCTCGCCGCAGCCGGCCAAGCGTCTTCCGCTGAGCCTGGGCTGGCTCGCGCTGGGCGCCTTCGCCATCGGCACCGAGAGCTTCATGGTCGCGGGCCTGCTGCCGGTGCTGGCGGCCGACCTGCGGATCAGCCCCGCGCGCGCCGGGCAGTTGGTGCTGCTGTTCGCGCTGAGCTATGCGATCGGCTCGCCGCTGATGGCGGCGCTGCTCGCGCGCTTCGGGCGCCGGCGGCTGCTGGTGGTGAGCCTCGCGGCCTTCTCGGGGCTGACGCTGGCCGCGTCGATGGCGCACGGGTTCGTGCAACTGGCGCTGGCGCGCGTCGCACTGGGGCTGGTGGCCGGCGTGTTCCTGCCGACGGCCAGCGCGGTGGCTGCGGTGATGGTGTCGCCCGCGCTGCGCGGACGGGCGCTGGCGATCGTGACCGGCGGCGGCACGGTGGCGGTGGCGCTCGGCGTACCGCTGGGCGCGTGGATCGCCGGCTGGGGCGGCTGGCGCACGGCCTACCTGCTGATCACGGCGGCGGCGGCGCTCGCCACCTGGGGCCTCGCGCTGGGGCTGCCGCGCGAACTGGCGCAGGCGCCTGCCGCGGAAAAGCGCGCACCTGCCTTCGCCGTGGCCCGCGAGCCGGGCGTGCTGCCGGGGCTGCTGGTCAGCCTGCTGTGGGCCACGGGCGGATTCAGCTTCTACACCTACATCGCGCTGTTCCTCGCGCACACGCTGGGCTTCGGCGCGGAAGGCACGGGCGCGGTGTTCTTCGCGATTGGCGTGGCCGCGGCCATCGGCACCGCGGCCGGCGGCTGGGCCACCGACCGCTTCGGCGCCGACCGCATGGCGCAGAGCTTCGCGGCGATGCTGGTGCTGATCCTGGCCGGACTGTCGTTCGCCGCGCAGATGCTGCCGCACGGGCTGGCGCTGCCGGCGATCGTGGGGCTGTCGGCGCTCTGGGGCTTCGCGGGCTGGGGTTTCGGGCCGGCACAGGCGGTGCGGCTGATCCGGCTGGCGCCTGAGCGCGCGCCGATGACGCTGTCGCTCAACGCCTCTGCGATCTACCTGGGCATCGCAGCGGGCTCGGGGCTGGGCGGGGTGGCGATCGACCTGTTCGGCGTCGGCACTGTGGGCTGGGCGGGTGCGGCCTGCCAGTTCGCCGGCCTGATGTTGCTGCTGCGCGCCGCACGCCGGGCGCGCGTGGCCGGCTCCGCTTCGACGAAGCTATGTTTTTGATAGCAAATGGAGCTTGCACCACGGCCCTCCGGGGCCTTTTTCTTTGGAGCGTTGCTTGAAGACAAGCAACTGTCATGCCCCGCAAGCTATAATGTCGGGTTCGTTTCGATACCACGACGAAGAATTTCGTCAATCCCGCCTGCAAGCTGCGCTGCTTTCCGGATCCTCCGGCCTCCCGCTCGGCAAGCCGGCATTCACAGTGTGTTGGAGTGCCCACCGGCGCCCATGATGGCCACCACTGCCGTCGTTCCTGTTGAAGCGAATCGCGCGTCCGTCTCGCGCTCCCGTACGCGGGCTGAAACAATCACACCCATTCAATCTCCAACACACATCGAACGAACGATTCAGAGGTAAGCACAGATGCCAAAGGAAGAACTGATCGAAATGAACGGCGCGGTGACCGAAGTCCTGCCGGACTCGCGCTACCGCGTCACGCTGGACAACGGCCATCAGCTGATCGCCTACAGCGGCGGCAAGATGCGCAAGCACCACATCCGCATCCTGGCCGGCGACAAGGTGTCGCTCGAGCTCTCGCCCTACGACCTGACCAAGGGCCGCATCACCTTCCGCCATCTGGAGCGCCGCGGCCCGCCGCCGACGAACTCCGGCGGCTCCGGCAACAACAACGCACCCCGCCGCTGATACGCCACCGACCGAAGGCCTTGCGACGCTCCCCAGGGGGCGCCGCAAGGCCTTTGTCATTCGCGCGTCTTTCGGCACTCGAACCATGACCACCCCCGATTCCACGGCCGACAACGGCAACAACGGCTTCGCCGCGCTGGCGCTCTCGCCGCAGATGCTGGCCAACCTCACGCAGCTCGGCTACACGCAGATGACGCCGATCCAGGCGGCGGCGCTGCCGAGCGCGCTGCTCGGCAAGGACCTGATCGCGCAGGCCAAGACCGGCAGCGGCAAGACCGCCGCCTTCGCCCTGGCACTGCTGGCCAACCTGAACCCGCGCCGCTTCGCGGTGCAGGCGCTGGTGCTGTGCCCGACGCGCGAGCTGGCCGACCAGGTCACGACCGAGATCCGCCGCCTCGCGCGCGCCGAGGAGAACATCAAGGTGGTCACGCTCTGCGGCGGCGTCGCGCTGCGCGGACAGGTGGCCAGCCTGGAGCACGGCGCGCACATCGTGGTGGGCACGCCGGGGCGCATCATGGACCACCTCGAGCGCGGGAACCTGGACCTGGAAGCGCTCAACACCCTGGTGCTCGACGAGGCCGACCGCATGCTCGACATGGGCTTCTTCGAAGACATCGTGAAGGTGGCGCGCCAATGCCCTGCGGCCCGCCAGACGCTGCTGTTCTCGGCCACGTACCCCGAAGGCATCGCCAAGCTCGCGCAGCAGTTCATGAAGAGCCCCGAGCAGATCGCGGTGCAGTCGCAGCACGAGGGCAGCAAGATCCGCCAGCGCTGGTACGAGGTGGCCGACGACGAGCGCCTGCACGCCGTGAGCCTGCTGCTCGACCACTTCCGCCCCGTCAGCACGCTGGCCTTCTGCAACACCAAGCAGCAGTGCCGCGACCTGGTCGAGGTGCTGCGCGCGCAGGGCTTCAGCGCGCTGGCGCTCTTCGGCGAGCTGGAGCAGCGCGAGCGCGACCAGGTGCTGGTGCAGTTCGCCAACCGCAGCTGCTCGGTGCTGGTGGCCACCGACGTGGCGGCGCGCGGGCTCGACATCGCGCAGCTCGAAGCGGTGATCAACGTCGACGTGACGCCCGATGCCGAAGTGCACATCCACCGCGTCGGCCGCACCGGCCGCGTGGGGCAGCAGGGCGCATCGGAAGGGCTGGCGCTGAACCTGGCCAGCATGGACGAGATGGGCAGCGTCGGGAAGATCGAGCAGCTGCAGGGCCGCGAATCCGAATGGCACGCGCTGGCCGAGCTCACGCCGGGCAAGGGCGCGCCGCTGCAGCCGCCGATGGCCACGCTGCAGATCGTGGGCGGGCGCAAGGAGAAGATCCGCGCGGGCGACGTGCTGGGCGCGCTGACCGGCGAATGCGGCTACGCCAAGGAGCAGGTCGGCAAGATCAACGTCAACGAGTTCTCGACCTACGTCGCGGTGGATCGTGCGATCGCGGCCGAGGCGGCGCGCAAGCTGTCGGCCGGCCGCGTGAAGGGCAAGTCGGTCAAGGTGCGGCTCATCTAGGACTCGCCCCCAGGCTTCGCGCACTTCGTGCCGCGCGCGCCTACCCCTGCCGGGGGCGGCGGTTCTCACGAAGATGCCGAGTGCTTCGGCACCGGTTGCGGGGTGTTCAAGGCGGCGATCTCCGCATGCGGCGAGGTCGGCGCCACCGGCGCGTCGAGCACCGGGGCCGGTGCGGCGTCCGGCGCCGGCAGCTCCTGCCGCGCCAGCTTCGCGGCCAGGCGGAACGCGACGATCACCGCCAGCAGCCCGAAGATCGACGAGCCCACGGCCTGGCCGATCAGCACCCCGGCCGCGCCGTAGTGCGAGCCCCACCAGGCGAACGGAATCGTGCCCAGCGTGGCGCGCCCCCAGTTGAACGCGGTCGACAGCAGCGGATGCCCGAGGTTGTTGAACGACGCGTTCGCCACGAACAGCCCGCCCGCGAAGAAGAAGCTCGCGGCCAGCCAGCTGCAGAAGAGCGAGATCAGCTGCGCCGCCTGCCCGTCGGCAGAGAAGGCCCGGATGATCACGCCCTGCCCGAGGCCGAGCACCAGCCACGCCGCGGCCACCGACACCACCATGAAGAGCAGGCTGTCGCGCAGCCCCTCCTGCACCCTGCGAAACTGCCCCGCACCCAGGTTCTGCGCAAGGATCGGCCCGACCGCGCCGCTGAGCGCATAGACCAGCCCGAAGGCCACAGGCGTCAGCCGGTCGATGGTGGCGGCGCCCGCCACCGCCGAGGGCCCGAACTGCGCGACCGAATGCGTGACGAAGGCCGCGCTCACCGGCGTCGCGAGGTTCGTCAGCACCGCCGGCGCCGCCACCGTGCCGAGCGCGCGCGCATCGCCTCCGAGCCTGTGCGGCTCGAAGCGCCCGAGCATGCGGTGCCGCACGATCACGCCGTGCAGGCCGACGGCCGCGAGCACGATGCGCGAGACCACCGCGCTGATGGCCGCGCCGTCGAGCCCCAGGCCGAAACCGAAGATCAGGATCGGGTCGAGCACCGCCGTCACGAAGGCGCCGCCGAGCGTCACCGTCATCGCGCGGCGCGCATCGCCGATGGAGCGCAGCAGCGCCGAGGTGGCCATGCCGATGCCCAGCAGCGGCAGCGTGTGCACCGTCACCGACAGATAGCGGTGCGCGAGCCGCGCCGTCTCGCCCTGGGCGCCGAGCGCGTGCAGCGCCGGGTGCAGGAAGAACGCGGTGCCGGTGCCGGCGACCACCGCCAGCGCCGTCATCAGCACGAGGCTCGACGTGCCGATCCGGCGCGCATCCTCGGCGCGACCCGCTCCCACGGTGCGCGACACCACCGCCGCGATGCCGATCGTCAGCCCGATGCACAGCGACGTATGGAAGAAGCCCACCACGCCCGCGAAGCCGATCGCCGCGGCGATCTCCTTCTCGCCCAGCAGCGAGATGTAGAACAGGTTGATCAGGTCGACCGCGAACACAGCGATCAGCCCGATGGCGCCCGTACCGGCCATCACGCAGACGTGGCGCATCAGCGAGCCCGAAACGAAGCGCGCGCGCCCGACACCACCCGCCGTTGCGGTTATTGGCATGTGAAATTCCCGATGTGGCCTAATTGCAGGTTCGAACATTCACTTTTACCCGAGCTTTTCATGCCCAAGACATTCCGTACCGAAGCCGAACGCGTTGCCACCCCGAAGCCGACGCCGCTGCCCGGCTACACCGTGCCGCGCTCCGGTGGCGGCCAGAAGGTCAGCCTCGAACGCGGCACCGCCACGCGCAGCAAGAAGAACCCCGGCAAGCGCGCCAAGAAGGGCGGCTGATCCGGCTTCTGCCCGACCGGCTCCCCGAGCTTCCCGAGCGAGCATCGAAGGAGCCACGACGAACGCGCCCCAGGGCGCGTTTTGTCATTGAGGCCGCCGCTGCCACCAGACTTTGCCCACGCCCGCGATGTCCGACGACAACCAGATCCTCATCCCGCCCTCGTTCTTCGCCGTCTACACCGACGCGCGCCAGCGCCTGAGCGAGCCCATCGGCGTGGTGCGCGAGCGCTACGAGATCTGCGAGGACCTCGCCGGCCACCTCGTGGGCCATGCGCAGATCCAGCACCACACCGAGGTGCCGGTCGAAAGCGAGATCCTGCGGCGCATCCACGCGGGGCTGGCCACGCCCGAATCCGGCGTGTCGGCGGCGGAGGCCACGTGGGTGGTGCGGCGGCTCGCGGAGCTGCTGGGCTGGGAGGATCCGGAACTGCCAGAGCCCGAGCCCGGTTCCGAAGCCGGCTGAGTCCCCGCAGGAGCGACAACCCGTGCTGCTCAAGGTCGGAGAACTCGCCCGGCACACCGGCCTCACGGTGCGCACGCTGCACCACTACGACGCCATCGGCCTGCTGGCGCCCTCGGCGCGCTCCGAGGCCGGCTACCGCCTCTACGACGCGGCTGACATCGCCCGCCTGCACGCCATCCAGGCGCTGCGGCTGCTGGGCCTGCCGCTGGCCGAGATCGGCGCGGTGCTCGACGCGGAAGGCGGCTCGATGCCCGCGATCATCGCGCGGCAGATCGAATCGCTCGACCAGAAGATCGCGCAGGCCACCGCCCTGCG
>CAJYQC010000517.1 GCA_913776885.1 uncultured Variovorax sp.
CACCGCCAAGTTCGGCGCCACCGAATACAACGTGCGCATGAACGGCTCGCCCGACGCCATCGCGGGCCTGAACGACCTGCCGATCCGCACGGTGAACGGCGCCACCACCTACCTGCGCGACGTGGCCTACGTGCGCGACGGCTTCTCCCCGCAGACCAACGTGGTGCGCCAGGACGGCGTGCGCGGCGTGCTGCTGTCGGTGCTGAAGAACGGCGGCGCCTCCACGCTGGACATCGTCTCCAACATTCGCGCGATGCTGCCCATCGCCGCCCAGACGATGCCGGAGGACATCAAGATCACGCCGCTGTTCGACCAGTCGGTGTTCGTGAAGGCCGCCGTCAAGGGCGTGGTGTTCGAGGCCGTCCTGGCGGCCGCGCTGACGGCCGCGATGGTGCTGCTCTTCCTGGGCAACTGGCGCAGCACGCTGATCATCGGGCTGACGATTCCGCTGTCGATCCTAGCGTCGATCCTGGTGCTCTACGCGCTGGGCGAGACGCTCAACCTCATGACGCTGGGCGGCTTGGCGCTGTCGGTGGGCATTTTGGTCGACCAGGCGATCGTGACCATCGAGAACATCGAGCGGCACCTGCACATGGGCACGCCGCTGAAGGAGGCCATCGAGATCGGCGCGGGCGAGATCGGCTCGGCGGCGTTCGTGTCCACGCTGTGCATCTGCATCGTCTTCGTGCCGATGTTCTTCCTCTCGGGCGTGGCGCGCTTCCTGTTCGTGCCGCTGGCCGAGGCGGTGGTGTTCGCCATGATCGCGTCCTACCTGCTGTCGCGCACGCTGGTGCCGACGCTGGTGATGCTGCTGATGGGCGGTTCGCATTCGGCGCAGCCGGCTCAACAGGTAGAGGGCGCGAAGCAGAGCGCCCTGCAGCGCCTGTACCGCGCCTTCGATCGCCGCTTCGAGCGCGTGCGCCGCGCCTACACGCTGGTGCTGTCGGCGGTGCTGTCGAAGCGCGCCGGCTTCATTGGCCTCTTCCTCGGCTTCTGCCTGCTGTCGTGCCTGCTCTACCCCGCGCTGGGCCGTGACTTCTTCCCGACGGTGGATGCCGGCCAGATCCGCCTGCACCTGCGCGCACCCACCGGCACACGCATCGAGGAGACCGCCCGCCTCACCGACCGGGTGGAGGCCGCCATCCGCGAGCTGGTGCCGCCCGACCAGCTGGAGACCATCCTCGACAACCTGGGCGTACCCAACAGCGGCATCAACCTGTCTTACAGCAACGCCGGCACCATCGGCACCTTCGACGGCGAGCTGCTGCTGTCGCTGAAGGAGGGCCACAAGCCCACCGAACAGTTCGTGTCGCTGCTGCGGGCCGAGCTGCCCAAGCGCTTTCCGGGCACGGAATTCTTCTTCCAGCCGGCGGACATCGTCACGCAGATCCTGAACTTCGGCCTGCCTGCGGCCATCGACGTGCAGTTCAGCGGCAACGACATGGCCGGCAACGCGGCGCGCGCGGCCGAGCTGACCAAGGCGATCCGCAAGATTCCCGGCGCGGTCGACGCCCATGTGCACCAGCGCCTGGACGGCCCCGCGCTCAGCCTGCAGATGGACCGCACGCGGCTGCAGCAGTACGGCCTGACCGCCTCCAACGTAGGCCAGAACGTGCTCATTGCGCTATCCGGCAGTTCGCAGACGGCGCCGGCCTTCTGGCTGAACCCGGCCAACGGCGTGGTCTACAGCATCGCGGTGCAGTCGCCGCAGTACGTGGTCGACTCGCTGGATTCGCTGCTCAACATCCCGGTGGGCGCGAGTGGCACGCCTGCGGCGGCGACAGCGGGCGGAGGCTCGCAGCAGCTGCTGGGCAACCTGGTCGACGCGCAGGCCGCGCGGCAGCCGGCCGTGATGTCGCGCTACAACATCGCGCCGGTGATCGACGTCTACGTGAGCGTGCAGGGCACCGACCTCGCCAGCGTGGCATCGAAGGTGCAGAAGCTGGTCGACGAGATGCGGCCCACGCTGCCGCGCGGCAGCCGCGTCGAGATCCGCGGGCAGGTGCAGACGATGCAGTCGTCATTCATCGGCCTGGGCGTGGGACTGGCGATGGCGATCGTGCTGGTGTACCTGCTGATCGTGGTCACCTTCCAGTCGTGGCTGGATGCGGCCATCATCATCACCGCCCTGCCGGCGGCGCTCGCGGGCATCGCATGGATGCTCTTCATCACCGGCACCACGCTGAGCGTGCCGGCGCTCACGGGCGCGATCATGACGATGGGCGTGGCCACGGCCAACTCCATCCTGCTGGTGTCCTTCGCGCGCGAGCGGCTGGCCGCAGGCATTCCGCCGCTGTCGGCCGCGCTCGAAGCCGGCGCCACCCGCATACGGCCGGTGCTGATGACAGCGCTGGCGATGATCATCGGCATGATCCCGATGGCGCTGGGCCTGGGCGAAGGCGCCGAGCAGAACGCGCCGCTGGGCCGCGCGGTGATCGGCGGCCTGGTCTTCGCCACGGTGTCGACATTGTTTTTCGTGCCGGCCGTGTTCGCGGGCGTGCACAGTCGGCTTGCGCATCGCCGCGCGGCTCGCGAAGCCGCCCACCAGCCACAACCGCCAGCGGGCGCAGCCCCCCAGGAGAACTGATTCCATGACGGAGCAACGCCATTCGGCATTGGCCATCCACCCTATCGCCGTGGAAGAAGGCGACGGCGAGCAGTTGCTGCGCCGCAGGCAGATCGTGCGGCGCACGCGCTGGCTGGTGCTGATCGTCCTGGTGCTGCTGGCGCTGGGCGCGGCGCGCACCGTCATCGTGCGCATTGCCAACGCCCGCGCGCTGGAGGCCGGCACCGCCGAGCGCGCGAAGCAGTACGTGCAGACCGCCCTGCCCCGCGTGCCCACCGCGGGCCAGACGCTGTCGCTGCCCGGCACGCTGCAGGGCTTCGTGCAGTCGCCGATCGCGGCGCGCGCCAGCGGCTACCTCAAGCGCTGGACCAAGGACATCGGCAGCCGCGTCGAGAAGGGCGAGCTGCTCGCCGAGATCGAGACGCCCGAGATCGACCAGCAGCTCTCGCAGGCCGTGGCCGCGCGCGCACAGGCCGCGTCGGGGCTGGAGCTGGCGCGCAGCACCGCCGAGCGCTGGGAGGCGCTGCGCAAGAAGGACGTGGTTTCGCAGCAGGACCTTGACGAGCGCCGCAGCGCCGTCGCGCAGGCCACCTCCAACGTGGCCGCGGCCGATGCCAACGTGCAGCGCCTGAAGCAGACCGAGGGCTTCAAGCGCGTGGTGGCGCCGTTCGCGGGCGTGATCACGCGGCGCAACGTCGACGTGGGCGACCTGATCGAGGCCGGCGCGGGCGGCGGTGCCGGGCGCGCGCTCTTCATGCTGGCGCAGACCGATCCGCTGCGCGTGTACATCAACGTGCCGCAGGCCTACGCGCAGCTGGTGAAGGCCGGCCAGCCGGTGATGGTGACGCAGGCCGAGCTGCGCGGCCAGACCTTCAAGGGCGAGGTGGCGCGCACCTCCGGCGCCATCGACACGACCACGCGGATGATGCAGGTCGAGGTCTCGCTGCCCAACAAGGACGGTGCGCTGCTGCCCGGCGCCTACGTGCAGGTGTCGCTGCCGCTGGCCGCGAGCCGCACGCTCACCGTGCCGGCCAATGCGCTGCTGTTCCGCGCCGAGGGCACGCGCATCGCGGTGGTCGATGCGCAGGGCCGCGTCGCGCTGCGCGCGGTGACGCTGGGTCGCAACTACGGCGAGAACGTGGAAGTGATCGACGGGCTCCAAGGCAGCGACCGCATGGTGCTGAACCCCTCCGACTCGCTGGCCGATGGCGACGTCGTGGCCGTCGCGCCCGATCAGCAGCCTGCGAAGGCGGCGCCTGCCGGCACGAAGAGGGAGCCTGCGTGACGCTGGCGCGACTGCCCCGGATGGCTGCGAGCGCCGCAGTGCTGGCGCTTGCTGCCGGCTGCGCCGTCGGCCCCGACTACAAGACGCCCGATACGCCCCTGCCCGTGAGCTGGAAGCTCGAGGAGCCCTGGCGCGTGAGCGCGCCCAGCGACGGCGCCGACAAGGGCCCGTGGTGGAAGCGCTTCGACGACGCCACGCTCGACACGCTGCAGGCGCAGGCCCTGGCCGGCAGCCCCACGCTCGCCATCGCCAACGCGCGGCTGGCCCAGGCGCGCGCCACGCTGGCCGCCACGTCGGCGAGCCGGTATCCGCAGCTCGGCCTGGGCACGCGCGCATCGCGCCTGAAGATCTCGGCGAACCGGCCGCTCACCAACTACGCCACCTCGAACTCGTCGACGGTGCAGAACGACTTCGCTGTCTCGCTGAACGCGAGCTACGAGATCGACCTGGCGGGCCGCGTGCAGCGCACCGTCGAGGGCGCGGCCGCGTCCGCCGAGCAATCGGCCGCCGACCTCGCCAACACCCGGCTGCTTCTGAGCGCCGAACTCGCCAGCAACTACTTCAACCTGCGCTCCACCGACATCGAGCTCGACGTGCTCTCGCGCTCGATCGGCCTGCAGCGCCGCGCGCTGGAGCTGGTCACGGCGCGGCATGACCTGGGCGCGGTGTCGGGCCTCGACGTGGCGCAGCAGCAGGCGCTGCTCGAAACCACGCTCACGCAGGTCGATGTGCTGAAGAAGCAGCGCGCGCAGTACGAGCACGCATTGGCCACGCTCACCGGCACGCCCGCGCCCAACTTCTCGCTGCCGGTGGACCTGCGCGAGATCAGGCCGCCTGCGGTGCCGCTGGGCGTGCCGTCCGAAATTCTCCAGCGCCGCCCCGACGTGGCCTCGGCCGAGCGCGCGATGGCTGCGGCCAACGCGCAGATCGGCGTGGCCACGGCCGCCTTCTATCCGAGCTTCGTCATCTCGCCCACTGTGGGCGTGGACAGCCGCATGATCGAGACGCTCTTCAACGGCCCCAGCCTGCTGTGGTCGGTGGGCGTGTCGGCCACGCAGGTGCTGTTCGACGGCGGGCGTGTCCGCGCGAACGTCGACTTCGCCAAGGCCGGCTACGACGCCACCGTCGGCAACTACCGCCGCACCGTGCTGACGGCGATGCAGGAAGTGGAAGACGGCATCACCGGCCTCTCGGCGCTCGACAGCGCCACCACCCAGGCGCAGTCGGCCGTGGCGGCGGCGCGGCGCGTGCTCGACATGGCGACCAGCCGCTACGAAGGCGGCGCATCGACGTATCTCGACGTGATCACCGCGCAGCAGTCGCTGCTGACGGTGGAGCGGCAGGCCGCGCAGTTGCAGGGGCAGCGGCTGCTGACTTCGGTGTTCCTGGTGAAGGCGCTCGGCGGCGACTGGTGCGGCACCGACATGGCCGCAGCGCCGGCGAACTGCCCTGCGACGGCGGACGACCGCACCGCCAGGGTGAACTAGGCGCAGCACCTGCGCCGCGGCTCGCGGACTGGCTCGCCGTTACCGGCGACCGCGCCGGTACTTCGTTGGCTCGCATCAAAAAGATCCATTGCCCGCACGGCATGCCATGAGAACGAATTAATTAGCCATTGCCATGGGCCGATCGTGAAAGCAATTCGGTTCAGGCGGAAGTTCGCATTTCCTGAAATCGCTCAGCCATTTCATTTACGAAATTCGTTGCATGCACAGATACGCAAAATTCGTTTCAGCGGAATGACTTCCGACGCAATCACAGTAGTTCGGTCGCCTATTCGCACCTGGGAAAGGCAGATTGCTCCTTCATGGTGCATCCGGATTCGACCCGGGACCGACCCAAAAGCTGGTGAGCCTCAACGCCCGTCCGGCCGCGTCCCGCCCATGGGATCGGCCTGGGTCGGCCCCCACTCCTGCATGCCGAGCCGCTCCACCGCCATGTCCACGAACGCGGTGACCGCCAGCGGGCGCTGCTGGCGGCTCGGTTAGACGACGCTCATGCCGCGCCCGGCACGCATGTACTGCGGCAGCACCGGCACGAGGAGGCCCGACGCCACTTCGGCGGCAGTCAGGATCGCCGGCAGCGCGACGATGTCCAGGCCGGCGCAGGCCGCTTCGCGCAGCGCCACGTGCGTGTTGCTGCTGAAGCGCCCGCGGACGCGCACGTCTTCTTCGCGATCGTCGGGGCCCTTCGGGCGGATCGTCAATTCCACTATTGCTATCGATCGATATTCAATTTGCGATCAATACGGCGCGAATAGCGGAGAGATATGCCGGCTCTGCGCACAGGCGCGGCGGCGAATACTGAGCAACAACTGACTTCCTGCAATTGGCGGACGTCCAATCGATAAAATCCTCAAATCTCAATGACATTGCGGCAATATTCATTGTGCGGCTGTTTATCAATATCAACAAACAATTGATCTAATCCATCACCCACCATCGAGGTCGGTTGGCCGCCAGAAACCTCGCGACCGGATTCCCAATGCAAGCTTTTCCCGATGCCCGGGCGTTGCGCTCGCCGCGCTCCCTGGACGACCTGCTCCTGTACCGCATCTCGCGCGCCATGCGCCCGGGCAGCGGCATGGCGACGCGCCTCGTCGAAGGCGGCTTCGGCATCACGCACCGCGAGTGGGGAATGATCGGCATGCTCGCGCAGATCGGCGAGATCACCTCCTCGGCCTTCGCCGATCGCCTGCAGTTGGACCGGGTGCGCACCTCGCGCGGCCTGCGCAGCCTCGCGGAGAAGAAGCTGGTGGAACGCAGGCGCAATGCCGACGACGGCCGCGAGGTGCACGTCCGGCTGAGCGCCGCGGGCCGCGCGCTGTGCGACACGGTGTTCCCGCGGATCGCGCAGCTCAACATGGACCTGCTCGAAGCCATCGAAGAGGAGCACCTCGACGTCTTCCTTACGTGCCTGCGCCGGCTCGAGATGCGCGGCAAGGAACTGAGCGAGCTCGGCGCGGTGCCCGAGAAGGCCGACCGACGCTCGGGCGGCACGCGACACCGGTGGCCCGGCCGCAGTGCCTGAGCAGGCCCGAAGGGCGATCGCTCGAAGATCGTCCGAAATTTGACAGTTGCGTCGCCGGCCGGTGCCTACCATCCGGCACCACATGAATACCGACACCAGGAACGACCATCCGGTCCGGCGCACCCGGCGCGCCGTGCTGGCCGGCGGCGTGCTGCTCGCAGGCACGGCGGCCGCGGGTGCCGGCTACGTCCTCACCCATCCCGAACAGCCCATCGCCATGGCCGACTTCTCCGACCTTCCGAGCGCCATGCGCACCCTCGAGCGCCTTCGCGCGAAACCGCTGCGGACCCGCTCGGGCTGGGACCTCGCCCAGGTGCTGCATCACGGTGCGCAGAGCATCGAATACTCGCTGGACGGCTTTCCGCAGCTCAAGCCCGCGTGGTTCCGCGCCTCGCTGGGCCGCACGGCTTTCGCAGTTTTCTCGGCGCGCGGGAAGATGAGCCACGGGCTCGACGAGCCCATCCCCGGCGCACCGGCGATCGCCTCCGGCCGGCCGCTCGATGCAGCCGTGGCGCATCTGATGAGTGCGCTGGAACGCTTCGACCGGCACGGCTCCGCCCTCTCGCCGCACTTCGCCTATGGCGCGCTCAGCAAGCCGGAATACACGCGGGCGCATCTCATGCACCTGGCGAATCACTGGGAGCTGGTGGACGCCGGCTGAGTCGAGGGCTGAGTCGCCGGCTGACTCGAGGGCTGACTCGAGAAATGTCGCTGCCTCCCAGCGCGGCGACAGCCGACCTTGGCCGTGGCGGCGTCTCTGCCTCGTCGATGGCGTGCCTGCCCGCGCCCCGCCTCGGCTTCACAGAGCGGCGGCCCCGGCCGGAAGCGTCGTGCGTTCACCGGCGGGTATTCTTGGCCTCTCCAAGACACGACGGAGACAAGGCGGTGGACATCTACATGGAACAAGGCGGCGAGGGCCCCGACCTGCTGCTCATGCTGCACGGCATGGGCGCGACAGGCGCGGTGTGGTCGCCTCTGTCGGCGGACATGCTCACTGGCGCCGGCACGCGCTGGCAAGGCCGCTGGCTGGCACCCGACCTGCCCGGCCACGGCCGTTCCGCCGCACAGGCCTCCTACGCCATCGGCCAGCATGCCGCGAGCGTGGCGCGCGCGGTGCTGCCGCACATGCAGCCTGGCGGGCGCCTGGTGGTGCTCGGACATTCGCTCGGCGGCGTGATCGCCCTGGCGCTCGCCAGCGGCTGGTTCGGCCTGATGCCGGATCGCGTGTTCGCAGCCGGCATCAAGATCGCGTGGAGCGACGAAGAAGTGCGCCGCATGGATGCGCTGGCACTGCAGCCCGCGAAGCTGTTCGCCAGCGAAGAGGAAGCGCGCGAGCGCTACCTGAAGGTGTCGGGCCTCGCCGCGGTGGCCGGTGCGCCGGCATCGGTGGCGGCGCGGGGCATCACGTACGGCGACGGTGGCTGGCGGCTTGCGATGGACCCCGGCGCCAACGCGGTCGGCAAGCCGCCGCTGTCGGAACTGATGTCGCTCGCGCGCTGCCCGGTGCATCTCGCACGCGGGGGCAGCGATGCGATGGTGACGCTGGAGCAGACCCGCTCGCTCGACGCCGATGCACGCGACCTCGGTGCGCACGGCCACAACGTGATGGTCGAGGCACCCGCGCGGGTCTGGGACTGGATGGCGTCCCTCAGCTGAGCCGAAGCTCCTCGATCCTGCGGATCGGTATCGCGGGCTTCGGCGCTTCAGCTACCTCTGAGGCACGCGCCCTCAGCTGGCCGCAGCCACCGTCGATGTCCTGCCCCGCCGACTGCCGCAGCTTCGTGAGAATGCCGCGCTCGTGCAGCGTGCGGGCGATCTGCTTGCAGCGCTCCCAGGACGGGCGGTTGAAGTCCACGCCGTCCACGGTGTTGAAGGGAATCATGTTCAGCACGCCCCACTTGCCAGAGAGTAGCCGCACGATGCCGTCGATCTCGTCCTGCCCGTCGTTCACGCCTTCGAGCAGCGTCCACTGATACTGGATCGGGTACCCGCTGGCACGCGCATAGCCTTCGCCCGCCTCGACCAGCTCCTCGGGCGTCATGCCGGGCGCGCGCGGAAGCAGCTTCCTTCGCAATTCGGCCTTGGTGGTGTGCAGCGAAAGCGCCAGCGCGGGCCTCACGCGCTCGTTGGCCAGCCTCTCGAACACGCGCGGATCGCCCACGGTGGAGAACACCAGGTTCTTGTGGCCGACGTTGCCCACGGTGCCGAGCAGTTCGATGGCCTCCAGCACGTTGTCCATGTTGTGCGCCGGCTCGCCCATGCCCATGAACACCACCTTGCGCACCGGCCTGCGCATGCGGGCGAGCGCGACCTGGGCAATGATCTCGGCGCTGCCCACCTGGCGCAGCAGGCCGTCGCGGCCCGTCATGCAGAACTGGCAGCCGACCGCGCAGCCAACCTGCGACGAGACGCAGAGCCCGTCGCGCGGCAGCAGCACGCTCTCGACGGTCTGGCCGTCGGCCAGGGCCACCAGCAGCCTCTCCGAACCATCGGCACCCGGATGCGCCGCGACCACGCGCGCCAGCCCGGCGAGTTCGGCCTCGATCGAAGGCAATTCCTCCATCAGCGGCGCGGGAAAGAAACTCGCGGGCAGGCGCCTGCCGCTGTTTCTGGGCAAGGCGTGGGACCACAGCCGCAGGATGCGCTGCTCGTGGCTGGGGCCGGCTCCGGCTTTTCGCAGCCGCTCTTTCAGTTCGTGGATTCGCATGCGCCCTCTGGGGCTGGAGGCTCTGCGCGCATGCCGGGCGTACCGGGTGCGCTGCGGGGTGATCTGATCGACAAGCCCCGGATTGTGCACTTCTAGAACAGGCTGCCCTGCCCCGCAGCCCCCGGCGGCCGGAACGCGGCAACGTCGAGCGGGATGCGCTCGCGGTTGTAGCCCAGGCGGTTCGCGGCCTTCTGGAAGCGCTGGTGGATCAGGTCGGCCCACAGGCCCGAGCCCTTCATGCGGGTGGCGAAGTCGGCGTCGTAGTCCTTGCCGCCGCGCATCTCGCGGATGCGCGCCATGATGCGGTCGGCGCGCTGCGGGTAGTGCAGCGCGAGCCACTCCTTGAAGAGCGGCGCCACCTCCCAGGGCAGCCGCACCACCGTGTAGAAGGCGCTGCGCGCGCCCGCCTCCCAGGCGGCCTCGAGCACCTGCTCCATGTCTTCGGTGACGAAGGGAATCTGCGGCGCCACGCTGACGCCCACCGGCACGCCGGCCTCGGTGAGCGAGCGGATGGTGCGCAGCCGCCGGTGCGGCGCGGCCGCGCGCGGCTCCAGCTTGCGGGCGAGGTCGCCGTCGAGCGTGGTCACGGTGACGTACACGG
>CAJYQC010000518.1 GCA_913776885.1 uncultured Variovorax sp.
GAGCCCGAGGACTACATCACCGGCCGTTTCGGTTGAAGTCAAAGGAGACAACAACATGACCGAGCAGCATCTCTCCAGCCAGTTCGACAGCGAGCTCAACGGCGTTTCGTCGCGGGTGATGGAACTCGGCGGCATGGTCGAGTCGCAGATCAACCAGGCCGTCTACGCGCTGCTGCAGTTCGACTCCGAAGCCGCCAACCGCGTGATGGAAACCGAGCACCGCGTCAATGCGATGGAAATCGACATCGACCGCGAGCTGTCTTCCATCATCGCGCGCCGCCAGCCAACCGCCCGCGACCTGCGCCTGCTGATCGCCATCAGCAAGACCACCGCCAACCTCGAGCGCGTGGGCGACGAGGCCAACAAGATCGCGCGCATGGTCAAGTCGATCATCGAGAGCGGCGCCGCCCGCCAGCTCCCAACGACCGAGCTGCGCATCGCCGCCGATCTGGCTGCCGGCCTGCTGCGCAAGGCGCTGGACGCCTTCGCGCGGCTCGACACCGCCGCGGCGCTGTCGATCCTGAAGGACGACGACCTGATCGACAAGGAGTTCGACGGCTTCGTGCGCAAGCTGGTCACCTATATGATGGAAGACCCGCGCACCATCTCGGCCAGCCTGGACCTGCTGTTCCTGGCCAAGGCCATCGAACGCATCGGCGACCACGCGAAGAACATCGCCGAATTCATCATCTACATCGTCAAGGGCGCCGATGTGCGGCACACTTCGATGCAGGAAATCGAGTCCGCGCTCCAGTAACGGGCTGCGGCAAGACTGCCAAGAAAAGCATGAAGAAACCCCGAGTCCTGATCGTCGAAGACGAGTCCTCGATCGCCGAGCTGATCGCCGTCAACCTGCGCCACAACGGCTTCGAGCCGATCTGGTCGGAAGACGGCGCTGCAGCCCAGCGCGAGATCGACGCCTTCCTGCCGGACCTGATCCTGCTCGACTGGATGCTGCCGGGCCAGAGCGGCCTGCAGCTCGCGCGCCAGTGGCGCAAGGACCCGCGCACCAAGGCCATCCCGATCCTGATGCTGACCGCGCGCGGCGACGAGCCCGACAAGGTCGCCGGTCTCGACGCCGGCGCCGACGACTACATCACCAAGCCGTTCTCCACCCAGGAAATGCTCGCCCGGATCCGCGCCGTGCTGCGCCGCCGGGCGCCGGAAGTGGTCACGGAGCGGGTGGAGATCGGCGAACTGGCCCTCGACACCTCCACGCACCGAGTGACCTGGCAGGGCAATGCGCTGAAGGTCGGCCCGACCGAATTCAAGCTGCTGGCCTACCTGATGCAGCATGCCGAGCGCGTGCACAGCCGTGCGCAGCTGCTCGACAAGGTGTGGGGCGACCACGTCTACATCGAGGAGCGCACGGTCGACGTGCACGTGAAGCGCCTGCGCGAATCGCTGGGTGCCGCCGCGCCGATGGTCGAGACCGTCCGCGGAGCGGGC
Organism: uncultured Variovorax sp.; assembly: GCA_913776885.1. Lineage (GTDB taxonomy): Bacteria > Pseudomonadota > Gammaproteobacteria > Burkholderiales > Burkholderiaceae_C > Variovorax. The sequence continues at coordinate 1,450 of CAJYQC010000518.1, forward strand.
TACCGGCTGACCGCCCAAGTCACGGTTTGAGCGCCGTGGCTTCCCTCGGCCGCGGGCGCGGATAATCGCCCGCCATGCCTTTTCGCATTGCTACATTTTTAATAGCGTCTCTTGTCGCAGGAGCGGGCGCTGCCGGCATTTTCGGCTGGAAATTCGCCTGGCTTGGAGCCTGGCTCGGCGCCGTGCTCTGGCTCGGGCTGGACGCGTGGCGCGCCGATCGGCTGCTGCGCATCCTGCGCAAAGACGCCGCTGGCCTGCCGTCTCGCTGGCCCGGCGTGTGGGGGGAGCTCTCCGAGCGCGTCCGCAAGCTGCTGCGCGACCGCGAGCAGCAGACGCGGCAGGCCGAAGACCGGCTGCAGGAGTTCCTCGCGGCGATCCAGGCTTCGCCCAATGGCGTCGTGCTGCTCGACGAGCAGGGGCGCATCGAATGGTGCAACCAGACGGCGGCCAGCCAGTTCGGCATCGATGCCGAGCGCGACCTGGCGCAGCATCTGGCGAACCTGGTGCGCGATCCCGCTTTCGTTGCATACCTCGCATCCTGGAACTACAGCCGCGACGTCGTCATCGACGGCCCGGGGCTGGGCCATGGCCACCAGCGCAGCCATCCGGTACGGCTGTCGGTGCAGGTGCACCCCTATGCCGGCAATCGCCGCATGCTGCTCACGCGCGACATCACCGCGCTCGAGCAGGCCGAGGCGATGCGCCGCGATTTCGTGGCGAACGTGTCGCACGAGATCCGCACGCCGCTGACGGTGCTCGCCGGCTTCGTCGAGACGCTGCAGAACATTCCGCTCGATGCCGACGAGCGCGCGCGCTATTTGGCGTTGATGGGCCAGCAGTCCCACCGCATGGAGACGCTGGTCAACGACTTGCTGACGCTGTCGCGCCTCGAAGGCAGCGCGCCGCCGTCGGGCAGCCAGTGGATCCGCATTCGCGCGCTTTTCGCGCAGTGCGAGGACGAGGGGCGAGGCCTCTCTGGACGGCTCACGCCGCAGGGCCACCGGCTCTCGTTCACCGTGGAAGCCGAGTCGGAAGTGTCGGGCGCGCCGACCGAGCTGCAGAGCGCGATGTCGAACCTGCTGAGCAATGCGATCCGCTACACGCCGGGCGGCGGTGAGGTCGCCGTCAGCTGGCGGGTGTTGCCGGATGGGCGCGGCGAGTACGCCGTGAAGGACACCGGCCCCGGTATCGCGGCAGAGCACATCCCTCGGCTCACAGAGCGCTTCTACCGCATCGACCGCAGCCGATCGCGCGAGACCGGCGGCACGGGGCTGGGGCTGGCGATCGTCAAGCACATCGCCCAGCGGCACGGTGCGGAGCTGCGCATCGAGAGCACCGTCGGCAAGGGGTCTCGCTTCGCGCTGGTTTTTCCGGCGGCGCGCGTGCGGGAAGCGCGCGTGATGGCCAAGTAGGCCCGCGGACCGTCTTTTCTCTTCCTGCTACTTCCGTTTCGCGCGCCGGCGCATCGTCCAGCGCAGCAGCGCGCCGAACAGCAGGGCGGTCAGCGCGAGCGCTGCGGCGCTCATGATCCAGAACGCCAGCGGCGACTGCATCGCTGCCCAGGGCCCGAGGCCGCGGTAGGCGAGCAGGTAGCTGCCCCCCAGGCCCAGGCCCCACAGCATCGTGCAGTAGATTGCCAGCGGCGCGAGCGTGACCCGGTAGCAGCGCAGCACGAACACGCAGAATGTCTGCACCGCGTCGGCGACGTGGTAGGCCGCCACGGCCAGCAGCAGCGATGCGGCCATCGCGATGACGGCCGGGTTGTCGGAATACACGTTGGCGAGCCCGTCGCGCAGCAGGACCATGGCGGCGCCATAGACGAGCGCGCACAGCGCGGTCAGCCCGAAGCCCTGGCGGCAGGCGAGCCTTGCCCTTGCTTCGTCGCCGGCACCGAGCCAGAAGCTCACGCGGGCGCTGGTGGCGATGCCCAGCGACAGCGGCGTCATGTAGGCCACCGCCAGCAGGTTCGACGCGATCTGGTGCGCCGCTGCGGCGGCGGTGCCGAGCCGCGCGATGAACAACGCCATCAGCGTGAACGAGGTCACCTCGACCAGCACCGCCAGGCCGCCCGGAACGCCGAGTCGCGCGAACTTGCGGATCTGCTGCCAGTCGGGCGCCTCGATGCGCTTCCACAGCCCGTAGCCGGCATAGAATGGCCGGTTGCGCAGCAGCCAGACGGCGCAGCCGAGCATGGTCCAGTTCACGCACAGCGTGGCCCAGCCGCAGCCCACCAGCCCCATCGCCGGCAGGCCGGCGCCACCGAAGGTGAACCAGATCGACAAGGGCAGCTTCACGGCCAGCGAGCCCAGTTGCAGCCAGGTCACGAGCTGGGGCCTGCCCAGGCTCTGGTTGAGCGTGCTGAACAGGCGAAAGAGCAGGGCGGGCGCCAGCGCGAAGGCCAGCACCGCGAGGTAGGCTTCGACTTCACCGCGCATTTCCGCAGGCACCTGGGTCCATCGCAGGACCGATCCCGGCAGCAGCAGGATCGCCATCCCGGCGACGATGGCGATGGCCGCCAGGTAGAGCGATTGCCGCACCGACCGGCCCACTTCGCTGCTGCGGCCGGCGCCGTGCAGTTCGGCCCAGACCGGCAAGAGCGCCTGCAGCACGCCCATCAGCGACACGTAGACGCTGACGAAGACCGCGGCGCCGACCGACAGCGCCGCCAGCGCGTGCTCCGAGTAGCGGCCCGCGATGATGGTGTCGGTCACACCGAAGGCCATCACGGCCAGCTGGCCGACGAGCACGGTTCCCGCGTGCCGCGCGATGAGGGCGCGTTCGCTCCTCACTGCGGGGTGATCTTCTGGTAGAGCAGGAGATCGTCGGCCGCACTGCTCGGGCGCCGCAGCGTGCCGGCGAAGCGCCACTGGTCGAAGGGGATGATGGTGTGCAGCCGCTCGATCGTCTCGGGGCTGGCCAGCAGCCAGGGGCAGTCGGTGCCCAGCAGCAGCGGCTGCACGTTGAAGTTGCCGTGATGGCGCAGCGCCGCGATGTGCGGGCGGCTCAGCGCCAGTTCCGCGATGCAGCGCGGCTGCCCCACGCGCTCGGCCACCGCGTGGATCTGCGGGACGTAGCTGCGCGCATAGTCGATAGGCGGCAGCCAGAGCGTCATCAGCAGCATCCAGCAAAGCGCCGTGCCGCCGGCCGGCAGCACCAGCGTCTTCCACAGCGCTGCACGATGCCGCCCGGTGCGCCAGCGCACCAGCCAGCACCAGGCGATGGTCGCGGCCACGGCGAGCACCACCGCGATCGGCGAGAACTCGGGCACGAAACCGGGCACGAGGCGCGCGACGCTGGCCGCGGGCTTGGGCGGCACGCCCGTCTGCATCGCGATCCAGTAGATCCAGCCCAGCACGGCGAGGCCGCTGAAGAAGAGGACGTTGAACCAGTCGATCAACGCGGAGGCGCTGCGCCTGAAGGTGGGCAATGCGAACGCCGCGAGCGTGGCGAAGGCCGGCAGGGCCAGCAGCAGCGAGCGGTCGGAGTAGTCGGTGGTCCAGGTGGCGGCCAGCGGGACCAGCGCGAACCAGAACGGCAGTGCAACGTGTCGCGCGGTGAGCTGTCGCCGCCAGCGCCACAGCGTCCAGATGGCCAGAGGCCAGACCGGCCAGGTGAACCATACCAGCAGCTTGGCCTGCCCGCGCACGTCGCTCAGCAGGGTGTTGCCCATCACCGTGATCTTCCACGTCGGCAGCTTCAGGCCGAATACCAGCACGGCTGCGAGCACCGTGATGCCGATCATCGTGAGAAGGGCGCCCCGCGTGTAGCCGGGGCCGAGGCTTTCGTCGTCGATACCGAAGTCTTCGCCCGCGGACCGCGCCGCCAGCCTGCGTTCGTACGCGACGTAGGCCACGCTGCCGATGGCCAGCGCAAGCCCGACGGTGGGCGCGCCACTCAGGGTGATGCCCAGCGTGCCCGCGGCCAGCGCGGTCACCGGGCCGGCGCGGCGGTAGGGCAGGGCCGCCACCCCGTAGAACAGGCTCGAGGCGAAGAAGAGCTGCGCCAGCGCGGGCGTGGTCTCGTGCCCGAGCTGTGCGAGGCCGAGGCAGGCGATCAGCGCCAGCAGGCCGCCGTCGGCGATGGCACGCGCGTAATCGGTGGGCCGGGCCTCGCCGCCGAAGGCGAAGGCCACGGGTTGGGCGCGCGCGGTGCGGGCCAGGTAATAGACCGCGTACCAGGTCGCGGTGAAGGTGCCCCAGAGCAGGAAGGCGAAGGCGACGCGGACGGCCAGGTCCGGGTTGACCCATGCCGGTGCGATCTTGATGGCCAGGGCGCCGATCCAGTACGGAACCAGCGCCGGCGTCTCCGGGCGCAAGCCCAGCAGCAGCGGATCGAACCAGCGCGCGACGCCTTCGGTGCTGCTGGCGAGTTCGGCCATGTAGCCGAAGGCGGTGATGTCCGCGCTCTTCCAGGGGCCCCGGCCGACCAGCCCGGGCAGCAGATAGGCCGCGCAGAGCAAGAGCAGCGCGATGCGCGGAAGCCGGCGCACGGCGCTCTGGGCAACGATCGCGGGGGTGGGCTGGTTCAAGTGGGGGAAGGCAGGAAGGGGAAAGAAACAGGGCAGCGCGGTAAACCGGGCTGCCCTCGACGCAAAAGCGCGTGCCTTACTTCGAAGCGGCGCCGGTGGTCTTGCCGAAGCGGTTGCGGAACTTCTCGACGCGGCCGCCCATGTTGTCGACCGACTTCTGCGTGCCGGTGTAGAACGGGTGCGATTCGCTCGTGGTATCGAGCTTGAACAGCGGCAGTTCGCGGCCGTCGTCGGTCTTGCCCATTTCCTTGGTGTTCGCGCACGAACGGGTCACGAACTTGAAGCCGTTCGACATGTCGACGAACAGGACTTCGCGGTAATTCGGGTGGATGCCTTCTTTTGCCATGATGTTTCCTTTTGCGCTTTTGGAATCAATGCGCGGTCGATGCGAGAGCCACCAGCGTGCCGAAAGTGGCGCGCTGCCTCGGAAGGAGACCGAGGAGCCAGGCGACGCTGCCTGACCGCACTTTTCGCGGAGCCTGCGATTATCGCATACTGCCCCATTTTCGAGCAAACCAAGGCTCCCGATGACTTCCAGCCCCCTGCGCGTGGGCCTTGTCGGCTATGGATTTGCCGGCCAGACCTTCCACGCACCCGTACTATCGGCCGTTGCCGGCCTGGAACTGGCGGCCGTCGCCAGTTCGCAGCCGCACAAGGTGCATGCCGACTGGCCCGGCGTGGCAGTCGTGCCGGACGTATCCGCGCTCGTCAGCCGCCCTGACATCGACCTTGTCGTGGTCGCCACTCCGAATGCCCAGCACCATCCGGTCGCCAAGGCAGCGCTGGAAGCCGGCAAGCATGTGGTGGTCGACAAGCCCTTCACACTCGACGTTGCGCAGGCGCGGGAGCTTGCATTGTTGTCACGACGCAACGATCGCCTCCTGTCTGTCTACCAGAACCGCCGCTTCGACTCCGATTTCCTGACGCTCAAGGAACTCCTCGCCTCGGGCGAACTGGGCCGCCCTGTGTACCTGGAGTCCCATTTCGATCGCTTTCGCCCCGAGGTCAAGGAGCGCTGGCGCGAGCAGGCGGTGCCCGGTTCGGGCCTCTGGGTCGACCTGGGAGCCCATCTGGTCGATCAGGCAGTGCAGCTTTTCGGCCGTCCCGACACGATCCAACTCGACACCGCGATCCTCAGAGACGGCGCCGTGGTCGAAGACTATTTCCATGCCGTGCTGCGTTACGAGACGCGGCCGCATGCGCCGCTGCGCGTGGTGCTCCATTCGACGACGCTGGCCGCTCATGCGGCGCCGCGCTACATCGTCCACGGCACGCTCGGTAGCTACGTCAAGCACGGCGTCGATACGCAGGAAGACGCGCTGCGCGCCGGGCAGCGGCCGCCCGCGGAAGAGTGGGGCACCGATCCGCTGGACGGGGAACTCTCGCTGGCAGGGCCTGGTGGGACCTTCACCATGCGGAGCATTCCCACGCGGGCCGGCAACTACGTCGACTACTACGCCGCGGTTCGCGATGCCATCCTCGGACACGGGCCCAATCCGGTACCGCCCGAGCAGGCTGTCGCCCTCATGGAGTTGCTCGACCTCGGCCGCCAAAGCGCTAAAGAGGGCCGAGCGATCCGCACATGAAAAATGCCCGCACAAGGCGGGCATTCATCGTGGGGTGCCACTGATCCGGCTCTGCCGGTGGTCAGCAGGCACCGCCCCCCGGTAGGGGGGTAGGCGTAGCGACGCGAAGTGCGCGCAGCCTGGGGGCGAGCAACGGCTACCCGCCGCGACGCATCATGTCGAAGAACTCGACATTGGTCTTCGTCGCCTTCATGTTCTTGAGCATCAGCTCCATCGACTCGATCTCATCCATGTTGTACATGAGCTGGCGCAGGATGCGGGTCTTCTGCAGGATCTCGGGTGCCAGCAGCAGTTCCTCGCGGCGCGTGCCGCTGCGGTTGAGCTGGATCGAGGGGAACACGCGCTTCTCGTACAAGCGGCGGTCGAGGTGGATTTCGGAGTTGCCGGTGCCCTTGAACTCTTCGAAGATCACTTCGTCCATGCGGCTGCCGGTGTCGATCAGCGCAGTGCCGATGATGGTCAGCGAGCCGCCTTCCTCCACGTTGCGCGCCGCGCCCAGGAAGCGCTTGGGACGCTGCAGCGCATTGGCGTCGACACCGCCGGTCAGCACCTTGCCCGAAGAGGGCACGACGTTGTTGTAGGCGCGTGCCAGGCGGGTGATGGAGTCGAGCAGGATCACCACGTCCTTCTTGAGCTCGACCAGGCGCTTGGCGCGCTCGATGACCATTTCGGCGACGTGCACGTGGCGCGCTGCGGGCTCGTCGAAGGTCGAGGCAATGACCTCGCCCTTGACCGTGCGCTGCATCTCGGTCACTTCTTCAGGTCGCTCGTCGACCAGCAGCACCATCATGTGCACGTCGGGATAGTTGGCGCTGATGGCGTGGGCGATGTGCTGCATCATCACCGTCTTGCCGCTCTTGGGCGGCGCCACGAGCAGGGCGCGCTGGCCTTTGCCGATGGGGGCGATGATGTCGATGATCCGGCCGGTGATGTTCTCTTCGCCCTTGATGCCGTCGCGCTCGAGCCGCATCTGTTCCTTGGGGAACAGCGGCGTCAGGTTCTCGAACATCACCTTGTGCTTGTTCTGCTCGGGCGGGCCGTTGTTGACCTTGTCGAGCTTGGTCAGCGCGAAATAGCGCTCGCCGTCCTTGGGCGTGCGCACTTCGCCTTCGATCATGTCGCCGGTGTGCAGGTTGAAGCGGCGCACCTGGCTGGGCGAGATGTAGATGTCGTCCGTGCTGGCCGTGAAGCTGGTGTCGGGGCTGCGCAGGAAGCCGAAGCCGTCGGGCAGTATTTCGAGCACGCCGTCGGCGAAGACCTGCTCGCCGGCCTTGGCGCGCTTCTTGATGATCGCGAACATCAGCTCCTGCTTGCGCATGCGGCCGACGTTTTCGATCTCAAGCGCTTCAGCCTGCTTGAGGACTTCAGACACGTGGAGTGCCTTGAGTTCGTTTAAGTGCATGGAATGACCCCTCGTGGGGCAATCGAACGGAAAACGGGGGGAGGTTGGACGTGAAGCGAGAACTGCCTCACAAACCGGGGAACTCGAACCGGTTGCCTCTATGCAGAAGGACCGGTGAACTGACGCAGATTATGACAGGAAAAACGCGCCGGCCAACGCATTGCGCGCTGGCCGGTTCAAATGTCGCTCAGGCGAGCTGCTGGTCGATGAAGGCCGTGAGCTGAGCCTTGCTCATCGCGCCAACCTTCGTAGCGGCCAGCTGGCCGTCCTTGAACAGCATCAGGGTGGGGATGCCGCGGATGCCGAACTTGGCAGGGATGTCGCGGTTCTCGTCGACGTTCAGCTTGGCGATCTTCAGCTTGCCTTCGTAGGCGGTCGACACCTCGTCCAGGATGGGGGCGATCATCTTGCAGGGACCGCACCATTCGGCCCAGTAGTCGACCAGAACGGGCTGGCTGGACTTGAGCACGTCGGCCTCGAAGGAGGAGTCGGAGATGTGTTTGATGAGTTCGCTGGCCATGTGTGAATCCTTGTGCGCAGAGAGTTTCGGTGCAGCTAAAGTGCTGGTCATTGTGACAGAAACCAAGGGGCGGCGTTCCGAATGGAGACGCTATGACAGCGATAGCCAAAGCTCTCGCGCGACGCGCTCCATCAGACCCCTCGACAGAACGACATGAACGAAGGCCACCCCGTGCAGGCCCTTTGGTGCGACCCCTCCGACGGCATCGTCGCGCGGATCGTGCGCGCACTCGCCGAGCGCGAGCTGCACGCCGCCCGCACCGTGGTGCTGGTGCCCTATGCGCAGTTGATGGGCGTCGCGCGCGCCATGTGGGCGCGCTGCGGCAGCCCCGGCTTCGTGCCTCGCTTCGAAACCACCCACAACTGGGCCCGCAGCGCGGGTGGCTTCGTGCCCATGGGCTACGACATCGCCCACGACATGGCGCGCGACCTCGTCACGGCCCAGGCGCTGCTCTCGCAGGCGGGCTTCCATGCGGAGCGCTTCGCCCTGGCCGGCCGGGTCGTCGAGCTCGCTTATCAGCTCGGCCCCCTGGCTGCCGCGGTAACGCCCGAGGAGCGCGGCGGCGAGTGGGCCCTTCGCGCTGCCAGCGTGGCCGACGCAGGCAGCGAGTCGGAATGGTTCCGCATCGAGAGCGCGCTGATCCGCATCGCAGTCGCATGGACCTCGACCTCCGGCTATGCCACCGACGTGCTGCAGCGCGAATCCACGCGGGCCCAGGTCGATGCGCTGATCGTGCTTGAGGGCTTCCAGGGCGATCCGCTCGCGCAGTCGCTGTGCAAGCTCTGGGGCGACCGCGCCCTCCATCTTTCGCTCGTGCCTCAAGGTGCGCCCCTGCAGACATGCGCCTCGCACGTGGCCCTCGACCCCGAGGACGAGGCCGGGCTCGCCGCCGCCTGCGTGCTGCGCCATCTGGCCGAAGACCGCGCGCCCGTCGCGCTGGTGGCGACCGATCGCGCGCTCACGCGCCGCATCAGCGCCCAGCTCGCCGCGCAGGGCGTCGTCACGCACGACGAGACCGGCTGGAAGCTCTCGACCACGCGTGCCGCCGCCACGCTGATGAGCGCGCTGCGTGCTTGCGCCCATGACGCTTCGAGCGACCAAGTGCTCGAATGGCTCAAGAGCGGCGCCGAAGGCGACTCGCCGATCGTCCTCTCGCTCGAGGCCCGCCTGCGCCAGGAGGCGATTCGCGACTGGTCGACCTGGTGCGCCCTGGTGGCTCGCAGCGAGAAAGCGAAAGACGCCGCGCTGCTCGTCTTCACCGAGGCCATCGAGGCCCGCCGTGCCCCAATGGCCCGCGCGCGACCGCTGGCCGAGTGGCTGCGCGCGCTGCGCGAGCTGATGGAGGCCAGCGGACAGTGGGGCCTGCTCGAGGAAGACCTGGCCGGCGGCAAGGTGATCGGCGCGTTGTGGCTCGATGCCGGCGCACACGGCGACGATGAAGACGAGTTCCCCGGCGGGCGCCACACGCTGGCCGAATTCACCGCCTGGGTCCGTGACGTGCTGGAGGACGCCAGCTTCGTGCCCCCGGCAGGCGACCAGGCCCCGCGCGTCGTGGTACTGCCGCTCTACCAGCTTCTGGGCCGGTCCTTCGGCGCCGTGGTCATCCCGGGCTGCGACGATCGCCGCCTGCCTGCATCGCCCGTACCGCCGGGGAATTGGAGCGCCGCCCAGCGCCTCGAACTGGGCCTGCCGTCGCGCGAGGCGCTCGAAGCCGCGCAGCGTGCAGCCTGGGCCGCGGCCCTGCACAACCCCTCGTGCGAGCTGATCTGGCGCCATTCCGACGCCAGCGGCGAGCCCGTGAGGCCCAGCCCGCTGGTGCAGGCGCTGCAGCTCGACTACGCGCTGCAGCCCTCGGACGATCCACGCACGCCGCGCGAGGTCGCCCTCAGGCCGACCGGCTACCCGACGCCTTCCGGCGCGCTCCTGCCGCTGCAGAACATCTCCACCAGCGTGTACGAGGACCTGCGCCGCTGTCCCTACCGCTTCTTCGCGCTGCGCCAGCTGGGCTTGCGCAGTGCGGACGAGCTCGATGCCGAAGTCGACAAGCGCGACTTCGGCAACTGGCTGCATGCCGTGCTCGGCCACTTCCACGAGGCGCTGGCCGAAGCGCCGACGCAGGATGCGCAGGAGCGCATCGCCCTCATCGAGGAGGCCGCCCGCCGTTCGACGCAGGAGCTCGGGCTCTCCGACGCGGAGTTCCTGCCCTTCGCCGCGGCATGGCCCGCAGTGCGCGATGGCTACCTGGCCTGGCTCACGGGTCACGAGGCGTCGGGCGCCGTCTTCGCCGAGTCGGAGCCCTGGAAGGAGCAGCCGCTGGGCGAGCTGCGCCTGATCGGGCGGCTCGACCGCATCGACCGCATGCCGGACGGCCAGGCCTTCGTGATCGACTACAAGACCGAGTCCGCCACGGTCAGCAAGTAGCGCGTGAAGGACCCCACCGAAGACACCCAGCTGGCCTTCTACGCCGCGCTGGTGACCGACGACACGCTGCGCGCGGCCTACGTGAACGTGGGCGAAAAGGCTTCGGGCACGCAGACTGTCGAGCAGCCGGCCGTGGTCGAGGCGCGTGACGCGCTGGTGGCCGGCATCATCGAAGACTTCAGGCGCATCGGACAGGGCGCGACGCTGCCGCCATTGGGCGAGGGCGCTGTCTGCGACTACTGCACCGCGCGCGGCCTGTGCCGCAAGGATTTCTGGGACGAGGCGGCTCCTCCGCCGGGCGTCGAACCGATCGGAGGCAGCACGCAATGAACGGCGCAGCCTACGAACACAACGGCCACCACGTCACGCGCGAGGCCTTCTATACGGTGGCTTGCGATCCGCGCCGCTCGGTGGCCGTGGAGGCCTGCGCCGGCGCGGGCAAGACCTGGATGCTGGTCTCGCGCATCCTGCGAGCGCTGCTCGAGGAGGGCGACGCCGCCTGCGAGCCGCACGAGATCCTGGCCATCACCTTCACGAAGAAGGCCGCCGGCGAGATGCGCGAGCGCCTCGACCAGTGGCTGGAGGACTTTGCCGAACGGCCGCAGGAAGAACTCGCCGCCCAGCTCGTGATGCGCGGCATGGAGCCGGCGGCCGCATCGGCCGCCGTGCCCCGGCTCAAGGGCCTCTACCGGCGCCTGCTAGAAGGCGGGCGGCCGGTGCAGTTCCGCACCTTCCACGCCTGGTTCGCAGGCTTGCTGCGCAATGCGCCGATCGCGGTGCTGCGCGAGCTGGGCCTGCCGTCGAACTACGAGCTGCTCGAAGACGATGCGGAGGCGCGCAGCCGCACCTGGCGGCCCTTCTTCGAGGCCGTGACCGCCGACAGGCAGGCGCTGGCCGACTACTACGCCGTCGTCGCCACGCACGGCCGTTCGCAGACCGCCAAGGCGCTGGGCGAGGCGCTGTCCAAGCGCGTCGAGTTCTCGCTGTCGGATGCCGGCAACGCGGTGCAGCATTTCAGCGCGATGTTCCCCGCGCTCGAAGGACTGGACGAGCCGACCGAGGCCCTGCGCGGCGAACATGTACGCCGACGCTGGCTCGACCGCGCCGCGGCGCTGGGCCGCGAGAGCAACAAGACGCCGCAGA
>CAJYQC010000519.1 GCA_913776885.1 uncultured Variovorax sp.
GGGAAGAGTCCAGTGAAGATGAGGAAAAGGAGAAGGAAATGCGGTGGGCGATGGGCCGGGCGATGCGGCCGCCGCCGGGCCGCCCCAAGGCGAGCCGCGCCTCCCGCTCGGGAGATGGCGAATCGCACGGAGCGCTGCGATCGGAAAGCCGGTGGGCGGGCATGGCTAGTCGAGCCTGACGTTCGCCTCTTTGACGACCTGCGCCCAGCGCGCGCGCTCCTTGGCGAAGAACTGGTCCTGTTCGGGCGCGGTCATGGTCACGACCTCGGCGCCCTGGCCCGCGAGGCGGGCGCGGATGTCGGCGGTGCGGATGATGCGCACCAGTTCGCGGTTGAGCCGGTTGACGATCGCGTCGGGCACGCCGCGCGCGGCGACCATGCCCTGCCAGGTGCCCGACTCATAGCCGGGAGCGCCCTGCTCCGCGATGGTCGGCACGCTGCCGATCAGCGGCATGCGCGTGGCCTTGGACACGGCGATCAGCTTGAGCTTGCCGGCCTGCACCTGCGGGTAGGTGGCGAGCATGCCGTTCATCAGCACCTGCGTCTGGCCCGACACGGTGTCGAGCACGGCCTGCACGCCGCCCTTGTAGGGCACGTACTCCCACTTGGCGCCGATGCGGCGCTGCAGCTCGATGCCCGCGAGGTGCGCGGTGCTGCCGCTGGCGGTGACGGCGAAGTTGAGATCGCTCTTCTTCGAGAGCTCGACCAGCTCCTTCAGCGTGTTCGCCTCCACCGAGGGGTGTACCACCAGCAGGTGCGGCGAGTACGCCAGCATGGAAACGCTGCGCAGGTCCTTCGACGGATCGAAAGGCAGCTTGGGGTCGAGCGACGGGCTGATCGCCAGCGCGCCCAGGTCGCACAGCATCAGCGTGTAGCCGTCGGCCGGCGCCTTGGCCAGCAGGTCGGCGCCGAGGTTGCCGTTGGCGCCGGCCTTGTTGTCGATGATCACCGACTGCCCGAGGGCCTCGGACAACGGCTGGCTGATGGCCCGCGCGATGATGTCGGACGAACCGCCCGGCGGGTACGGCACGATGATCCGGATCGGCTTCGAGGGCCAGTTGCCGGTGCCGCCCTGCGCGCCTGCCGCTGCCTGCGCGAAGGAGCGCGCCGGCAGGCTGGCAGCCAGGGAGGTGGCCAGTGCGGCGCCGAGGGCGCCGCGGCGGGAGATGGACATGCTGTCTCCTGTTGTTCGATGGTCGTCATGGCCTTGCACGCGACGAGCCGCACAAGTTATCAGTCATCGTACAACTAGAGATATGACTTGTCCAGCGGGGCGGACAAGAAAAATATCAGTGGGAAGCGCCGTCGCCGGCCAACGGCACGGCCGCATCGACACCACCTGCCGCGGCAGCATCGGCCTTCGCCTTCTGCTGCGCGGCCTCCTGCGCCATGCGAAGCCGCTCGCGGCTGTTGGTCAGGTGGATGCGCATCGCGGCGCGCGCCGACTCGGGGTCGCGCCGCGCGATGGCTGCGTAGATCTCTTCGTGCTCGCGGTTCACGCGGCTCAGGTACGGCGCCCCGCCCTCGTGCGTGCGGATGGCGCTGATGCGGGTGCGCGGAATGAGCGTGGTACCCAGGTGCCGCATGATGTCCGCGAAGTACGGGTTGCCGGTCGACTCGGCGATCTGCAGGTGGAAGCGGAAGTCCGGCCCCACGGTGTCGCCCGCAACCACCACGTTGCGCTCGAAGTCGTCGAGCGCCTGGCGCATGGCGACGAGCTGTTCATCGGTGCGGCGGCTGGCGGCGAGGCCGGCCGATTCGGTCTCCAGGCTGATGCGCAGCTCCAGCACGGCGAGCACGTCGACCGAGGCGGCGATCTCGCCCGGGTCGAGGCGGAACACCCCGCCCGTTCGCGGCTGCAGCACGAAGGTGCCCACGCCGTGCAGCGTCTCGACCAGCCCCGCGGCCTGCAGCTTCGACAGCGCCTCGCGCACCACGGTGCGGCTCACGCCATAGGCCTGCATGATGGCCGACTCGGTCGGCAGCTTGTCGCCAGGGCGCAGCGCCTGGCTGCGGATCTTCTCGCCCAGGTCTTCCACCAGCCCGTGCGCCAGGCCGCGCGCGCGCTGGCGCGGACGCCCAACGAAAGAAGGCGCCGAAGAAGCGGCTTCCGCCGAAGCGTCCGTCTCCAAGGGATTACCCGCAGTCGTCTGAACCATGGCCACGATGATAATCTCCAAACTAGTTGTACGACAACAGATAACTTATCACTCAACTCTTGAGCGTCGCGGGCTGATCCGCCAGCGGCCTCCGGTTTCCACGGCACCGAAATGCAGCGCTTTTCGACCTCGCGGCCTTCGACCTTGCTTCCACGGCATCGTACCGGCCGCTCCATCGAAACCGCCGCCGCGGCAGCCCTCGGAAACCATGACCCCTGCAAGCAAGGACAGGCACCGATGACAGACAACAACAAGATAAATCGCCTCCTTCTGACCGGCGCGGCCGGCGGCCTCGGCAAGGTGCTGCGCGAGCGGCTCAAGCCGTATGCGAACGTACTGCGGCTGTCCGACATCGCCTCGCTGGCGCAAGCCGCCGGCGCCAACGAGGAAGTCGTGCCCTGCGACCTCGCCGACAAGGCCGCGGTGCACGCGCTGGTGGAAGGCTGCGACGCCATCGTCCACCTGGGCGGCGTGTCGGTGGAGCGGCCGTTCGAGGAGATCCTCGAGGCCAACATCAAGGGCGTGTTCCACATCTACGAGGCCGCGCGCCGCCACGGGGTGAAGCGCGTGGTGTTCGCGAGCTCGAACCACGTGATCGGCTTCTACAGGCAGAGCGAACGCATCGATGCCCACGCCGCGCGCCGGCCCGACGGCTACTACGGCCTGTCGAAGTCCTTCGGCGAGGACGTGGCGCAGTTCTACTTCGACCGATGGGGCATCGAGACCGTCAGCATCCGCATCGGCTCGTCTTTCCCCGAGCCCGCCAACCGCCGGATGATGAGCACCTGGCTCAGCTACCGCGACCTGACCACGCTGATCGAGAAGTCGCTCTTCACGCCCGGCGTGAAGCACACGGTGGTCTACGGCATGTCGAACAACCGCGACGTGTGGTGGGACAACAGCGCGGCCGCGCACCTGGGCTTCGTGGCGCAGGACAGCTCCGAAGTGTTCCGCGACAAGGTCGAGGAGCAGCCTCCCGTCGCGCCAACAGACCCGAACGCCATCTACCAGGGCGGCGCCTTCACCGCGCAGGGCCCGTTCGGCGATTGATCGAGGCGATACACGCGATGCAAGCCGAACTCGTGCTCGACGCGCGCAACGCCACCGGCGAAAGCCCGGTGTGGCATGCCGCGCAGCAGGCGCTGTACTGGGTCGACATTCCGGCGCGCACGCTGAACCGCTGGCACGCGGGCGAAGGCCACGCGCAGTGGAGAGCCGACGAGATGATCGCCTGCGTCGCGCCGCGCGCCGATGCGCCGGGCGAGTGGATCGCCGGCATGGAGAGCGGCCTCTTCTCGCTGAAGCCGCAGGCCGACGGCACGCTGTCCGCCACCCTGCTCGCACCCGTCGAGCACGCGGCGCCCGCCATGCGCTTCAACGACGGCCGCTGCGACCGCCAGGGCCGTTTCTGGGCCGGCACCATGCTGC
>CAJYQC010000520.1 GCA_913776885.1 uncultured Variovorax sp.
CGATGATCCGCAAGAACATCAGCGACCCGTGGCAGGAGGTGAGCTGGGAGACCGCGCTCAACTACGCCGCGAGCGAGTTCAAGCGCCTGCAGGCCAAGTACGGCCGCGATTCCATCGGCGGCATCACATCCTCGCGCTGCACCAACGAGGAGACCTACCTCGTGCAGAAGCTGGTGCGCGCCGCCTTTGGCAACAACAACGTCGACACCTGCGCGCGGGTGTGCCATTCGCCCACGGGCTACGGCCTGAAGCAGACGCTGGGCGAATCGGCGGGCACGCAGACCTTCGCCTCGGTGGACAAGGCCGACGTGATCATGGTGATCGGCGCCAACCCGACCGACGGCCACCCGGTGTTCGCATCCCGCATGAAGAAGCGGCTGCGCCAGGGCGCGAAGCTGATCGTGGTCGACCCGCGCCGCATCGACATCGTGAAGTCGCCGCACATCCAGGCGGCTCACCACCTGCAGCTGCGCCCCGGCACCAACGTGGCGGTGGTCACGGCCCTGGCGCACGTCATCGTGACCGAAGGGCTCATGGCCGACGAGTTCGTGGCGGAGCGCTGCGACACGGCTTCGTTCAAGGAATGGAAGTCGTACGTGGAGCGCCCCGAGCAGTCGCCCGAGGCCACCGAGGCGGTGACCGGCGTGCCGGCCGCCGAGATGCGCGCGGCCGCGCGGCTGTTCGCTACCGGCGGCAACGCCGCCATCTACTACGGCCTGGGCGTGACCGAGCACAGCCAGGGCTCGACGACGGTGATGGGCATCGCGAACCTTGCCATGGTCACCGGCAACGTCGGGCGCGAGGGCGTGGGCGTGAACCCGCTGCGCGGCCAGAACAACGTGCAGGGCTCCTGCGACATGGGCTCCTTCCCGCACGAGCTGCCGGGCTACCGCCACGTGTCGGACAGCACCACGCGCTCCGCTTTCGAGGCCGCCTGGGGCGTGCCGATCGACCCCGAGCCGGGTCTGCGAATTCCCAACATGTTCGACGCCGCCATCGGCGGCAGCTTCAAGGGTCTCTACTGCGAGGGCGAGGACATCGTGCAGTCCGACCCCAACACGCAGCACGTGGCCGCCGCGATGATGGCCATGGAATGCGTGGTGGTGCAGGATATCTTCCTCAACGAGACTGCCAAGTACGCGCACGTGTTCCTGCCGGGCTCCTCGTTCCTGGAGAAGGACGGCACCTTCACCAACGCCGAGCGCCGCATCTCGCGCGTGCGCAAGGTGATGCCGCCCAAGGCCGGCCTCGCCGACTGGGAGGTGACGGTGAAGCTCGCGCAGGCCCTCGGCTATCCGATGGACTACCGGAGCCCCGAGGAGATCATGGACGAGATCGCCGCGCTCACGCCCACCTTCCGCGGCGTGAGCTACGAGCGCCTCGACGAGCTCGGCAGCATCCAGTGGCCCTGCAACGAGAACGCGCCCGAGGGCACGCCCACCATGCACATCGACCGCTTCGTGCGCGGCAAGGGCAAGTTCATCGTCACGCAGTACGTGGCCACCGACGAGAAGGTCACGCGCCGGTTCCCGCTGCTGCTGACCACCGGGCGCATCCTCTCGCAGTACAACGTGGGCGCGCAGACGCGGCGAACCGAGAACAACCAGTGGCACAGCGAAGACCGCCTCGAGATCCATCCGCACGACGCCGAGGAGCGCGGCGTGAAGGACGGCGACTGGGTGGGCATCCAGAGCCGCGCGGGCGAGACGGTATTGCGCGCCACGGTGTCCGAGCGCATGCAGCCGGGCGTGGTCTACACCACCTTCCACTTCCCCGAGTCGGGCGCGAACGTGATCACCACCGACAACTCCGACTGGGCCACCAACTGCCCCGAGTACAAGGTCACTGCGGTTCAGGTGACGCCGGTGATGCAGCCTTCGGCCTGGCAGCAGGAGTACAGCCGCTTCAACCAGACGCAGAACGAGCTGCTCGCCGCCGCCTCGGCGCCGAGCAACGAGACCGTGCCGGCCAAGTGAGGATGCATCACGCATGACCATGCAGGCCGCCGACACCGTGCGCTTCTGCGAAGGCGCGCAGCTGCTGCCCGTGCACGGCGTGCGCGGCGGACGGCCATTCGACGTGCAGGACTGGGTGGCCGAGGAGGTGCCGGTCGCGCTCGAATACAACGGCATCTCGCACGCGGTGATGCTCGCGACGCCGCTCGACCTGGAAGACTTCGCGCTCGGCTTCTCGCTGAGCGAGGGCATCCTCGGTGCAGCACACGAGCTCTACGCGGTGGAAGCCGAGCAATCGGCGCTGGGCTTCACGGTGCACATGCAGGTGTCGGGCGCGGCCTTCGCGCGCCTGAAGCAGCGCCGCCGCTCGATGGCCGGACGCACCGGCTGCGGCCTGTGCGGCACCGAGAGCCTGACGCAGGTCTCGCGCGAGATCCCCGTGCTGCGCGGCGATGGGGCAGTGCGCTTCGATCGCGAGGCCATCGCCCGCGCGATGTCGCAGCTGCCCTCGCAGCAGACCTTGCAGGAAGCCACCGGCGCGGTGCACGCGGCGGCATGGTGCTCGGCCGAGGGCGAGGTGATGTGGCTGCGCGAGGACGTGGGCCGCCACAACGCGCTCGACAAACTGGTGGGTGCGCTCGCGGCCAACGAAGTCGATGCGTCCGCCGGCTTCATTGCCGTGACCAGCCGCGCGAGCTTCGAGATAGTGCAGAAGGCCGCGATGGCCGGCGCGCCGCTGCTCGCGGCGGTGTCGGCGCCGACCTCGTTCGCGGTGACCACCGCGCAGCGCGCGGGCCTCACGCTGGTGGGCTTCGTGCGGCAGCAGGATCTTGGGGTCTATAGCCACCCGCAGCGGCTCGGCTGACCTTTCTTCTCAACCGAGCAACCACTCTTCGCAAGCCCCATGGAACACGATCATTCGGCACAGCTGGTCAAGATGGCCAACCAGATCGGCACCTTCTTCCAGGCACAGTCGCCGAGCGACGCGAGCCTGGCCACGAGCGCGATCGCGGCGCACCTGAAGTCCTTCTGGGCGCCGAGCATGCGTGTGCAGCTGATCCGTGCGCTCGAGGCCGGCACGGCCACGCACCTGCTGCCGATCGTCGCCTCGGCGGTCCGTAGCCACCGCGAGAACCTGATGCCGGGCGGCCCGCGAGAGGCGGCCGACGTCAGGGAACAGTTCCCGCAGGGCGGGGGCGACGCGGGCTAGGGCACCGTCTCGCGACGCCGGGAACAGTGCGAACAGGCGCCTAGACGCCGACGCCGCCGTGCCCGCCGCGCCGCTGCTGCGACTGGAGCAGCGCCTCGTAGAACAGGCACAGCGGCATCGCGATGAACACCATGCCCGCCACGTAGATCACCAAGCTCAGCACGGGGAAGTTGCTGCCGCCCCAATGGGGAATCGAGGTGGCGACTGCAAGCAGGGCTATGAGCGCCATCACCGCATGCAGCGCGTTGCGCACGAGCGTGATTCGCGGGGAAGCCGGCGCATCCTGCGAGTGAAGGTCCGATACCGGACTCGGGCTCTGGCGGTCGCCCTTGTCTCCATCATTTTTCATCGTCGCTCCTCGGTGAAGGCGAGGGACGGTTCTTATCACGCGCGCAAGACGCGGGTCAAGGCCGAAGTCGGGAGCGGGCCGGGGAAGGGATCGGACAGCCGAACGCAGAAGAAATACAGAAGCTGCGCAGAGGCCGCAGAGGCCGCAGAGGCCGCAGAGGCCGCAAAAGGAAAACCATCTTCTGGTTTTCCTTTTGCGACCTTCGCGCAACTTTCGCGTCCTCTGCGTCCGGCTGTCCGCTCCCGCTTCAGTCGTACTTCACCGTGTAGATCAGGTCGACGCCGCTGGTCTGTCCCGCCTGGCCGCGCAGGGTGAGGCGCGTCGTGAGGTCGTAGAAGATGAAGAGGGTGCCGAAGGTTCCGCCGATGCTGCGCTCGTAGGTGACGTAGAAATCCTTGGAGAGGCGCTTGCCCAGGGTCACGGCCGATTCGCGCAGGTCGCCGCCGTCGCCCGGGCCCTTGAAACCCAGTTCGTCGAGGCCGAAGCGGCTGGCGAGGCTGCCGCCGGTGGAGGCGCCGCCGATCTTGCCGAGCAGAGACAGCGCGGCCTGCTGCAGCAGCGCCGAGTCGCCGCCGCTGGTGGCCGAGGCGCGGCCCAGGACGACCCATGAAAGCGTCTCGGCATCCGACAGCGCCGGCTCCGAATACAGCTTCACGCGCGGCGACTGCGCGGTGCCGGTGATCTGCACGCCTGCACGCTGCGAGAGGTTGGGCCGGATGGCGAGGATGTCGAGCGCCGGGTTGTCGAAGGGGCCGTTGAAGCGTGCGATGCCGGTCTCCACGTCGAGCTGCTGGCCGTAGGCGCGGTACTGGCCCTTCACCGTCTTCACCTCGCCGGTGATGCGCGGCGGCGCATCGAGCCGGGTGCTGCGGATCTCCAGGTTGCCTTCGAGGCGCGTGGTGATGCCGCGGCCCTGCACCGCGAAGTCGTCGCCCAGGTCGAACTCGACAGTGATGTCCGGCGGCTTGGCGGTCTGCGGTTTCGCGGCCTGCGCGTCGGCGCGGGCGGCTTCGCGCTTCGCCGCCTCGGCGGCCTCGCGGTCCTTGGCGGCGGAGCGAACGATGACGTCGCTGCCCAGGCTGGGCGCGGTCTCGTCGGGCAGGATGATGACGGCCCGGTCGGTCCTGAGCTTGCCGCGCACGGTGAACTGGCCGTTGTCCAACCGGGCCTGCAGGTCGCCAGAAAGCGTGACCTGCCGGTCGGTGCGCACCAGCACGCGCAGCGCGCGCAGCTGGCCCTGCACCGCCATGCGGATGCCGGACGCCGAGCCGCTGGCCGGGCCCCAGGCCAGTTCGCCGCTGGCAGAGAGCGTGCCGCCGTCGGTGCGGGCCTCGCTGGC
>CAJYQC010000521.1 GCA_913776885.1 uncultured Variovorax sp.
GTGCTCTTCCGATCTGCCGCCTTCAAGGAACTGGTGCTCACGCTGCCGTCGGAAACCTACATCGCCGAGCAGCTCGACGTGGTCGATCCGCAGCGCGTGCACCTGGTGCGCGAAGCCATGCGCGCCCAGCTGGCCACCGCCCTCTTCGCCGACTGGCAATGGGCGTACGAGGAGAACCACGACACCGGCGCCTACAGCCCCGACCCGACCTCCTCGGGCCGCCGCGCGCTGGCGGGCATGGCGCTCAATTTCCTGTGCCTGGCGGCGCGCTCCTCGGGCGACGTCGTGTGGCCGGGCAAGACGCTGCAGCGCTTCAAGGACGCGGGCAACATGACCGACCGCTTCAACGCGCTCAACGCTTTGGTGGCGTCGGGCCACACGCTGGCGGCGCAGGCGCTCGCTCGCTTCCACGCCATCTTCAAGGACGAGGCGCTGGTCATCGACAAGTGGTTCTCGCTGCAGGCCGGAGCGCCCGACCGCGGCGGCGACATCCTGCCGCTGGTGAAGCAGCTGATGAAGCACCCCGACTTCTCGCTGAAGAACCCCAACCGCGCACGCAGCGTGATTTTCAGCTTCTGCAGCGCCAACCCCGGTGCCTTCCACCGCCCGGACGCCGCCGGCTACGTGTTCTGGAGCGAGCGCGTGATCGAGCTCGACGCCATCAACCCGCAGGTCGCCGCCCGCCTCGCGCGTGCGCTCGACCGCTGGAGCAAGCTGGCAGAGCCGTACCGCAGCGCGGCGCGCGAAGCGATCGCGCGAGTGGCCGCCAAGCCCGATCTGAGCAAGGACACGCATGAAGTCGTGACCCGCGCCCTGGCAGGAAACTGAGCACACCCCAAGGCTTCGCGCACTTCGCGTCGCTTCGCCACCCCCCTTGCAGGGGGCAACACCTGCGGCCCGGCAAAGCCGGTTCCGCGGTGTTTCGCGAACAGACCCTCAACATTGCATAGGACAGATCCCATGGCCCAGAAGATTTCCCTCACCCGCTACCTCGTCGAACAACAGCGCGCCGACGGCCTGATTCCTGGCCAGTTGCGCCTGCTGCTCGAAGTGGTCGCGCGCGCCTGCAAGAGCATCAGCCAGGCCGTCAACAAGGGCGCGCTGGGCGGCGTGCTCGGCACGGCCGAAAGCGAGAACGTGCAGGGCGAGATCCAGAAGAAGCTGGACATCATCGCCAACGAAGTGCTGATCGAGGCCAACGAATGGGGCGGCCACCTCGCCGCCATGGCCAGCGAGGAAATGGACAGCATCTACGTGGTGCCCAACCGCTACCCCCAGGGCGAATACCTGCTCATGTTCGACCCGCTCGACGGCAGCAGCAACATCGACGTGAACGTCAGCATCGGCACCATCTTCAGCGTGCTGAAGAAGCCCGACGACCACCCCGGCGTGCAGGAAGCCGACTTCCTGCAGGCCGGCACGCAGCAGGTGGCGGCCGGCTACTGCATCTACGGCCCGCAGACCACGCTGGTGCTGACCGTGGGCAATGGCGTGGCCATGTTCACGCTCGACCGCGAACAGGGCAGCTTCGTGCTGACGCAGGAAGACATCCAGATTCCGCCCGACACCAAGGAATTCGCGATCAACATGAGCAACATGCGCCACTGGGACGAGCCCGTGAAGCGCTACATCGACGAATGCCTGGCCGGCAGGGAAGGCCCGCGCGGCAAGGACTTCAACATGCGCTGGATCGCCAGCATGGTGGCCGACGTGCACCGCATCCTGATGCGCGGCGGCGTCTTCATGTACCCGTGGGACAAGCGCGAGCCCGAGAAGGCCGGCAAGCTTCGCCTGATGTACGAGGCCAACCCGATGAGCTGGCTGGTCGAGCAGGCCGGCGGCGCGGCCACCAACGGCAAGCAGCGCATCCTGGAACTGCAGCCCACCAAGCTGCACGAGCGGGTCAGCGTGATGCTGGGCTCCAAGAACGAAGTCGAGCGGCTGACCCAGTACCACGCCGAGAAGGCCTGATTTCACGGCGCAGTCTGAGACTGCGCCAGCGAAGCGCTACCGGCAGGCCCTGGCATCCGCCAGGGCCTTTTTCTTTTCCGCTCAGCTATCGAGCGTCAGGTGCTGGCCGTGCAGCGCAGCAGCAGCCGGCGATGCGAGGAAGGCGATGGTTTGCGCGGCGACCGAGGTCGATACCCATTCGGCGGGGTTCGCGTCCGGCATCGCCTGTCGGTTGGCGGGCGTATCGAGCACGCTCGGCGCCACGCTGTTGACGTTGACGCCGTGTGGCGCCGCCTCGGCCGCCATGGCTTCGACCAGTCGCTGCAGCGCACTCTTCGATGCGACGTACGCCGCCATGGCCGGCACTCCGCGCGCCGCAGCCTTCGCCGTGACGGCGACGACGCTGCCGCCGCGCCGCTCGATCATCGAGGGAAGCACGGCCTGAGTCACCGCGATGAACGACCAGGCGTTGAGATTCATCATGCGGTCCCAGCTTTCTCGCGTGAGCGCATGCGTCGCCTCGCCCATCTCGAAGCCACCGGCAATGTGCACCAGGGCGTCGATGCGGCCGAAGGACTTGAGCGCCTGCTGCGCGAGAGCCGCCATCTCGGTGGTGGAGGTCACGTCCCCGGACAGCAGCAGATGGCGAGAGTTGTCGAGCCCGGGAAACACTTCGGCAAGGCGGCCTTCGTGGTGGTCGACGAGCGCGAGGCGCGCACCCTGGTCGAGGAAGTGCTGGGCCACCGCGCGGCCGAGCGCACCGGCAGCGCCGGTGATCAAGATATGGGGCGTGACGCTGGCGTCGCTCATGAGGTTCTCCTGGTTGAGGGGCACTGCCCCATCGTGCATCGGTGATGGCGAATGCTAACGCTGCAGGTCACAAATTTTTTGGACAAGCGCCATTTATGGGATATACTCGTGGTCTTGCCAGAAAACACTAAACGTTTTCAAAGCAAGGGCTCTTAGCTCAGTTGGTAGAGCAGCGGACTCTTAATCCGTAGGTCGAGTGTTCGAGTCACTCAGGGCCCACCACCAACACCAGAAATAGCGCGGTCTCCGCGCTATTTTTTTGTCCAAGCCTCCTCCGATCATTCTGGGGAGGCTTTTTTCTTTGCCGAGCCTTTCTTCAGCATCGATCAAGAACGGCGCTCGCGAGTGCCCTGCTGCCTCGCGATCCAGTCGTCGACGCAACGCTGCAGCAGATCCTGTCTCTCGCCGACTTCGGCGACCAGGTACTGGCGCGCGTGTGCCTGAGCCAGTTCGCTCGAAAGGAACCATTGCTCGCGCTCGGGGCTTGCTTGCGCCGGTGGCGCCCCCCAAGCCGCGGTGCCGAGGTATGCCTCGGTGACCGGCAGGCGGCCGTCGGTCCGGCCGAGTCCGGAGAGCGGGCAGCGTAAGCCGCCGAGCACGATGCGCACCTGCACCATGTCCTCGTCCGCATCGATCAACGCACCGAGGCCACCCTCCTGATGTACCTGCCAAAGCTGCGCTGCGGAGGCATTGCGAACCCAGTTCTCCAACGCACGCTTCAAGCTTTCGAGAATGATTTCTTTGTTCATGAGGGAATATTTCACGGTTTTCTCCATCGGCTACATGCCGCCGGCTTCCAGGTTGCGAACGGGCTCCATTCGGCATGGCATCTTGCACCTGCTGTCACGCATCCAACAAGAAAGACCCAGGGATACCAACTCCGAAGCCTCGAAGGCTCGTTCGGCCCGCTCATGCGGGTATTTTTTTGCCCGCGCAACGCCGATCGCGATGGCGACACATCGGCGCCGCAGAAGGCGCTCCACCCCGAAGCATGCCTTCAAGCGTGAGCTATATTTCCTCCCATGGAAAAGGCGTCCGACATAGGCAAACCCACCGTCCCCATCGACCTGATCGGACCGGATCACTGGCCCCGCTCGAAGCGCGGTTCCAACCGAAAGACGCGAGTCGTCCTGGCGATCGTCGGCGGCCTCGCGGCAGCTGGCGTGATCGCCTATCGATTCTTCGGCATGGGGCGTTGACCAGCAGCGATCTCCCGCACGAATACAAAAGGCCCGCCGCCCCAAGGACGGCGGGCTTTTTTCATGGGCGCGAACCAGGAAGATAGTCACGGCCTTCCCCTACTGCAGCCGCGAGCCCTTGGGCAGCCGCCTCGCCAGCCACTCGTGCACGTCCGCACGAATGTTGCGGCCTTCCAGCAGGAAGTTCTCGTAGCGGCTCGGCACGTACGGCAGGTAGACCAGTGGCATGCCTGCTTCTTCCGGCGTGCGCGCGGCCTTGCGGTTGTTGCAGACAGCGCATGCGCTCACGAGGTTGGTCCAGGTCCAGGGACCGCCGCGCGATTCAGGCAGCACGTGTTCGCATTGCAGGTCGCGCTCGTGGATGACCCCTGCGCAGTAGGCGCAGGTGTAGCGGTCGCGGCGCAACAGTTTGCTCTTGGTGACGCTCGGGATCACTTCGAAGAGATTGATCTTCGACGCACCGCGCAAAGCGATGATCGGCGCGACTTCGATGCGCGACTGAACGCCGCGCGCCACGTTGAATCCGCCGCGCAGCGTTGCCAGCGGCAGGTCGCCGTCTTCCCAGGCGACCGAGCCGGTCGCGTAGTGCAACACCGCCTGCTCCAGCGAGATCCAGGCTTGCGGCGTGCCCTGAATGTCGAGTTGCAGGACGTGAGGTTGCATGAATCGCCTCCTTTCGCGGCGACAGGTGTGGGTTTGGGGTGCACGAACGGAATCGAACCGTCGTCAGCGGGATCACAACCCGCGGCTCTGCCATTGAGCTACGCGCACCATGTAAAGGAAGCTACGGATGTCTGCCGGTTCACCATTCGCCGACGGCGCGGACGCGCTGGTCGAGATCGAGTCCGTCAGGCTGCTGCGGCTCGCGGTCCGTCACGCCCTCGCCGACGCGGCGTGCAGCGACGCTGAAACCGAAGCGCCGAGCCAGCGCCAGCATCGTTGTGCGTTCGTGCGGCTGTGCCGGACGCACGGTGATCATCCGGATCGGGGTGTTGCGCTTGCGCATGGTGACTACTCCTCGGTGATGGACAGCGGAAAAGAAGCGAAAGAAGAGCTGGTCCCACGTGCACGACTCGAACGTGCAACCCCTTGCTTCGTAGGCAAGTGCTCTGATCCATTGAGCTAACGCGGGCGGCAAGACAAAAAAGTGTCCGGTTACGAGTTCCGGCGCCGCCCAATCTTTGCGGCCGGTTTCCGCGGGAGAGCCATCTGCATGGCCCCGTCCCGCTCGGGTTCGGTCATGTCGTCGTTCGAGAAAACGGCAGTCCGCTTTCCATTTCGGTTGTGTCCTCACGCGACGGACAGCACGCTGGGCGCTGTCCCGTACGACGTCGCTGCACAGGAGTGATCAATTCCTGCACATCCCGCCAGACCGTCTACGCGGTGGGCTCTGGCGGTGTGGTGAAGGCACACCCGGAATGGCAAACAAGAAACCACACGACAAACAAAAAGGCCCGGAACCTTGCGGTTTCCGGGCCTCTGAACGAGAGAGCTTGGAAGGTGTGCGCCTATGCGCAACCTCCACCCGGTAGCACCTGATCCTCGGTTTTCCCAAAACGCAGGCTGGCTGCAGCTTTCGTGGAATGCACGTGGCTCTGGTGCTGGTTCGATCGGACCGACGGCATGCCGTCGAAACCACCGCACGCCCAGACGCGCACGAGCGATCGGCCCGATGCGGGACGAATGCTGGTGAGGATCAGTGCGGTATTCACGATGGTTCCTGAGTCAAAAATTGCCGCTGTCGGCCGTTAGGGGTTGGAAAAAGGGTACGGCTTGGAGCCGTGATCGAGGGCAACTGTAAATAGTGTTTACGCCTGCGTCAACAACCGGGACAATCTTTTCTTGTCTTGTTGTTGTTTTTGAACAGTGCCCAATATCACCGTCGCGCGCCGACGCAATGCGCTTGCGCTGCACCGCCGCTTTCTCGAGGAGGCCGTTGCCGCTGGCTTGCCAGCCAAGGGGCTGGACCAGGCGTTCGCGAAGAAGATCGAGATTTCCCCCAGCATGTGGAGCCAGATCAAGAGCTCCCGCCCCATCGGCGACAACCTGGCGAGGCAGATCGAAAGGCACTGCGGCGTCGAGCTCGGCTGGCTCGACGAGGAAGACCGGCCCAGTGGAGTGCCCGATGCTGCGGAGGAGCGTTTCATCGCCGCAGCGCGCGAGGCATGGCGATCCGCCAATGCCAAGGGAAAGAAGGAGCTCAGCGGCTGGCTGAAGAAGCGCACGCAGGAGGCCGAGCACGGCGACGGCCCTGCGGCCTGAAGAAAAAAATATTCAGCCGAGCTCGGGTGCGCTACGAACGATGGCAGCACGCATGTCGTCCGGAACGGCGACTGCCCTATGGGTCTCGAGCGACGTCGTCACCAGCACCTGCTGCATCTGCATTCGCACTTCACCGCTCACCGGCTCGAAGCAGCGCACCCGCAAGGTCAGCGAACGCGAGCCCAGGCGCTCCACGACCAGCCCCAGCATCACTTGATCGCCCATGCGGCTCACAGCGCGGAAGTCGACATCGAGCTTCACCGTGGGCAGGCCGATGCGCCGCTGCGCGACCAGCCCGTGGTAGCTCAGGCCCAGGCCTTCGTTGACCCAGTCTTCGACGAGGCCGTTGAGCATCACGAAGTACTGCGGATAGAAGACGATGCCCGCCGGATCGCAGTCCGAGAAGCGGATCAGCCGCGGCCTGCAGAACTCGCTGCCCTCGGCCATGCTCAGCCCTCCTCGCTTGCCGGTTCGCCGCGCATTACGTGCACGCGCAGCAGGCCGAGCTGCGTGTGCAGCTGCTTGACGGTCTTCATGTCGAGGCCCGAGAACATCTCGAGGATCCACTGCTCGTGCTCGCTCGCCATGGTCTCGAAGGTGCGGCGACCAGTGGGCGTGAGGCTCACGATCCAGGCGCGGCGGTCATCGGGGCTGGGCGAGCGGGCCACCATGCCTTCGCGCTCGAGTTCGTCCGTCAGGCCGGTGACGTTGCCGCCGGTCACCATCAGGTAGCGCGACAGCACGCGCATCTTCAGGCCGTCCTTGTAGCGGTAGAGCTGCGCCATGTAGTCGAAGCGCGCGAGCGAGATGCCGAAACGCTCGCGCAGGCGGCGGCGGATCTCGGACTCGATCTGCGTGGTGCTGGCCAGCATGCGCAGCCACAGCTTGAGGACCGCGTGGTCGTCGTGGCCGGCGCGGGCCTCGTGGCCCAGTTCTTCCGCATCGCTCAGCACGGCATGCGAGGCGTCGTTGCGTGTGGTCATGTCACTTCTCCCCCTGAAACCGAGATCGACTGGCCGGTGACCGATGCGGCGCCTTCTCCGCACAGCCACTGCACCGCGTCGGCCACTTCGGCCGGCTGCACGATGCGCTTCTGCGGATTGACGCTGGAGAACTCCGCCAGCGCATCGGCCTCGCTGCGCCCGGTCTTGCCGACCACGTTGGCGACGCTGTTGCGCAGGATGTCGGTGTCGGTATAGCCCGGGCACACCGCGTTCACCGTGATGCCCTTGCGCGCCACCTCCAGCGCCAGCGAGCGCGTGAGTCCGACCACGCCATGCTTGGCCGCGGTATAGGCCGCCACATAGGCGTAGCCCTTCTGACCCGCAGTGCTGGCGATGTTGACGATGCGGCCCCAGCCTGCGTCGAGCATGTCCGGCAGCGCCGCCTGTGCGCAGAGAAAGCTGCCCGTGAGGTTGACCGACAGCATCCGCTGCCAGAGCTCGAAGGATGTCTTGAGGAAAGGTGCGCTCTCCGCGGCGCCCGCGTTGTTGACGAGCACCGCCACGGGCCCGCGCGCTGCGCGTGCCTCAGCGAACGCCGCCTGCACGGCCTGCGGATTCGCCACATCCGCGGCGACAACGCCATGCCCGCTGCCGGCCAGCGAATCCGCCACCCGCTGCAGCGCCTCGCGGTCACGTCCCAGCAAAGTCAGCGTGGCGCCTTCGGCAGCCAGCGTACGGGCGATCTCCGCCCCGATGCCGCGTGCAGCGCCCGTGACGAGGGCGTGCCGGCCAGTCAGTGAATTTGGTTGCATACCTGAATGATTTAGTTCTGAATCATTTTAGCCGGACGGCCCGGCAAGCCTTGTCAACGCATGAAACGGCCACCGTTGAGGTCCAGCGTCGCGCCGGTCATGAAGGCTGCCGCAGGAGAAGCCAGGTAGACCACGGCCGCAGCCACTTCCTCGGCGAGTCCGAAGCGGCCGAGCGGGATGCCGGCCTGCAGTGCCTGCTGCCTCGCCGGCTCCATGGCATCTAGCGCGGGACTGCGGATCGCCGCCGGCGCGAGCGCATTCACCGTCACGCCATGAGGCGCCAGCTCCTGCGCGAACGACCGCGTCAGCGCCAGCAGCCCGGCCTTGCTCGCCGCGTAGTGCACGCCCGTCGCGCTGCTCGCCTGCTGCCCGGCCATCGAACCGAGATTGACGATGCGCCCCTCGCCGCGCTCGCGCATGTGGCGCCCCGCGATGCGGCAGCCGAAGAAGCTGCCGCGCAGGTTGATGGCCAGCACGTCGTCCCACTCCTCGGGCGTGATGTCCCACAGCGAGGTCGATGGCGTACGCGCCGCGTTGTTGACCATGATGTCGACACAGCCGAAATGCGCTACGGCCCTGTCGAAGCACTGGCGGAATGCCGCTTCGTCGCGCACGTCGAGCCGCAGCGCGAGGCCGCCGATCCCATCGGCCACGGCCACCGCCGACGACTGCTCGATGTCGGCCAGCGCCACCCGAGCGCCCGCATGCGCCAGCCCCTTCGCGATCGCCGCGCCCAGGCCCTGCCCCGCTCCCGTCACGAACGCCACACGCCCGGAAAGAGGAAGCTGCGGCGCCAGGCTCGTCATGCTCAGGCCTTCGCGGGCCGGCCGTCCCAGGTCTGCGGCCCCACGCCGCGTTCCCGCAGCTTGAACTTCTGGACCTTGCCGTTCTCGGTGCGCGGCAGGTCGGCCAGCACGTCGATGTAGCGCGGCACGGCGAAGTACGGCAGCCGGCCCTCGCAGAAGCGCGCGAGCTCGGCGGGGTCGATGGCCGCGCCTTCGCGGGCCACCAGCGCGGCCATCACCTCGTCCTCGGCGAGTTCGGAGCGCACGGGATACACCGCGCACGAAGCCACGTCAGGGTGGCTCAACAGCACCTGCTCGACCTCGAAAGACGAAATGTTCTCCCCGCGCCTGCGGATCGCGTCCTTGATGCGGTCGACGAAACGGAAGGCCCCGTCCGCATCGCGCACCACGCGGTCGCCGGTATGGAACCAGAGGTTGCGCCAGGCCTCGACCGTCTTCTCCGGCATGTTGAAGTAGCCGCTCGCGAAGGCGTAGGGCTCGTCGGCGCGCAGCAGCAGTTCGCCCGCTTCGCCGGGCGGCAGCGCCACATCGTCCTCGTCGGCCACGCGTGCCTGGAAGCCCGGCCGCAGCCAACCCATCACGCCGCCGCGCGGGGAATCGGGCGCGGTGGCAATGGCGAAGTTGGTCTCGGTCGAGCCGTAGCCCTCCAGCAGCGACACGCCAGTGCGCGCCTTGAACGCGGCCCCTGCCGCGGAGGGCACGCCAGGCCCCAGCCCGATGCGTACGCGATGGTCGCGCTCGCCGGCGCCTTCAGGCTGGGCCAGCAGGATCGGCACCATCGCCCCCAGCAGATAGACCACCGTCGCCCCGCTCGCGCGCATCGTTGGCCAGAAGCCGGACGCCGAGAAGCGCGTCTCGAACACCACCTGCGAGCCCGTCAGCGCGGCCTGGGCGAAGGTGTTGAGCGCGTTGATGTGGAAGAGCGGCAGCGTGGTGCACAGCACGTCGTCGGCGTCCACGCCGAGCACCTCCGCGCTGTTCACGCCCCACCAGAAATACTGCGCGTGCGGGCAGACCACGCCCTTGGCAGGTCCTGTCGTGCCCGAGGTGTAGAGGATCGCGAGCGCGTCGCCGGGCTGCACGGATGCCGGCTCGACGGGTTCTCCATGCGCGGGATACGCCGCGACGCGCACGCCCGCGGGCGCCTGCCAAACATCCGCAGCCATCTCGCCGACGACCCAGATCTCGCGCAGCGCAGTACGCGCCAGATCCGCCGCCGCGAGCCGTTCCAGGAAGGCGCCTTCGATCACCAGCAGCTTCGCCTCGCTGTTCGCGAGGAAGTATTCGATCTGCGGCCCCATCGACGCTGTATTGACCGGCACCGTCGACGCGCCCAGCCATCCCGCGCCCATGAAGCTTTCGAGAAACTCGACGCGGTTGCCGCACATCACCGCGATGCGATCGCCACGCACCACGCCGGCCTGCGCCAACGCGCCGGCCCGCGCCGCAGCAAAGCGCGCCGCATCCCGATGCGTCCACTCGCTGCCCGCGATCTTCAGCAGCGTGCGAGAGCCGAACAGCCCGGCCTGCCGCTGCAGCATCGCCGGCAGCGTGCGCTGCGCGGGCGGCACGGCGCGGGGGTCAGTCGTCATCGTGCGTGCCCCCGCCGAGGTAGGTCGCCTGCACCCGCGAGTCGCTCGCCAGTTCGGCGGAGGCCCCGGAGAGCGCGATCTCGCCCGTCTCCAGCACATAGCCGTGGTCGGAGCTTTCGAGCGCGGCGCGCGCGTTCTGCTCCACCAGCAGGATCGACACGCCATCCTCCCGCAGCTTGCGCACGATCGCCAGGATGTCGCGCACGATCAGCGGCGCGAGGCCGAGGCTGGGCTCGTCGAGCATCAGCAGCCGCGGCGCCGACATCAGCGCGCGGCCCACGGCCAGCATCTGGCGCTCGCCGCCCGAGAGCGTGTCGGCGCGCTGCGAGCGGCGTTCGGCCAGACGCGGAAAGCGGTCGTACACCGACTGCAGCCGCTTCTTCATCGCATCGCCGCGCAGCCGCTTGGCGAATGCGCCGAGCTGCAGGTTGTCGAGCACGGTGAGCTCGCCGAAGAGCTCGCGTTTCTCGGGCACGAGGCACAGGCCGCGCTCCACGCGCGCCTCCACGTCGAGCCCCTGCAGGTCTTCGCCCTCGAAGCGCAGCGTGCCCTTGCAGGGCAGCAGGCCCATGGCGGCGGCCAGCAGCGTGGTCTTGCCCGCGCCGTTGGGGCCGATCACCGAGATGATCTGGCCCGGCTGCAGGTCGAGCGACACGCCGCGTACCGCCTCCACCTGTCCATAGGAGACGTGCAGGTCGCCGATCTCGAGCATCGCTGTCATACCGACACCTCCGTGCTCGTCGCTTCGTGTACTTCACGCGCCCCCTGAAGGGGGCCCGCGCCTTCGGGCGGCCATGGGGCGCTCATACGACGCTCCCCAGGTAGGCCGCCTGCACGCGCTCGTCGGCACGCACCGCCGACGGCACGCCCTCCACGAGCTTGGAGCCGAAATTCATCACCACCAGCCTGTCCACCAGTTTCATCACGAAGTCCATGTCGTGTTCCACGATGAGGATGGTCACGCCGTCCTCGCGCAGCTTGCGCAGCAGGTCGCCGAGCGCCATCTTCTCCTTGCGCCGCAGGCCGGCAGCGGGCTCGTCGAGCACCAGCAGCACCGGGTCGGCGGCCAGCGCGCGAGCGATCTCCAGGATGCGCTGCGTGCCCAGCGGCAGGCTGCCCGCCTGCTCGTGCGCGCGGTCGCCCAGGCCGATGCGGTCGAGCTGGCGCTGTGCTTCCTGCAGGATCTGCTGCTCTTCCGTGCGATCGAGCCGCAGGCCCGCCTTCAGGATGCCCGAGCGCGTGCGCGAATGCGCACCCAGCGCCACGTTGTCGAGCAGGCTCATGTGCGGGCGCAGCTTCACGTGCTGGAAGGTGCGCGCCAGCCCCAGCCGCGCCACCTCGCGCTGCGGCATACCGGCGATGTCGTGCTCGAGGAAGCGCACCTGGCCCGCGCTCATCGGCAGCGTGCAGGTCAGCAGGTTGAACATGGTCGACTTGCCCGCGCCGGTGGGGCCGATCAGCCCGACGATCTCGCCGGCCTTCACGTCGAAGCTCACGTCGTTCACCGCCACCAGGCCACCGAAGCGCTTGACCGCGCCGTTCACCGACAGCACCGGCGAGCCGCGCGCGGGCAGCGTGCGATGCGGCAGCGGCTCGACAGCCGGGCCCTCATGGCGCGAGGGCCCGCGCGCGCCGGCGCGCCGCCGCGTCCAGCGGCGCAGCAGCCCCATCACACCGCCGCGCGCGAAGTGCAGCAGCAGGATGAAGAGCGCGGCGAAGGCTACCGCTTCCAGCTGGCCTGCGCGCTGCGTGAGCATCGGCAGCACGTCCTGCAGGCCGTTCTTCAGCACCAGCACCAGCGCAGCACCCACCAGCGCTCCACCCAGCTGGCCGAGTCCGCCGGCCACCGCCATCAGCAAATACTCGATGCTGGCGCGCACGTCGAAGGGCGACGGGCTCACGAAGCGGTTCATGTGCGCATAGAGCCAGCCCGCCAGCCCCGCGAGCAGGGCCGCGGTGACGAAGAGCGAAAGCCGCACGCGGTACGCGTCGGCCCCAACGCTCGCCAGCAGCGTGGCGCCGCCGCGCAGCCCGCGGATGGCGCGACCCGGCCGCGACTGCAGCAGGTTGTGGCTGAACAGGCAGGCCAGGCCCACCACCGTCCAGATCAGGAAGTACATCGCACGCGGATCGGCCAGCGACCAGCCTGCGATCTGCAGCGCCGGAATGTTCGACAGACCCGTGTGACGGCCCAGCCCATCGACGTTGCCGAACAGCATCGCAATCGAGAGCCCCCAGGCGATGGTGCTCAGCGGCAGGAAGTGCCCGCCCAGCCGCAGCGTGAGCATGCCGATGGCCAATGCCGACAGCCCCGTAAGCAGCAGCGCGAACAACAGCCCGAGCCAGGGCGACATGCCCTGCGTGGTGGTGAGCCACGCGGTCGCATAGGCCGCGATGCCCACGAAGGCCGCCTGCCCGAAGGAGGTGGCGCCGCCCACGCCGGTCAGCAGCACCAGCCCGAGCGCCACGAGCGCGCCGATGCCGATGTCGTTGAGCAGCGAGAC
Source organism: uncultured Variovorax sp. (assembly GCA_913776885.1). Classification (GTDB taxonomy): domain Bacteria; phylum Pseudomonadota; class Gammaproteobacteria; order Burkholderiales; family Burkholderiaceae_C; genus Variovorax. Next base: position 12,880 of record CAJYQC010000521.1, read on the forward strand.
GGTGAAGCTGCCCGCGAACACCGGCACCAGCGCCAGCACCACGACCAGCCCGGCGATCCACGCCATGCGTTTGCGATTGCCGTTCATTCATCCACCTCGTCTTCTTCCTCTTCGGCATGCGCGGCCACGAAGGAGCGCAGCATCAGCACCGGGATCAGCAGGCTGAACACGATCACGTCCTTCAGCGCGCCGCTCCAGAACGAGGCGAAGCTCTCCACCACGCCCACCGCCAGTGCACCCACGGCCGTCATCGGGTAGCTCACGAGCCCGCCGATGATCGCGGCCACGAAGGCCTTCAGGCCGATGATGAAGCCCGAGTCGTAGTACATCGTCGTCACCGGCGCGATCAGCACGCCGATCAGCCCCGCCAGCAGCGAGGCGCAGCCGTAGGCCAGCAGCGCGGTGCGCACCGGCCGGATGCCGACCAGCCGCGCGCCCACCCGGTTGACCGCCGTCGCGCGCAGCGCCTTGCCGGCCACCGTGCGCTCGAACACCAGGAAGAACAGCCCGCTCAGCACGATGGCCGCCCCCACCATCAGCACCACCTGACCGCTCACCGTGAAGCCTTCGCCCAGCGTGAACACGGCGCTGGTCAGCGGCGTGGTGCGCGAACCCTCGGGCCCGAAGAACAGCAGGCCCAGGCCCGACAGCAGGAAGTGCAGCGCCAGCGACACGATCAGCAGCACCAGCACCGAGGCATCGGCGATCGGCTGGAACACCACCCGCGCCAGCAGCGGCGCGATGGGCACCACCAGCAGAACCGCCACCGCGATGTGCACCGCCACCGGCACGCCGGGCCGGGCTGCGAGCCACGCCAGCGCGCAGGGGATGGCGGGCAGCACGCCCCAGGTCAGCACCGCCTTCGGGATGCGCGCGGTCTCGCCGCGCCGCACGAGGCTGCCTACTTCGGTGGCCAGTGCCAGCGCAGCGAGCACCGCGACCATGCCGATCGTCGGCGGCACGCGGCCGGTCTCGAAGGCTGCGAGCGACAGCGCCGCGAAGGCCGCGATGTCGCCGAAGGGCACGAACACCACCCGCGTGACCGAGAAGATCAGCACCAGCCCGAGGCCGGCCAGCAGGTAGATGGCACCGTTGGCGAGGCCGTCGGTGATGAGGATGAGGGCCACGTCCCAGGTCATCGCGCGGCCCTCCGCAGAGTCGAAGGCAAGAGGTTCAAGGTGCGAGCTTCCATTGGCCGTTGTCGAGCTTGACGATCACCCGGGCGCGTTCATCCACGCCGTAGAGGCTGCCGGGCTTGAAGGTGTAGACGCCGTGCGTGCCCACCACTTCCTTGGTGCTGAAGATGGCGTCGCGCAGCGCCACGCGGAACTCGGGCGTGCCCGGCTCGGCCTTCTTCATCGCGCGCGAGGCTGCGTCCGCGAAAACCAGCCAGCCGTCGAAGGAATAGGCCGAGAAGGCGTCGCTGGTCGGTGCGTTGTTGACCTTCTGGAAGACGGCACGGAATTCGGTCGCGATCTTCTTCGTCGGGTAGTCGGCCGGCAGCTGCTCGGCGACGATCACCGGGCCCGTGGGCATCAGCGCGTTCTGGCCGGCAGCGCCGACCACGCGCACGAAGTCGGGGTTGATGAGGCCATGCTGGCCGTACACGCCTCCCTTGAAGCCGCGCTCCTGCAGCGCCAGGAACGGCAGCGCGCCCGGCGTGCCGGCGCCGCCGGTCATCACCGCGTCGGGACGCAGGGCCACGATCTTCAGCACCTGGCCGGTCACCGAGGCGTCGGAGCGCGCATAGCGCTCGTTGCTCACCACCTTGATGCCTGCGCCGGGGGCGGCCTTCATCAGCGCTTCGTACACCAGGTCGCCCCAGGCGTCGGAAAAGCCGATGTAGCCCACGGTCTTCACGTTGTTGCGCTTCATGCGCTCGACCACCGCGTCGATCATGAGCTGCGTGGGCTGCGCCACCGTCATCACCCAGGGGTTCTCGTTGGGATCGAGCAGGATGGGCGTGAGCCCGATCATCGGCGTCTTCGCCTCCTTGCCGACCTGCGCCATCGCGATGGCGGCCGGCACGCCCGAAGTGCCCATGAGCACGTCGACCTTCTCCTCCTCGATGAGCTTGCGCGCGTTGCGCCCGGCGGTGGTCGGATCGGAACCGTCGTCGAGCACGACGAGCTGGATCTTGCGGCCGTTCACCTCGCCCTTGTAGGCGAGCGCGGCCTGCATGCCCTTGGCGTAGGGCACGCCCAGCGATGAGTTCGGCCCCGACAGCGACACGCTCAGGCCGACCTTGAGGTCGGCCGCGAATGCGCTGGCAACGCCACAGGCGGTCAGCGCGGCCGCGAGGGCGCCGCGCGTCAATGTCTGCATCAGGCTCTTCATGTCGTAGCTCCGGTGAGGATGGTTGGAATGGACAACGGGTGACTCGGATGGATCAGATGAACAACTGGATGGCCGGCAACGCGCGCGGGGCGTTGAGCAGGTCGATGCGCTTCTCGCGGATCAGCCACCCGGTGGATGTGCGAACGAGGTGATGGCGTGCGGTGCCGCTCAGCAGCAGCTGGCCTTCTCCGCGCGCCTCGACGTAGAGGAAGGGCGTGCGCAGCCACGCTTCGTCGCCCTCCTCGCGCTCGATGCGCGAGGGCTGCAGCACATGCTGGCTGTGGCTTGCGGGGTGCTGCGAATGCGCGCGCGGGTTCTTCAGACGCTCCACGCGCAGCTGAAGCAGCAGACGGTCTTCATAGGCCAGCGAGTTGTGCGAGAAGGGGTCGGCCTGCCCTGCGCCGAGCAGCGGCACCCAGTAGTGGCCGTCTTCGGCGTACAGGGCCAGCCAGTCGTCGAAGCGGCGCTCGTCCAGCAGCGCCGCCTCGTGGGCGACGAAATCGCGCGGGTCCGTCATGCCGTGGCCTCCATGCCTGCCGCCATGGCCTTCGCCCAGGCGCGGAACTGGTTGCGCATCAGCAGCTCGTTGGTGCCGTTGGTGGTGATCGTGGCCTGCTGCTTCTCGGCCGGGTCGAAGTTGCGATGCAGGCTCACCCATTCGTTGCCGCCGGCACGCAGGCCCTGCTGGATGCTCTCGAACAGGTGCACGTCGTCGTGCGCGACCACCGACATCGGCGAGAACACCAGCCGGTTGTAGCTCATGGCGCGCTCGAAGAGCAGCGCAGGCGCGCCGGCCGCGCTGAAGCTCCAGGCTTCGATCAGCGTGCGGTCGGCCGCCAGCGGGCGGATCACGCGGATGGCCAGCGGCGAGCCCTTGACCGACAGGCTCGGGAAGAAGACCGAGTTCTGCGGCGAGCGCTGCAATATCTCCGCCGCGCGCTCATCGCCGTGCGCAGCGCGCATGGCGGCTTCGTACTCGGGCAGCTGGGCGTAGTTGGAGTGGATGCTGAAGTTCACCCCCAGCACGCTGTGGCCGTTGGCGAACACGCGCCCGCCCATCCTGTCGAAGAATTCGTAGCCCGAGCCGAAAGGCAGTATCTGCTCCATCGCCATCGGCTTCGGGTCGGAGGGCGCATGGCCCTCCCACAGCGCCTCGGCCGCCTTGGTGGCCGACTCGTGCGTGGACATCGGGTGCACCGTGTCGTTGATGTTCTCCAGGTACATCTTCCAGTTGCAATGGACGATGTTGCGCAGCACGCCGCCGCCCACCGTGAGCTTGCCTTCGGGCGAACGGTCGACCATGTTGTCGATGGCGCCCAGCACCTCGCCGAAATATTCATCGAACGAAGGGCCGGTGTCGGAGAGCCGCACGAACACGAAATCGCGATACACCTTCACGTTCTTCACCACCGAGAGCCCCTGCCCCGACTCGCAGGCCTTGAGCTGCGTGCCCTCGTAGCCGTTCTTCAGCGGCAGCCCCAGCGGCGCGCCGTCGAGCTTGTAGGTCCACGCGTGGTACGGGCAGCGGAAGAAGCGGCCGGTGTTGCCGCACTCGTCAGTGACCAGCTGGGTGCCCTTGTGGGCGCAGCGGTTGTAGAGCACGTGCACCTCGCCGTCGGGCTGGCGCACCATGAGCAGCGGCCGCCCGGCGACGTCCTGCGTCACGAAGTCGCCGGCCTGCGGCACCTGGCTCGCATGGCCCAGGAAGACCCAGGTGCCGGCGAACAGGTGCTCCTGCTCCAGCGCGAAGAGCTCCTCGCTGAGGTACAGGTCGCGGTGCACACGGTCGTCCTGAACCAGCGCCGCGACGAGATCGGGGCGGTTGCGGTAGGTGGTCATGGTGCTGTGCTCGGTGGCCGGTCCGGGGCTACGGGACCAATTTCCACTGGCCCTTGGTCATCTGCACGATGACCACGCCGCGCTGGTCGGAGCCATAGCGGTCGTCGGGCTTGAAGGTGTAGACGCCGTGCGTGCCCACCAGCTCCTTGGTGCTCACGATCGCATCGCGCAGCGCCGTGCGGTAGGCCGGCGTGCCCGGCTCGCCCTTGGTGCGCGAAGCCGCGTCGGCCAGCAGCAGGTAGGCGTCGTAGGTGTACGACGAGAAGGCATCGGTCGGCACCGCGCCGTTGAGCTTCTGGTACGCATTGCGAAAGCCCATCGACACCTTCTTGATCGGGTTGCCGTCGGGCAGCTGGTCAGCCACCAGCACCGGGCCGCTGGGCACCTGCAGGCCCTCGATGGAGGCGCCGCCCACGCGCACGAAGTCGGCGTTGATGAGGCCGTGCGTGCCGTAGATCCTGCCCTTGTAGCCGCGCTCGGCCAGCGCGATGTAGGGCAGCGCGCCGGGCGTGCCCGAGTTGCCCGCGAACACCGCGTCGGGCCGGGCCGCGACGATCTTCAGCACCTGCCCGGCCACCGACGAATCGCTGCGCGCATAGCGCTCGTTCGCCACCACCTTGATGCCGGCTGCGTCGGCGCTCTTGACCAGCGAGTCGTAGGCCAGGTCGCCCAGCGCGTCGGAGAAGCCGATGAAGGCGACCGTCTTCACGCCCGACGCTTTCATGCGCTCGACCACGCCCGCCACCATGAGCTGGAAAGGCTGCGAAACCGTCACCGTCCACGCGCCCTCGGGGCCGGGAATGGTCACCGGCGTGGGCGAGATCAGCGGCGTGTTGAGCTCGCGCGCCACCGATGCGATGGCCATCGCGCCCGGCACGCCGGATGTGCCGATGAGCACGTCGACCTTGTCCTCGGTCACCAGCTTGCGGGCATTGCGGCCCGCGGTGGTGGGGTCGGAGGCGTCGTCGAGCACGATGAGCTGCACCTTGCGCCCGGCGATCTCGGGGCGCTCCGCGATGGCGGCGCGGATGCCCTTTTCGTAGGGCACGCCCAGCGCGGCCACCGGGCCGGAGAGCGAACTGATGAAGCCGATCTTCAGGTCGGCGGCCATGGCCTGCGCCGCTGCCAGTGCGGCTGCAGCGGCGGCGGTGGCGGCGAGGATGCGGGTGATCTTTTTCATGGGTGTCTTCACGTCGGGCGTTTCAGGGGACGAGCTTCCATTGGCCCTTGTCGAGCCGCACCACGACGCGCGAACGGTCGTCCGAGCCGTAGCGGTCGGTCGGCTTGAAGTTGTAGACGCTGTGCGTGCCCACCAGCTCCTTGGTGCTCACGATGGCATCGCGCAGCGCCACGCGGAACTGCGGCGTGCCGGGTTCGGCCTTGCTGGCCAGCGCACGCTGTGCGGCGTCGAGATAGATCAGCCAGGCATCGAAGCTGTAGGCCGAGAAGGTGTCGGTGGGCGGCGCGCCGTTGGCCTTCTGGAAGGCGGCGCGGAAGTCCATCGCGATCTTCTTCATCGGGTTGGCATCGGGCAGCTGCTCGGCCACCACCACCGGGCCCGTGGGTGCCAGCAGGCCTTCGACCGAGGGACCGCCGACGCGGATGAAGTCGGGGTTGATCAGCGAGTGCATGCCGTAGATCTTTCCCTTGTAGCCGCGCTCCTGCAGCGCCAGGTAGGGCAGCGCGCCGGGCGTGCCCGATGCGCCGGTGATCACCGCGTCGGGGCGCAGCGCCACGATCTTCAGAACCTGGCCGGCCACCGACGAATCGGCGCGTGCATAGCGCTCGTTCGACACCACCTTGATGCCGGCAGCGGGCGCCGACTTCATCAGCGCGTCGTAAACCAGGTCGCCCCAGGCGTCGGAATAGCCGATGTAGGCGACCGTCTTCACGCCAGACTGCTTCATCTTCTCGACCATCGCGCCCATCATCAGCGGCGCGGGCTGCGGCAGCGTCACCATCCACGCGCCCTCCTCGCCCGGCAGGTCGGCATTGGCGATGGAGATCAGCGGCGTCTTCGTCTCGCGCGCCACGCCGGCGATGGCCAGGGAACCGGGCGCGCCGGCCGTGCCGATGATGACGTCGACCTTGTCCTCCTCGATCAGCTTGCGCGCGTTGCGCGCCGCGGTGGACGGATCGGACGCGTCGTCCAGCGCGATCACCTGCACCTTGCGGCCGCCGACTTCCGACTTGTAGGCCTGCGCCGCCTTCATGCCCTTGTCGTACGGAATGCCCAGCGACGACACCGGCCCCGACAGCGACGTGATGAAGCCGACCTTGAGATCGGCAGCCCACGCGCTCGCAGCGCTCAATGCGCCGAGGCCCGCGGCGATGGCCGCGTATGTGCGAATTCGGTTCAGTACTTTCATGGCGGAGCTCCAGAGGTGGTTTTTTCGAGGGACGAGAGAAAGCAGGAAATGAAGGAAGGGGAATGAAGGTTCAGAGCGCCAGGCTGCCGACGCTGGTGCCGCCGCACACGTACAGCACCTGGCCTGTGACGAAGCTGTTGTCGGCATCGGCGAAGAAACGCACGGCCCGTGCCACGTCGGCCGACTCGCCGAGCCGCTTGACGGGCACCGAGGCTGCGAGCGCACGTTCCTTCTCGCTGCCGGCCTCGACCACGTCGTAGAACATGTCTGTGCGGATGGGGCCCGGCGCCACCACGTTCACCGTGATGCCGTCGCCCGCAAGCTCGAGCGCCCATGTGCGCGCCATGCCCAGCATGCCGGCCTTCGTGGCCGAATAGCTGGTGCGCGTGGCCAGCCCCAACGCGGCACGCGACGACAGCAGCACCACACGGCCGAAGCGCTGCGCACGCATCGCGGGCAACGCACCTTGCACCAGCTGGATCGCACAGCCCAGGTGCAGGTGGACCAGCGCATCGAGATCGTCGAGCTTCACGTCGGGCAGCAGCGCGGCGCGGATCACACCCGCGTTGTGCACGATGGTGGTGGGCGAAAAGCGCTCGACCAGTTCGCCCACAGCCTCGCCGGTGGCGGCGCGGTCGCTCAGGTCGACTTCGATGCTGTGCAGCTTCGGATGATCGATCTCGGCCTTGCGGCGCGCGAGCGACACCACTTCGTAGCCCTGTGCGAGCAGGTCCTCGCAGATGGCCTTGCCGATGCCGGCGCTGCCGCCGGTGACGGCGGCGACCTTGGGTGCGACGGTGCTCATGCGCAATCCCCCCGTCTTGCTCCCTCTCCCTCTCCCGCGAGCGGGAGAGGGTTGGGGTGAGGGTGTACCCAGCGCGCAGAACCCTCATCCCCCGCCTTCTCCCGCGAGCGGGAGAAGGAGCCAAAACCGATACCAGTGCGGTCTTTCATGACGAAGCCCCCACCAGCGCCAGCACACGCAGCGGACTGCCGCTGCCCTTCTCGATCTTCAGCGGCGGGCAGATCAGCACCGCACCAGAAGCCGGCAGCAGGTCGAGATTGCTCAGGCATTGCAGCCCGTAGCGGCCCGCACCGTGCATGTAGTAGTGGCACGGATACGGCGGGCGCAGGTGGTAGCCCTGCCCGGCATCGGTGCCGATGGCCTCGGAGCCGAAGCCCAGCACGTCGCGCTGCTCCACCAGGAAGCGCACGGCCGCGGTGCTCGGGCCAGGCGTGTGCTGTCCGGTCTCGTCGAAGTTCTGGTAGGCCTCGGGATCGGTGCGCTTCGACCAGTCGGTGCGCATCAGCACCCACGCGCCTTTCGGGATGCGGCCGTGCGCGGCCTCGTAGGCTTCGATGTCTTCCAGCGTCAGCAGGTAGTCGGGGTCGTCCTTCACCTGTGGCGAGCAGTCGATCACGCAGGCCGGCGCCACGAAGTGCTGCACGGGGATGGTGTCCACCGAGTTGTTCGGCAGGTCGCGGCCCGAGATCCAGTGGATCGGCGCATCGAAGTGCGTGCCGGTGTGCTCGCCGCAGGAGAAATTGTTCCAGTACCAGCCGGGGCCTCGCTCGTCGTACTTCGACACTTCCTCGATGCGGAAGGGCCAGCACTGGCCCATCTCGGGCGGCAGCGCGATCTGCGGGAACTCGGGCGTCAGCGTCTGGGTGAGGTCGATCACGCGGATGCGGCCGCTGGCCATGGCGGTCACCAGGCCGCCGAGGATCTCGGCGGTGGACATCGGTTCTGTGGCTCTCGTCATTTCATTCTCCGATCTCTATTCCAGGAACACCGCGGAACCGGCTTTGCCGGGCCGCTGGTGTTGCCCCCTGCAAGGGGGTTGGCGAAGCGACACGAAGTGCGCGAAGCCTTGGGGTGTGCCTCATGATCCTGCAGCAAGTTCGCGTTCGAGCACCTTCGGGTTGTCGCGCCAGCGCTCCAGCCACTCCTGCGCCACGTCGCCGGGATATACGTCTTCCACGCCGTCGCGCAGCGCCTTCACGATGGCGTTGGCCAGTGCGGTGGGTGCGAGCTTGGGCGGCGGCGTGTGCTGGTTCCATTCGTCGTCGATGGGCCCGGGGAACACGTTGATCACGCGGATGCCCGCCGGCCGCATCTCCGCGCGCAGGCACTGCGCGAGCGAATGCGCCGCCGCCTTCGAGGCACTGAAGGTGCCGTGCGGCGGGAAGTTGCTCAGCGCGTAGATCGACAGCAGGTTGACCCATGCGGTCGCGCCTGCCACGCCGTCGGCGGAGCGGCCCTTGAGCGCCGGCCCGAACTCCTGCGCGAGCCGCAGCAGGCCGAAGTAGTTGATGTCCATCTCGGCCTTGGCCACGTCGGTGCCGCGCCGCGCGCCGATGCCGAAGGTGCGGTGCACCTCCGCGTTGTTGATGACGATGTCGACCTTGCCGCCGATGGAGCCCGCAAGCTCGGTCACCTGCCGGCCGTTGGTCAGGTCCAGCGGCACCAGCGTGACCTGCGGCAGCGCCGAGATGTCGTCGAGCCCGTCGCCCATCTTCTTCCAGGGCTCGGCATGGCCGACCCAGACGAGGTCGGCGCCGGCCTTGACCAGCGCGCGCACGATGGCCTGGCCGGTCTCGGTCTTGCCGTCTGTCACCAGCACCTTGCGAAACTTGGGGTCGCTGGTCATCTCGCGCAGCATCTTGTCGTCGGCCATGTGGGGACTCCCTTCGTTCGGAAAAGCAATGAGGACGGCCTGGCCCGCGCGGTCGAGCCGTGCGCCTACACGCACCCGCTGCGGCGCGTCGCCGACCTCGCCGTGCAGGTGGACCATGAGCGTGGGGCCGGCATCCAGGTGGACCAGGCCCAGCCGCCAGGGCAGCCGCTCGCGGAAGAACAGGTCGTTGCTGTGATGCAGTGTGGTGCTGCCGAGCAGCTCGCCCTCGCCGCTTTGCTGCCGCCAGCGCAGCGCGGCGGAAAGACACTTGTGGCAGACCTCGCGCGGCGGGTACTGCACCGTGCCGCAGTCGTCGCAGGTCTGGAGCTCGAAGCGGCCTTCGGCCGCGGCAGCGGTCAGGCCCAGCGCCACGCGGCCGCGAGCGCCTGGCGGCAGGTTCATTTGCCGGGTGCGCAGCACCGGGTTCTTGCGCGGGGGGCGCATCAGGGGCATCGTCATGCCGATCTCCCGAGGATCACCGCGCCTGTGCACAGGCAGCGGTCGTAGGTCACCATGCCGAAGCCGGCGACGAGGCCCAATCGGGCATCGGGCACAGCGCGTGCGCCGGCCTCGTCCGTCAGTTGGCGGATCGCCTCCACCATGCCGAGGAAGCCGCCGGCCGCACCGGCCTGCCCCGCCGAGAGCTGCCCGCCGCTGGTGTTGTTAGGAAAGCTGCCGTCGAAGGTCATGGTGTTGGCCTGCACGAAGGCCGGCCCTTCGCCCTTCTCGCAGAAGCCCAGGTCCTCGAACTGCATCATCACGATGACGGGATAGTCGTCATAGGTCTGCACGAAGTCGAGTTCCGCGGGCCGGATGCCGGCTTGCGCGTAGAGGTCGTCGCGGTCCTTGCGCCAGCCGCCCTGCACCATCACCGGGTCTTCTGCGTAGGCGTTGTGGCGCTCGATGGCGCCGCGAATCACCACGTGCGCCAGTCCGA
>CAJYQC010000522.1 GCA_913776885.1 uncultured Variovorax sp.
TGGCGACCGTCGTGCCGTCGCTCTCGTAGGCGGTGAAGGTGTACTCGGGCGTGGCGGGGAGCGCCGCGATCGCGCTGTCGCTCAGGCCCGCGTTCTGCAGGCCGCTGCAGTTCGAGGTCAGGTAGTAGAAGTTGAAGTTCGAGCCGCCATCGATGGGCCATGCGCCGCCGCCCGAAGGACGCAGGTGGCGCAGGCCGCCTGGGGGCAGCCCCGGGCCGGTAACGACCACCGACGCGACGTTGCCGCTGTTGGCGGTGTTCGTATCCATGATCTCGAATTGCAGCGAACTGCTCACGCACCCCAGGGCCTTCTCCTTGGTGGCGTGCATGTGCGGGTTGATCTCCAGCACGCGGCCGTCGCCGCGCAGGCGCCAAACGCCGTCGGTGCCCTTGACAACCTGCATGCCCTGCGTGTTGCTGAAGGCGATGCCGTTCTTGTCCTTGTGCGTGAATTCGACGAAAGCGCGCGGGCTCGTGTTGTTCGCGTCGATGGTGTAGTTGATGCGCTGGATCACCACGTCGGTAAAGCTCGCGCCGATCAGGCTGGTGTCGGTCGCCGTCTCGTTGGCGAACTGCGAAGCGCTGAGGTCGGAGAACCTGAAGCCGTAGGTGCCGGTGACGGGGTTGCTGCCGTCGGTCATGAGCGACAGCAGTTGCGAGGGCGCGGGCAGCCCGGTGGCGAACTTGCCCACGAAGTCGGAGAACACCTTGCGGATGGCCGCGATGTCGTCCGCCGCGGTGCCCATGCCGGCGCCGCTCATCGGCGTGCCGGCCGGCTCGGCCGCCGCCTTCACCGCGAGGTCGTCGGCGATCTGCTGCTGGGTGACGATGTTGGTGATGGTCGCCACGTTGGTGGCCGGGTCGACGCTCACCCGCAGCACGTCGAGCGCCTTGTCCAGCGCGCTCGACAGCGGCGTGAAGGCCGTGCGCAGCAGGTCGATGCTGGCGTCCACGCCCATCGCCTGCAGCACCGGCAGCAGCTTGGCCTTCAGCGCGTCGCTCTCGGCCTTGAGCTCGTCAGCGGAGAGCGAGGCGAACTCGCCGCCGTCAAAGTACTGCGACGCCAGCCGCCCGGCGATGTTGGACACCACCAGGTCGGTCAGCGGCGTGATGTTGATGTTGCCGTTGACGTCGGCCGCGGTGGCAGCCGAGTGGATGACCGTGCGCTCGCCGCCCACCGTGCCTTCGGCGCGGAAGACGAAGGGCGCGGTCATGCCGCTCACGTCGATCTCGTACTTGCCGTCGACCAGCGGCACGGTCTTGCTCGCGCCCTTGGCGTCCTTGACGGTGACGGTACCCACCAGCGGCAGGCCGGAGGCCGCGGTGCCCGAAAACGTAACTGGCGCCGAAGCCGCCGGCGGGTTGCTGGCCGGCGGGTTGCTCGCAGGAGGCGTGTTGCCGGACACGGGGAACCCGGCAAAGCCGCCGCCACCGCCGCCCCCTCCTCCGCCGCAGGCGCCGAGCGAAACCAGCAGTGCCACTGCGAATGCGCAGCGCGTCGTCTCGAAGAAGGACCGGCCGGGGGCCGCGGGGGTCGCGAAGTTTGTGTTCATGGATGTCTTGACGGTGAGGGAGCAAACAAAAGAATCAACTCGTAACACGAGCGTTGCGATTCTTCTGGAGGCTCCCGCCGTCGAACATCCTCTTTTTTGAGGATGCGGACCGGCTGCGCCTGGGGTCTGTCCACACTTATTCCGGGGTTGCGAAGGGCAGCCAAGCTTGCCGATCGAGGTGCGTGTACCAGAGCCCTGCAACACCGCCGCGGCCCCAGGAGCAGTGCGGACTGGCCCTAGAGCAGGCTCTCGGGCACCAGCGGCGCCAGCAGCTCCAGCTTCCAGCGCGACCAGAAGTCCGTCTCCGGCTCCTGGTGCAGGATGGTGTCGGCCGCGTCGCCCGAGGCCGGGCTCACCCATTCGATGGCGCCCCTCGGCCCCAGCTGCAGCTGGTAGGCGCCGTCCAGCCGTATGAAGCCGATCAGGCTGGTGAGCTGCTGGGCGATCTGCGGGCTGAAGATGAAGATGCCGACCTCGGTGTTGTGCAGCATCGAGCGCGGGTCGAAGTTCATCGAGCCGATGAAGACGATCCTGCGGTCGACCACCGCCGACTTGCCGTGCAGCCGGCCGCTGGCCGAGCCGTACATGCCGAAGCGCTGGGTCTGCTCCACCCGCTTGGGGCTCAGCTCGTACAGCTCCACGCCCAGGCGCAGCATCTCGGCGCGATAGCGGCGGTAGCCGATGTGCACCAGCGACTCGTCGGTGGCCGCCAGCGAGTTGGTGACGATGGTGTAGCTCACGCCGTTGCCGCGCACGAGGCGGATGGTTTCCATGCCGCCTCGCCCCGGGATCAGGTAGGGCGTGGTCTGCATGATCTCGCTCTCGGCGCCGCGCAGGTAGCGCCGCACGTTGTAGAGCACGCTGTCCTTCGACTCGTCCGCCGGCAGGCCGCGCGCCTCGTCGGTCTGGCCCAGCGCCTTGGCGGGCGGATCGGCGTACGCCTCGGCGCGCGCCCACACCAGCTTCAGCTCGCCGGCGGCGAGATCCATGGCCAGCGGGTTGTTGCCCAGCAAGTCGGTGGAGCCGGGCTCCTCGGGGTGCAGCTCCTCCGGGCCGTTGGTGAGGCGGTCGAAGCGCTCGCGCAATTGCCCGGGCGTCTCGCCGCCCGGCGCCACCAGCGACTCGATGGGATAGACGTAGGGGCTGTTCCAGTACATGTCGAACAGCGAGGACAGCTTCGGCACCACTTCGCCGGCGACCAGCGTGTCGATGTCGATGAAGTTCGAGCCGCCGTCGCGCAGGAAGTACTCGTTGGCCATGTTTCGCCCGCCCATCACGGCCATGGCGTTGTCCACCACGTAGAGCTTGTTGTGCATGCGGCGGTGCACGCGGTCGAAGTCGAGGATCGACCATGCCCAGCGCGTGCCGAAGCGGTCGCGCCCGGCGGGAAACGGGTTGAACAGCCGCACCTCTACGTTCGGGTGCGAGGCGAAGCTGGTGAACAGCGGATCCGCGCCCGCGGTGTAGAGGTCGTCCACCAGCAGCCGCACGCGCACGCCCCGGTCGGCCGCGTCGCGCAGGGCGCGCAACAGGTAGCGGCCGGTCTCGTCGTTCTGCACGAGGTAGTACTGCACGTCGATGGAGCGCTGCGCGCGGCGCGCGAGCTCGATGCGCGCATGCAGCGAGAACTGCGGCATCGGCAGCAGCCGGAACCCGCTGAGCGGCTCGCCTGCCGGCGCCGCGGCCTTCACGAGGCGGCCGAGCGGGGTTTCGGCGCCATCTGCGATGGCGGTGGAGGGCTTGCGCTGCACATCCGAAGGCAGGCCGGCGCAGCCCGCCATGAAAATCGCCGCGACGCACAGCAGCAGCCAGGCCAGCCATCGGACATGCGGTTGATCGGCAGTCCGGCGGCAAGATTTCGGCATGGATGGCGGCGCGTGGGTTGGAGCGTGGATCGTGGTTCGGGCCACTGCCCGGAAAAGCTCGCGGTTTCTACCACGAGCCCGCTCCGCGTGCTGCACCGCAGCGGCAGATTGGAAAGCTGGGAAAGGCGGCTCAGGCGCCGCGCGCAGGCCCCCACTGCCTGACGAAATGATCGGCCCGCAGCGTGGCCCTCTCGACCGCGGCGTCCCAGGACAGCTGCTGGGTGATCACCAGCGCACAGCGCGGGACTCCGCTGAAGCTCAGTTCGGCGATGCCGGCGTAGGTGCCGCTGGGCGTGCGCATGAGCTCGAGCCAGCCGGTCCAACCGTCCGGAACGCTGAGAGCGAGTCGAGCGCCGTCCATGATGGGATCACCATAGCCCATTTATTTACGCACTTCCATGAATTTAAACCCTAGGTACTACCTTGGGACGGAGGGGTGAGGAGGCTAATGGCTGCGCGCGCCGGGCGCATCACGCGAACATGGGAGGCGTCGGCGCACCGGTCGGCCCACCAGCCGGCCACCCCACCGACATAGAGGCGAACAAGCCGAGGCTGCAGCCCGGCATTTGGGCAAAGATCGGGAAGCATGAAAGCGAAGAAGACAAGCGCCAACTCCGGCGCCAACCTGGACCTTTTCGAGGATCCGCCCCGGCCGGCGCGCGAGGCGCTGGGCACCGGCGCGTTCGTGCTGCCCGGCTTCGCCCTGCCCTTCGTGGGCGAACTGCTGCCAGCGATCCGTTCGGTGGCGGAGGCGGCGCCCTTCCGGCACCTCGTCACGCCGGGCGGCTTCACCATGTCGGTCGCGCTCACAAATTGCGGCGTGCTCGGCTGGACCAGCGACCGGCGCGGCTACCGCTACAGCGCGACCGACCCCGACAGCGGCAAGCCCTGGCCCGGCATGCCCGAGCCCCTCGCACGGCTGGCGAGCGAGGCGGCGTCAGCGGCCGGCTTCGATGGCTTCTCGCCGGACGCCTGCCTGATCAACCGCTACGCGCCAGGTGCGCGACTGTCGCTGCACCAGGACAAGGACGAGCGCGACTACGGTGCGCCCATCGTCTCGGTGTCGCTGGGCATG
>CAJYQC010000523.1 GCA_913776885.1 uncultured Variovorax sp.
CAGCGCGCGATGCAGGCACAGGATCGTGCGCACCGCATGCAGGCGGTGAGCGATGCGTTGACGAAGCTCTACGAGTCGATGACGCCCGAGCAGCGCCACACGGCCGACCAGAACCTGCCGGCGGTCATTCCCTGATCGCCCCGATCAGTCAGTCGATCAGGTCGAAGCAGCAGCCCGCGTAGTAGGGCTTGTCGCCGCCCTCGACGAAGGGCACCTCGATGGGCTTGCCCTCGTTGCGCCACACGTCGCGCTTTCGGTAGCCGGAGCGCGAGAGGTCGGTCAGCAGCTCGTCGTGGTGCTGGATGCGGTAGGGGCACACCGCGATGCCGATGCTGTTGAGCGTGTAGATCGTGCGCTCGGGGTGCACGGCGGTCGTGTTCATCACGATTCGCCGCGGCTTCACCGCGAGTTCCGAGAGGATCGCGTCCATGCGCACCGGCAGGTACTGCAGGCTGCCCGACACGTAGAGCACGTCGCAGCCGCTGGCGTCGCGGTAGTCGGTGGTGAAGTCCAGCTGTGCCGTGGCTTCACGCTTGACGGCCATGGCGCGGCCGCTGTCGACCACGCCTGGCACGTCGCAAACCGTCCAGCGCAGCACGGAGGGATAACTCAGCACGCGGCGGAAGGCGTAGTACTTGATGCCGACGTGCCCGCCCAGGTCGAACACGCGCGTCATGCCCGCGTCGATCGATCGGCCCAGCCAGAAGAGGCCGGGGTAGTCGTAGAAGTAGATCTGCGGGCTGTAGAGCTCGCCCGCGTCGGCGTTGGCATAGCCCACGGCCTTGGAGGAGGGCGCGCCGGCCTCGGCGGCGGCGAAGCTCTCGAACGACCCCATGAAGAGGTTCTCGTCGGTGTTGTTGAGGAACTTTCGCCTGTACGCGCCTTGGCGGTCAGAAAATTGCAGGAGGCTGTTGAGCATCTCGTTCTCCGTTGGCTCGCCAATTCTGGGCGCAACGGGAGCGTGAAAGGCGTATAGCCCAGTGCGGTTGGGGCGGTTACCCCATGGGGGTTACATACCGCTCGCCAGCGCTGCGGCGGCTGCGCGCGTCTCCACGCCCAGCTTCTCGAAGATGTGCTCCAGGTGCTTGTTCACCGTGCGCGGGCTGGTGCCCAGGATCTCGCCGATGTCGCGGTTCGTCTTTCCCTTTGCGAGCCACGAGAGCACCTCGGTCTCGCGCGGCGTGAGGGCTGCGTCGGCGAGCCGGGCGGCGGGTCCCTCGCGCTGCACCGCGAAGAGCAGCATCGTCTCGCCCAGCGCCGCCGCGCCAAGGTTGCGCACCGACAGCCGCATGCCCGTGGACGTGCCGACCGCGATGACCGCTCCCGGCGCCAGCGCCGCTTCCAGCGAGCCCGGCAGCAGGCCCGGCGCCGGCGGCGCCTCCAGCGCGTGCAGCCACAGCGCGGCCTGCGGCGATCGCCAGGCGATGCGCCCGCGCGTGTCGACGAAGACCACGCCCATGCCCGCCACGTCCACCGCGTCGCGGGCCATGCGGGTGATGCGGGCGTTGCGCGCGTGCGTGTGCAGCCGCGCCAGCACCTCCTGCGCGCGGATCGGCTTCACCACGTAGTCGACGCCGCCGCACTCGAAGCCCTCGACCACGTGCGAGGTCTCCGACAGGCCCGTCATGAACAGCACCGGGATGTGCGCGAGCGCCGGGTTGGCCTTGATGCGCCTGCAGGTCTCGAAGCCCGAGAGGCCCGGCATCAGGCCGTCGAGCAGGATCGCGTCGGGCACCACCAGCTCGAGCCGCTGCAGCGCGGCCTCGCCGTCGGCCGCCACCAGCACGGTGTAGCCGCTGGCCTCGAGGGTGTCGCACAGCATGCCGAGGCTGCTGGGGGCGTCGTCCACCACCAGCACCACGGGGCGTTCGGCCGAAGGCGAATCAGGGAGCGAGGGTGTCTGCATCTTCTGACAGTGCGTTGCGGAGTTGGTCGAGTTCGAAGCGCGCGACCATGCCGCGCAGCCAGGTGCAAGTGGCTGCCGCTGCGGGCGAGGACGCGGCCAGCCGGTCGAGCGCTGTGTGCAGGCCGCGCACGTGGCCCATCTGCGCGAGGCGCATGAGTTCGGCGCGGTCGTCTTCCGGAAGGTCGAGCTGCCGGGGGCGCGGTGGCGCGGCGCCATCGCCGTCGAGCGCAACCGGCAATGCATCGCCGGCCGCCAGCCACTCCAGGCCCAGGTGGCGCTCCAGCGTGGCGATGAGCTCCGACTCGATCACCGGCTTGCCCACGAAGGCCTGGCAGCCCGCCGCGCGCAGCCGCTCGGCCTGGTTCTCGAACATATTGGCCGAGACGATGATGATCGGGATCTCGCCGAAGCCCGAGGCGCGCACCGAGGCGGCGGTCTGCCAGCCGTCCATGTCGTCCATCGTCAGGTCGAGCAGGATGGCCGAGGGCAGTTCCTCGCGCAGGCTGTCGAGGCATTCGGTGCCGCTGGCGGCCTCGCGCACCTCGAAGCCCAGCGGAGCGAGCATGCCCGCGAGCATCTGGCGCTGCACCGGCTGGTCGTCCACCACCAGCAGCGTGCGGCGCTCGCCGATGTAGCCCGACACGGGCTGGCGCACGGCACCCGCCTTGCCGGCCTGCGGGCCGGGGTCGGCCACCTCGCGCAGGTACACGCGCACGCTGAATGTGCTGCCCTGCGAGGAGGTCGACGCCAGCTTGAGCTCTCCGCCCATCAGCGAGGTCAGCAGCCCGGTGATGGTCAGGCCCAGCCCCGTGCCCGGCTCGCCGCGCCGACGGCCCGCCGCGCCGCGCTCGAAGGGCAGGAAGATGCGCTGGTGGTCCTGCGGCGCCACGCCGATGCCGGTGTCGACCACGTCGAAGCGCAGCACCTCGCGGCGCGCGTCCACGTGCAGCGTGACGGTGCCGCTGTCGGTGAAGCGCACCGCGTTCGTCAGCAGGTTGATGAGGATCTGCCGCAGCCACTTCGCATCGGCATGCACCCACGGCGGCAGCCGGCCGGCATGGGTGTAGACGAAGGCCAGGCCCTTGTTCTCGGCCTGCGGGCGCACCATGTGCACCAGCTGGTCGAGAAAGGCCGGCAGCGCCAGCGGCGCGGGCTCCAGCTGCAGCCGGCCAGCCTCGATGCGCGCCAGGTCGAGCAGGCCGTCGATCAGGCCCAGCATGTGCTCGCCGCTGCGGTGGATGGTCTGCACCGCCTCGCGCGGCGGCTTCACCGAATCGCCCTTCAGCAGGATCTGCGAGTAGCCCAGGATGCTGTTGAGCGGCGTGCGCAGTTCGTGCGTCATGCCGGCTACGTAGCGGGTCTTGGCCTGGTTGGCGGCCTCGGCGGCTTCCTTGGCGGCCTGCAGCGCGGCGTCGGTGCGGCGGTGCGCCTCAATCTCCAGCGCCAGCAGGTTGTTGTGGCGGTTCGACTCCTCCTGCGCCATCTGCCGGCTCTCGCTGCCCAGCACCACCCACCATGCGGCCACGGCCGCCACCACGGAGAGCAGCGCGAACACCTTCAGGAAGGCCGTGGCCATGATCGGGTCGCTGGTGCCCGCCAGCGCCTCCTGCGCATACACCACGCCCACCACGGTGGCCAGCAGCGCGATGAGCGACGCGGCCACCAGCAGGTAGTGCGCCACGCGGAAGTTCAGCCGTGCCGACAGCGCAGGCGGCAGCAGCGCCTGCAGCCAGCCGCTCATCTGCTCGGCCGCGCGCGAGTCGGTCTTGCAGCGGTCGTGGCAGCGCGACTCGAGCGTGCAGCACAGCGAGCAGATCGGCGCGCTGTAGGCCGGGCAGTGCGCCATGTCCTCCGACTCGAAGCTGTTGTCGCACACCGAGCACTTCACGGCTTGGCCGGGCGTCCAGCGCTCGATGTCGTTGCGCGCGAGGTAGTAGCGCCCGCGCGTGCGCCAGGCCAGCAGCGGCGACAGCACCATGGCGGTGGCCAGCGCGATGAAGGGCGAGAAGGCCTTGGCCCAATGACCCAGCGTGCCGGAGTAGGCGAGCATGGCCAGCGCTGCCGCCACCAGCATCGACACCAGGCCCACCGGATTGATGTCGTACAGGTGCGCGCGCTTGAACTCGATGGTGCGCGGGCTCCAGCCCAGCGGCTTGTTGATGACCAGGTCGGCCACCAGCGCGCCCACCCAGGCGATGGCCAC
>CAJYQC010000524.1 GCA_913776885.1 uncultured Variovorax sp.
GGGCATGCAGTGGTCGAAGATCACCCAGTGACCGTACGTGGGCCGCAGCGCCGCCACCGTCTCCTTGTAGATCGCGTTCAGCGTCTTGCCCTGCGCCACGCCGTTGTTGACCAGCGTGTACACATCGGAGATGAAGGCGCGCGTGGATGCGATGGCCTTGCGCACGTCGGCGGCGTTCTCCAGCGCGGCGCCGCGCCCGGGCACCAGCTTCTCGAAGCCGAAGCCCGCGAGGCGGTCGAGCGTGGTGGGCCAGTCGCGGAAGTAGCAGTCGCCGGCGTAGGCGGTGCTCTGGTACTCGACGAGGTCGCCCGCGAAGCAGATCTTCTGGTCTTCGAGGTAGGCGATGGTGTCGCCCTTGGTGTGGCCGCGGCCCACCTGCGCGATCTTCACCTCGAGCTTCTTGCCCAGCCACACGCTCATGGTGCCGTCGAAGGTCATGGTGGGCCAGGTCAGGCCCGGCGGCACCGACTCGACATTGCGGAACAGCCGCGGGAAGCGGCCGATCTCGCTGGCCTTGTCCTGCTCGCCGCGCTCGACGATCAGGTCATAGGTGTCGCGGCTGGCGATGATTTGCTCGGCGCCCTCCTTGAAGTAGGCCGACGCGCCCAGCACGCGCACCGCGTGGTAGTGGCTCAGCAGCACGTACTTGATGGGCAGCGGCGTGACTTCGCGGATGCGGCGGATCACGTCCTGCGCCATCGCAGGGGTGGCCTGGGTGTCGACCACCATCACGGCCTCGTCGCCGATGAAGATGCCGGTGTTGGGGTCGCCCTCGGCGGTGTAGGCGTAGGCGTTCTCCGAAAGGCGGGTGAACGAGACCTTCTTCTCTTCGAGGTCGGCCTGGCTGGCGAATTTCTTGGTGGTGGTCATTGGAAGTTCCTTTGAAGTGGGAGGCGAAGCGGTCGGTCAGTGCGTGCCGAGGTACGCGGACTTCACCTTGGGGTTGTCGAGCAGCTCGCGGCCGGAGCCTTCGAGCGTGATGCAGCCGGTTTCGAGCACGTAGGCCCGGTCGGCCACGCCCAGCGCCTGCTTGGCCATCTGCTCGACCAGCAGGATGGTCAGGCCCGAGCTGCGCAGCTGGCGGATGGCATCGAAGATGTCCTTGATGATGAGCGGCGCCAGGCCCAGCGAGGGCTCGTCGAGCAGCAGCAGGCGCGGCTCGCTCATGAGCGCGCGGGCGATGGCCAGCATCTGCTGCTCGCCGCCCGACAGCGTGCCCGAAGGCTGGTGCTGGCGCTCCTTCAGGCGCGGGAAGCGCGCGAACTCGCGTTCGATGGCCTTCTCCACGAAGGCCTTGTCGCCGCGGCGCGAGTAGGCGCCGAGCATCAGGTTCTCGCGAACCGTCTGGTCGGGGAACACGCCGCGCCCCTCGGGCGACAGCGCCACGCCCAGGCCCACGCGCTTGTGCGCGGGCACTTGCGTGCAGTCGTTGCCGTCGATGAGAACGCGGCCCTCGGCCACCGGCTCCAGGCCGACGATGCTCTTGAGCAGCGTGCTCTTGCCGGCGCCGTTGGCGCCGATGATGGTGACGACCTCGCCTGCGCGCACTTCCAGGCTCACGCCCTTGACGGCCTCGATGGCGCCGTAGGAGACCTTCACCGATTCGATTTTCAGCATGATGGTTTCGGTCTTTCTGCTCAGGCGGGCATGGCCGTGGCCAGTGCCTCTTCTTCTTCGTCGTCGTCCACGCCCAGGTAGGCCTCGACCACGCGCGGGTTGGCCTGCACCTCGGCCGGCTTGCCCTCGGCGATCTTGATGCCGTAGTCGAGCACGATCACGTGGTCCGAAATCGACATCACCAGGTCCATGTGGTGCTCCACCATCAGGATCGACACGCCGCACTTGCCGATGCGCAGCAGCAGCTCGCCGAGCTCGGCGGTCTCCTGCGGGTTCAGGCCTGCGGCCGGTTCGTCGAGCAGCAGCAGCTGCGGCTCGGTGGCCAGCGCACGCGCCAGCTCCACGCGGCGCTGCAGGCCGTAAGGCAGGCTACCCGCGGGCCAGTGCGCGAGGTGGCCGAGGCCGACCAGGTCGAGCAGCTGCAATGCACGCTCGCGCGTCGCCTGCTCCTGCCGGTTCGCGGTGGGCCAGGCCACCAGCGACGACAGGAAGCCGTTGCTCATGCGGCTGTGGCGGCCGAGCATGACGTTGTCGAGCACCGAGAGATCCGCGAACAGCCGCAGGTTCTGGAAGGTGCGGCCCATGCCCAGGCAGCAGATGGTGTGCGCCGGCTGGCCCACGATGTTGCGGCCCAGGAAGCGGATCACGCCAGCGTCGGGTTCGATCACGCCGGTGAGCATGTTGATCATGGTGCTCTTGCCCGCGCCGTTCGGCCCGATCAGCGCATGGATGTGCCCGCGCTGCAGCCGGAAAGACACATCCTGCGCCGGCTTCACGCCGCCGTACGACTTGGTCACGCCCTGCACCACCAGCAGCTCGCCTTCGCCGCCGGGGCCGATCTGGCCCGGCACGCCCCCGGCGCCGCTGCCCTCGCCGCGGTGGCGCGACTTCATGAACCACTTGTTGAACAGGCCCACCACGCCGCCGGGCATCACGTACAGCGCGAACAGCAGCAGGAAGCCGTACAGGAAATGCTGCGCCGAGGGCCAGCGCGCGAGCAGCGCGTCGGTCAGCGTGAGCAGCACCGCGCCCACCAGCGGTCCGTACATCGAGCCCGCACCGCCGAACAGCACCAGCAGCAGGATGAAGATCGACAGGTGGAAGGTGATGAAGTCAGAGTTGATGTACTGGTTCTGCTGGGCCACCAGCGCGCCCGCGATGCCGCAGGTGACCGCCGCCACCACGAAGGCCATGACCTTGGCGCGGTACACGCGCACGCCCACCGACGACGAGGCGATCTCGTCCGCCTGCAGCGACAGCAGCGCGCGCCCGAAGCGGCCATTGAGCAGGTTGCGCAGCAGCAGGTGCAGCGCCGCGCACAGCACGATGCCGAGGATCACCCACTGCGTGGTGTCCAGCGGCGCGCCCTTCCAGGTGAGCGGGCGGATGCCGTAGATGCCCTGCGCGCCGCCGAACACGTCGGTCCATTCGCCCACGAGCTTCTCCACCACGATGCCGAAGGCCAGCGTGACCATGGCCAGATACGGCCCCTTCACGCGCAGCGAGGGCAGCGCGATGAGCACGCCGCACAGGCCCGAGATGACGGCGGCCAGCGCCAGCGCGAGCCACGGGTCCATGTCGGTGCGCGAGGTCAGCAGCGCCACGCCATAGGCGCCGGCCGCGAAAAGCCCGGCCTGGCCCAGCGACTTCTGCCCCGCGTAGCCCACCAGCACGTTCATGCCGGCGGCGCACAGGTAATAGACGCACATCATGAAAGCGATGCGCAGGTAGTAGTCGTTGCCCGACATCGAGACGATGCCGCAGAGCACCGCCGCGACCAGCACCACGGCGAGGGGATGGGCCAGGCGCTTCATACCTTCTCCACCGTCGAGCGGCCGAACAGGCCCGTGGGGCGGAATGCCAGCACCAGGATGACGAGCGCGAACACCGCCACCTCGCGCCACTGCGCCTGCCAGAGGTTGACCATCGACTCGAGCACGCCGAGCAGGAAGCCTCCGATCACGCAGCCGCGCGGATTGCTCAGCCCGCCGATCATCGCGCCCGAGAAGCCCTTAAGCCCCACGGTGAGGCCCATGAAGAGCGAAGCCTGCGCGATGGGCGCGAGCAGGAAGCCCGAGAGCCCCGCCAGCGCCGAGCTGACGACGAAAGCGCCGATCATCATCGCGTTGGTGTTGATGCCCATGAGGCTGGCGACGTTGCCGTTCTGCGCCACCGCGCGCATGGCCTTGCCGACCATGGTGCGGTTCATCACGCGGTCGAAGCCGATCATGACGACCACCGCCACGCCCAGCGTGAGCAGCTCCTGCGGGCGCACGCCCACGCCGAACATGCGGATCACGGTGTCGCCCACCGGCGCGGGCACCACCACCGGCTTCGGGCCCCAGATGGCGAGCCCCACGCTCTGCAGGATCACGCCGAAGCCCAGCGTGCTCATCACCCAGGCCATGCCGGGGCGGCCCGCGAAGGGGCGCACGCCCAGCACGTAGAGCAGCCAGCCCAGCAGGCCCATCACGCCGAGCGCGGCCAGCAGCGCGAACAGCTGCGCGCCCGCGCCGGGCACGGCGTCGCCGAAGGTGGTGGAGCTCAGCGGCTTGCCCAGCACCAGGAACAGGGCGCTCATGCCGATGAACGCGCCGGCCGAGACGAACTCGCCGTGCGAGAAGTTCAGCGTCTTGGTGGTCGTGAACGTGATGCTGAATCCCAGCGCCACCAGCGCATAGGCACCGCCGACGGCGAGCCCGCTGATGAGCGCCTGCAGGAGCGCTTCAACCATGATGTGTATCTCCGTTGCGAGACGGCGCCGGCTGCCGCGCGGGCAGGCCGGTCGCGTCTCTTCTTTTCTGTCTTGCTTACTGCTTGAAGTCGGCCGGCTTGAGGCCATCGATCAGCGCGTCGCTGTAGGGCAGCAGCTTGCCGTCCTTCCAGCGGATCCAGACCAGGTCCTTGGCGGTCAGCGCCTCGTGGTTGGTCTTGCTGAAGGGCTTGTCGTAGGTCTTGAGCACGCCCTGCACCGGAGTCTTCAGGTCTTCGAGCGCCGCGCGCACCGCAGCGCCGTCGGTGCTGTTGGCCTGCTTCATGGCCTGGGCCAGCAGCTGCATGGAGTCGTAGCCGTGCAGCGCGAACGAGAACGAGCCGGGCGCCTTCAGCTTGCTGCCGATGCGGTCGAACAGCTTCTGCTGCGCGGGCGTGCGGGTCTCGCTCACGGTGCGCATGAAGATCGGCTTCTCGGCCAGCGCTTTGCCGGCCGCGTCGTAGAAGGTGATGTTGTCGGCGGCCCAGGAGGTGAGCGTCAGCGGGAAGTAGTTGATCTTCTCCATGCTGCGCACCAGCTGCGCGATGGGCGTGCCCTGCGCCCACACCACCACGGTGTCGACGTTGGCGGCCTTCATCTTGCTCAGCTGGGAGGTCATGTCGGTGTCGCCGACGCCGAAGCGCTCGGTGGCCGCGATCTTGATGTCCTGCAGCTTGGCGATCTCTTCCATGTCCTTCAGGCCGCCCTGGCCGTAGCCGGTGGTCTCGGCCATCAGGCCCACCACCTTGGAGCCGGCGGTGTTCTTCTTCACGTAGGCCATGAGCGCGGCCACCTGCTCGCGGTCGACCATCGAGACGCGGAACATGTAGTTGTCGGCGCCGGGGCTCATCGGCTTGGTGATGTCGGTGCCCGAGCCCACGTTGCCCAGCACCGGGATCTTCTTCTGGTTGGCGATGTGCTTCCACGCCATCGCGTTGCCCGAGTTGGTGGGGCCGAAGACGGCGACCACCTTCTCGTTGTCGATCAGGTCGCTCATGTTCTGGATCGACTTGGGCGGCGCCGACACGTCGTCGCGCGTGACCAGCGCCAGCTTCCTGCCGAGCACGCCGCCAGCGGCGTTGATGTCGGCGATGGCCGCTTCCATGCCCAGCACCGCGGCCTGGCCGCTCTGCGCCGAGGGCGACGCCGAGAGGTCGCCGTTGTAGCCGACCTTGATGTCCTGCGCCATGGCACCGGTAGCGCCGGCCGTGAAGGCGGCGAATGCAGCCGTGGCGAGCAGCGTCTTGTACAGACGGAAGGTTTTCATTTTTGTCTCCTGAGGTTGACGGACGGGAAAGCGGAAAGAAACGCGAGAAAAGGAAAAGCGGCTCAGACGGCGAGGAAGCCGCCGTCCACCGGCAGCACGATGCCGGTCACGTAGCGCGACATGTCGCTGGCCAGGAAGATCACCGGGCCGACGAGGTCTTCGGTCTGGCCGACGCGGCCCATGGGGATGCGCGTCATGAACGATTCGAGGCGCTGCGGGTTCTCGCGGGTGGCGGCGGTCATGGGCGTCTCGATCACGCCGGGGGCCAGCGCATTGACGCGCACGCCGGCGGGCGCCAGTTCCTGTGCGAGCGACTGCGTGAGCATCTTGATCGCGCCCTTCGACGGCGAGTAGCCCAGGCTCGCGCCCTGCCCCGCGTAGGCGGCGATGGAGGCGATGTTGATGATCGAGCCCTTCGTCTGCTTGAGCACCGGAATGAAGGCCAGCGTGGTGTTGAAGGTGCCGTGCACGTTCACGTCGATGGTCTTCTTCCAGTTGGCCGCGGCGTTGGGGCTGCTGGTGTTCTCGCGGATGATGATGCCGGCGTTGTTGACCAGCAGGTCGACGTTGCCGATCTCCCTGCCCACGCGCTCGGCCAGCGCCTGGCAGGCCTCGGGCGCGGTGACGTCGAGCACGAAGGACCATGCCTCGCCGCCCGCGTCGCGCACCAGCTGCGCGGTCTCGCCGACGGTGGCGTCGTTCATGTCGGTGACGACCACGCGCGCGCCGGCCTGCGCCAGGCCCAGCGCGAGCGCGCGGCCGTTGCCCTGGCCCGCGCCGGTGATGAAGGCCAGGCGGCCTTCGAGCAGGCGGGGTGCGACTGTGGATGGAAAGGCCATCGGTGTCTCCTTCTCTCTATATATATGTGTCGATGTATGAGGCTCAGGCGGTGCGGCTGACCGGCACGGCCTCGCGCTGCTCCACCTTCAGCTGCGCCGTGGCCTTGGCTTCGGCCTGCGCTACCTGCAGACCGGCGACGTAGCCGAAGGTCAGCGCCGGGCCCAGCGTGATGCCGGCGCCGGGGTAGTTGCCGCCCATGACGCTGGCCGCGTCGTTGCCCACCGCGTAGAGGCCCTTGATCGGCTGGCGGTTGGCGTCGAGCACGCGGGTCTTCTCGTCGGTGACGAGGCCGGCGAAGGTGCCGATGTCGCCGACCACCAGCTTGATCGCGTAGTAGGGGCCGTTCTCCAGCGGCGCCACGCACGGGTTCGGCGTGATGTTGGCGTCGCCCTGGTAGCGGTTGTAGGCCTTGCTGCCCTTGCCGAAGGCGGGGTCGTCGCCGTTGCGCGCGCCCTTGTTGAATTCCTGCACGGTGGCTTCGAGCGTGGCGGGCGCAATGCCGAGTTCCTTGGCGAGTTCGCCGACGGTGGCGCCGCGCTTGAGGTAGCCGCTCTTCAGATGACGGCCGATGGGCAGCGGCGCGGGCGCGACGCAGCCCAGGCCGTAGTCGCGCAGCGCCTTGTGGTCGCACAGCAGCCACGCCGTGACCTCCGGCTCGCCCTCGCAGGCCTTGACCATCGCCTGCACGAAGTCGTGGTACGAGTTGCCTTCGTTGGTGAAGCGGCGGCCCTTGGTGGTGACCGCGATCACGCCGGGCTTGGCGCGGTCGATGAAGTGCGGCATCACGCCCTTGCTGCCGTCCGGGCGCGTGGTGACCGATGCGGGCACCCATGCCGCGGCATGCGGGATGGTGCCGTCGACGCGGCCGCCCACCGCTTCGGCCAGGCGCAGGCCGTCGCCGGTGTTGGTGGAAGGCGATGGCGAGTAGTGCTCGCGGCCCGTGGGTGCATGCGGAAAGAGCTGCTTGCGGCGCTCCACGTCATAGGGGAAGCCGCCGCAGGCCAGCACCACGCCGCGCTTCGCGACCACGCGCACGTTCTGGCCTTCGTGCTGCACCACCGCGCCGGAGACGCCGTCGTACTCGACCACCAGCTTCTTGACCGGCGAGGAAAGCCACACCGGAATGTTCTTGTCCATCGCGGCCTTGGCCAGGCGGCCGGCCAGCGCGTTGCCGTTGGTCAGCGTCATGCCGCGGCCGTGGCGCAGCACGTCGAAGAAGTGGCGGGTCAGCCGCTTGGTCACGTACCAGAACGAGGTCGGCGACTTGAAGGCCCGCATGAAGTGTTTGATCTCGGGGCCCGAGCCCAACATCATCCCGAACACGGTGAGCTCGGGCAGCGGCGGCGCCAGCTGCTTGATGCGCTTGCCCAGCTCGCGGCCGTCGAACGGGCGCGTGACCATCGAGCGGCCTCCCTGCTGGCCGCCAGGCGCCTCGGCGTGGTAGTCGGGGAAGACGGCCGGCATGTCGAACTGCACGCAGGTGTTGCGGGTGAAGAAGTCGATGGCCTTGGGGCCCATCTCGAGGAAGGCGCCGACGCGCGCGGCGTCGAAGTGCGTGGTCGTCTCGTGCTTCATGTATTCGAGCGCGGCGCCTTCGGGTTCGTGGATGCCCTGCTCCGTGGCCAGGCGCGTGCCCGGAATCCACAGCCAGCCGCCCGAGCGCGCGGTAGTGCCGCCAAAGCGCGGTTCCTTCTCGACCACCAGCACCTTCAGCCCCTGCGACGCTGCGGTGACCGCGGTGGCCATGCCAGATGCGCCGCTGCCGACGACGAGCACGTCGCATTCGAAAGTGTTCTGTTCCATGTCTCTGCCTGTTCGCGTGTTTGTGTAAGACCAAAGTTGCGCCGCAGTTTAGGCAGCGATATTGATATGGTCAAGCCTCTTCGTTACTATCAGATGTTCAGTCATCATCGATTGAACACGACAATATCAGTAGAAACCCTGATGGCTATACTCGCCCCCACTCTCACTCCCCACGCCGGGCGCCCCATGGAAAAGCCAAGACGTGGCATTCAGTCGGTCGAAATCGGAACGCAACTGCTGGTGGCGCTCGGCCGCCATGTGGCGCCCATGGCGCTGCGCGACCTGGGTAAGGCCGCGGGTGTTCCGGTCGGCAAGGCGCATCCCTATCTGGTCAGTTTTCTGAAGGTCGGCTTCGTCGTGCAGGACAGCGCAGGCCGCTACGAGCTGGGTCCGCTGGCGCTGCAGCTGGGGCTGGCCAAGCTGCAGCGGCTCGATCCGATCAAGGAAGCGTCGCCCCTCATCGAGCAGCTCGCCTCCGAGACCGAGCAGAGCATCGCGGTGGCGGTCTGGGGCAACTTCGGGCCGACCGTGGTGCGGCTGGAGGAGCCGATCCATCCGCTGCACGTGAACCTGCGCACCGGCACCGTCATGTCGCTGGCCTACACCGCGACCGGCCGGCTCTTCGCGGCCTACCTGCCGCCCAAGGTGGTGGAAAAGATGATGCTGGAGGACCTCGCGCGCACCCGCCCCGCCGACGGCCGCGGCGCCACCGCCGAGCTGTCGCGCGCCGAGATCGAGACGCTGCTGGTCGAGACGCGCCTGCACGGCATGTCGCGCACGCTGGGCCAGCCGATCCCGGGCATCGACGCGTTCTGCGCGCCGGTGTTCGACTCGACCAACAACCTCGTGCTGGGCATCACCGCCATGGGCCCCGAAGCCACCTTCGACCGCGACTGGGACGGCCGCGTTGCGGTGCCGCTGAGGGCCTGCGCACTGGAGATCTCGCGCCGGCTGGGCTTCGTGTCGACGGGGGAGCAGGCCTGATGCGGATCGTCACCGGCCTCCCGGCAAAACAAAAAGGCGCTTCGACGAAGCGCCTTTTTGTTTTGTCACTGTCCGGTCAATGCGTCTCGCGCCGCAGCTGCTGCACGTCTTCATGCAGCGACTGCGCCCACTCGCGGCGGTCGCGGCCGTGCGGGTCCTGCGGCTCGCCGAAGCGCACGATGGCCAGCAGCGGGGGCGCGCGCAGCGTGTTCCACAGCGAGACGACGAGGTTGTCGTCGCCGATGTAGCGCGGCGCCTGGCTGGTCTCGCCGGTGGCGGCGTCGGCGAAGCGCAGCGCGGCCGGCAGCACCGGCGCGCCCGACGAGATCGACGCCTGCAGCAGGTTGGCGTGGAAGGGCAGCAGGCCGCGGCCGTCGCTGGTGGTGCCCTAGGGGAACACGCCGATCAGGTCGCCGCTGCGCAGCGCGTCGGTCATGTGGTGCACCACGCGCAGCGCGTCGCGGCGGCGTTCGCGCTCGATGTAGAGCGTGCCCGCGCCGTTCGACAGCGTGCCGATCAGCGGCCAGGCCTTCACGTCCGACTTCGACACGAAGCGCACGTGCCGCGCGGCGTGGATGGTCGTGATGTCCAGCCACGAGAGATGGTTGCAGATCAGCAGCACCGGCCCTGCCGGCGGCGGCGTGCCCTGCACCACCAGCGTGATTCCCATGAGCTCCAGCATGCGCCGCGACCAGGCCTGCACGCGCGCGTTGCGCTCGATCTGCGTGAGCCCGGGAAAGGTGAAGCGGATGGTCCACCAGCCCGAGGCCGCGTGCGCCACCGCGCGCGACAGGCGCCAGCAGGCTTTCAGCGAATGGATCATCGAACGGGCCCCTCCCCCGCCGCGTCGATGCGTGATCGAGGAACACCGCCGAACCGGCTCGGCCGGGCCGCCGGTGTCGCCCCCTGCAAGGGGCTTGGCGTAGCGACACGAAGTGCGCGAAGACCGGGGGTGGTCGCCATTTCTAGCCGTGGACGATGCGGCCGGCCACCAGCGTGTGCCGCGCGCGGCCCTGCAGCGGATAGCCGGCGAACGGCGTGTGCTTGCCCTGGCTCCTGAGCGCGCCGGGCTCCACCTGCCATTCGAGCGCCGGATCGACGATGCACAGGTCGGCCACGCCGCCTTGCTGCAGCCGGCCGATGCCGGTGGCCGCAGCGTCGGCGCCCAGCAGGCGCGCAGGCGCGGCGGTGACCGCCTCGATGGCGCGCGCGATGCCCGCGCCGCTGCGCTCGCCCCAGCGCAGCGCGAGCGGCAGCAGCAGTTCGAGGCCGGTGGCGCCCGCCTCGGCTTCGGCGAAGGGCAGCGTCTTGGCGTCGGCCTCCACCGGCGTGTGGTCGGACACCAGCGCGTCAATGGTGCCGTCGGCCAGCGCGGCCGAGAGCGCGTCGCGGTCGCCCTGCTGACGCAGCGGCGGGCTCAGGCGGGCGCGGCTGTCGAAGTAGCCGATGTCGGTGTCGGCCAGATGCAGCGAGTTGATGCTCACGTCGCAGGTGATGGGCAGCCCCTGCGCCTTCGCCTGTCGCACCAGCTCCACGCCGCGGGCGCTGGAGATGCGGCACAGGTGCACGCGCGCGCCGGTGCTCTTCATGAGCTCGACGATGGTGAAGATGGCGATGGTCTCGGCCGACACGGACACGCCCGACAGTCCCAGCCGCGTGGCGAGCGGGCCGCTGGCGGCCACGCCCTTGCCGAGGTCGCGGTCCTGCGGGCGCAGCCACACGGTGTAGCCGAAGGTGCTGGCGTACGACAGCGCGCGCTGCAGCACCTGCGTGTCGCCCAGCGGCACGTCGGCCTGGCCGAAGCCGATGCAGCCTGCCTCGGTGAGTTCGGCCATCTCGGTCAGCACGCCGCCGGCCAGGCCGCGCGTGAGCGCGCCCTGCGGGAACAGGCGCGCGGCCTGCAGCTTCTCGGCGCGGAACTTGAGCATCTCGACCAGGCCGGGCTCGTCGAGCACCGGGTCGGTGTCGGGCGGGCACACCAGGCTGGTCACGCCGCCTGCGATGGCCGCGGCCATTTCGCTTTCGAGCATGCCTTCGTGCTCGTAGCCGGGCTCGCGCAGGCGCGCGGCCAGGTCGACGAGGCCCGGCGCGACGATGCAGCCGGCGGCGTCGATGGTGCGCCCGGCCTCGAAGCCGGCGGGAATGCTGCTGCCGATGCCGGCGATCTTTCCGTCGGCGATGGCGATGTCGGCCTTTTCATCGGTGCCCGACGCGGGGTCGACGACGCGGCCGTTGGTGATTTGGATGTTCATGCGTCTGTACTTCCGCTGACAGTCAGGGCCTTTTCGGGAAACACCGTGGCGCCGGCTTCGCCGGGCCACCGGTGTTGCCCCCGGCAGGGGGTTGGCGACGCGACACGAAGTGCGCGAAGACTGGTGGCGAGCAACATTTCTATGCCTCGTTGCCCGCCACGATGCTCATCACCGCCATGCGCACGGCGATGCCGAAAGTGACCTGCGGAAGGATCACGCTCTGCTTGCCGTCGACCACGGCGGAGTCGATCTCCACGCCGCGGTTGATGGGGCCGGGGTGCATCACGATGGCGTCGGGCTTGGCCAGCTGCAGCTTCTCCTGCGTGAGGCCGAAGGTCTTGAAGAACTCCTGCGACGAGGGCAGCAGCGCGCCGCTCATGCGTTCGTTCTGCAGGCGCAGCATGATGACCACGTCGCAGTCCTTGATGCCCTCTTCGAGCGTGTGGCACACGCGCACGCCCATGCCGGCCATGTCGCCGGGCACCAGCGTCTTCGGGCCGACCACGCGCACCTCGGCGCAGCCCAGCGTGGTGAGCGCGTGGATGTCGGAGCGCGCCACGCGCGAATGCAGCACGTCGCCGACGATGGCGACCGTGAGGTTCGAGAAATCCTTCTTGTAGTGGCGGATCGTGTACATGTCGAGCAGCCCCTGCGTCGGGTGCGCGTGGCGGCCGTCCCCGGCATTCACCACGTGCACGTGCGGCGCGACGTGCTGCGCGATCAGGTAGGGCGCCCCCGACTCGCTGTGCCGCACCACGAACAGGTCGGCCGCCATGGCGCTCAGGTTGGCGATGGTGTCGAGCAGCGACTCGCCCTTGGTGGCCGAGGAGCGCGCGATGTCGAGGTTGATGACGTCGGCGCTCAGGCGCTTGGCCGCGATCTCGAAGGTGGTGCGCGTGCGGGTGCTGTTCTCGAAGAACAGGTTGAACACGCTCTTGCCGCGCAGCAGCGGCACCTTCTTCACCTCGCGGTCGCTCACGCTGGTGAAGTTGGCGGCCGTGTCGAGGATGTGCGTGACGATGTCCTTGGGCAGGCCCTCGATCGACAGCAGGTGGATCAGCTCGCCGTGCTTGTTGAGCTGGGGATTTCGCTTGTAGAGCATTTAGCTGTTCTCCTCCACCTTGAGGCTGAAGGCGCCGTCGTTGGCGCGTGCGAGGGCGAGCAGTTGCGTGTCGGGCAGCGTCAGCGTGGCGGCGGCGAAGTCGGCCGCCACCGGCAGCTCGCGGCCGCCGCGGTCCACCAGCACCGCGAGGCGCACGCTGGCCGGGCGGCCGAAGTCGAACAGCTCGTTGAGCACCGCGCGGATGGTGCGGCCGGTATAGAGCACGTCGTCGAGCAGCAGCACGTCGGCGCCGTTCACGTCGAAGGGTAGCGCGGTCTGCGCACTGGCCGAAAGGCCGCGGCGCGCGAAGTCGTCGCGGTGCATGGCCGAGGAGATGACGCCGGGCGCGCCAGGCAGGCCCAGGTCCTTCTGCAGCCGCTCGACCAGCCAGGCACCGCCGGAGGTGATGCCGACCAGCTTCGTTTCGGGGCGCATCAGCGGCTTCACGCCGGCCAGCAGGTCGAGATACAACGCCTCGGCGTCAGGAACGACAGAACTCAAGATGATTGCTCCAGGGCAGGGCAAAGGAAAAGGGAAACGGGCGTTCGGGGAACACCGTGGAACCGGCTTTGCCGGGCCACCGGTGTTGCCCCCGGCGAGGGGGTCGGCGAAGCGACACGAAGTGCGCGAAGCCTGGGGGAGAGCCTCATTCCGGGAGGCTCCTCAGGAACTGCTCCAGGATGATGCAGGCCGATGCCGCGTCGGCATCGCGCGCTCCCGAGGCCAGGGCCTCGGTGGTGCTGTAGCGCTCGTCGACCTCGAACACCTGGAGATTGAATCGGCCGCGCAACTGGCGCGCGAACTTCTGCGCGCGGCGGGTGTTCTCGTGCGCGGCGCCGTCGGGGTGGTACGGCACGCCGATTACCAGCGCGTCGGGCTGCCATTCCTTGATGCGCGCCTCGACCTGCGCGAAGCGGGCGTCGCCCTCGGCCTTGATGGTCGGCTGGGGTGTGGCGGTGCGCAGCAGCCGGTTGCCGCTGGCCACGCCCGTGCGCTTCAGGCCGAAATCGAAGGCCAGGAAGCTCTGGAAATGGGCGGGAACAACGGCAGGCGCTGGGGACCGGGCGCTGTCAGACATCGCCGGTCCGTTCACAGGGGGCCGCCGCGCACGGCAGCCCGAAGCGGCCGGCCCGCCCCCGGCAGGGGGTTGGCGAAGCGACACGAAGTGCGCGCAGCCTGGGGGCGAGCCAAGTTCATCAGGCGTGTCCGGCGTCGGGAGACAGCTTCCATGCCTCCAGGCCCAGCAGCATCAGCGCCTTGTCGTAGCGCTGCTCGATCGGCGTGTCGAAGATCACGGCCGGGTCGGCGCCCACGGTGAGCCAGCTGTTCTCTGCCAGCTCGGATTCGAGCTGCCCTTCGCCCCAGGCCGCGTAGCCCAGGGAAACCAGCACCTTGCGCGGGCCCGCGCCGGTGGCCAGGGCCTCCAGCACGTCCTTGGAGGTGGTCATCTCGAGCCCGCCGGGGATGGTCATGGTCGAGGCGTAGACGGATTCCTCGGGCTTCTCGGCCTGGGCGAAGACCGGCTCGTGCAGCACGAAACCGCGCTCGGTCTGCACCGGGCCGCCCTGGAAGACGGGGGCTTCGCCCAGTTCGGGCCGGGCCAGGTGCAGCTCGATCTTTTCGAAGAGCACCTTGAGGTTGATGTCGCTGGGCTTGTTGATCACCAGGCCGAGCGCACCGCGCTCGCTGTGTTCGCAGAGGTACACGACGCTGCGGTTGAAAGTTTTGTCTTCCAGCCCGGGCATCGCTATCAAAAAGTGATGCGTGAGGTTCATCGGGGCAGAATCGGCGGCCATATGCCTCCGATTTTACTGGCCGTCGACAAGACCTATCCCAAAGGGCTCATGTGGTTCCGCCGCGACCTGCGCGTGGACGACAACGCCGCCCTCTACCGTGCGCTCAGGGCCTGCAGGCAGGTTCTGTGCGTGTTCGTGTTCGACAAGGCGATCCTGGACGCCCTGCCCACGGTCGACCGCCGGGTGGAGTTCATCCGCGAATCGCTGGTGGAGCTCGAGGCCGAGCTGCGCTCGCTGGGCGGCGGGCTGATCGTGCGGCACGCGGTGGCGGCGCATGAGATTCCCGCCATTGCCCGCGAACTGGGCGTGCAGGCGGTCTTCGCCAACCGCGACGACGAGCCCGACGCGCTGGAGCGCGACGCCAAGGTCTTCGGCGCGCTGGCCAACGCGGGCGTGACCTTCCACACCTACAAGGATTCCACCGTCTTCGACCGCGACGAGGTCATGACCAAGACCGGCCAGCCCTACACGGTATTCACGCCCTACAAGCGGGCCTGGCTGGCGAAGGTGGATTCGTTCTTCCTCAAGTCGTACCCCGTGCGCAACCATGTGGATGCGCTGGCGCCCTCGCCGCAGGGCTGGGGCGACCCGGTGCCGTCGCTGCGCGAGATCGGCTTCGAGAAGAGCAACCTGTCGGCGCTGGAGATGCCCACCGGCACCAGCGGCGCCGGCAAGCTTTTCGAAGACTTCTTCGAGCGCATCGACCGCTACGACGAGGCGCGCAACTTCCCTGCCGTGCGCGGCCCCAGCTACATGGGCGTGCACCTGCGCTTCGGCACGGTGTCGATCCGGCAGCTGGCCAGCGTGTCGCACCAGCTCTCGCTGCAGGGCAACCCCGGCGCGGCGACCTGGCTGAGCGAGCTGATCTGGCGGGATTTCTACTTCCAGATCCTGGCGCACTTCCCGCACGTGCACCAGGGCGGCGAGTCGAAGAGCTTCCGCCCCGAGTACGACAAGATCCAGTGGCACCACGGCAAGCACGCCGACCAGCTCTTCGACGCCTGGTGCAACGGCCGCACCGGCTACCCGCTGGTGGACGCCGCCATGCTGCAGATCAACCAGAGCGGCTACATGCACAACCGCCTGCGCATGGTGGCGGCGAGCTTCCTGTGCAAGGACCTGGGGCTGGACTGGCGCCGCGGCGAGGCCTACTTCGCGCTGCACCTCAACGACTTCGAACTGGCCTCGAACAACGGCGGCTGGCAGTGGGCCAGTTCCAGCGGATGCGACGCCCAACCCTACTTCCGCATCTTCAACCCGGTGACGCAGAGCGAGCGCTTCGACCCCGAGGGCAAGTTCATCCGCCGCTACCTGCCGCAGCTCGCGGGGCTGTCGAACACCGCGATCCACGCGCCCTGGCTGGCCTCGCCGGTGGAACTGGAGGCCGCCGGCATCAAGCTCGGCGAGAACTACCCCAAGCCGGTGGTCGACCATGCCGAGGCGCGCGAGAAGACACTGCAGCGCTACGGCGTGGCGCGGGCCAAGGCGCTGCAGAAATAGCAGCCGCAGCAACCGCAAAAGAAAAAGGGCCCCAGGGGCCCTTTTTCGATGGAGCGGCAGACCGGTCGCGTCAGGCCGCGACCGCCAGTGCCGGCTCGCTCGTGTACGCACGCACCAGGCGCAGCAGCTCCTCTTCCGAGTAAGGCTTGCCGAGGTAGTGGTTCACGCCCAGCGTGCGCGCGTAGTCGCGGTGCTTCTCGGCGATGCGCGAGGTGATCATGATGATCGGCAGCTCGGCCAGGGCCGCGTCGGCGCGGATGTTGCGGGCCAGGTCGAAGCCGTCCATGCGCGGCATCTCGATGTCCGACAGCACCACCGCCGGGCGCTCCTGCTTCAGCCGCTCCAGCGCCTGCAGGCCGTCGGCCGCGAGCGACACGCGATAGCCTTCCCGCTGCAGCAGGCGCTGCGTGACGCGGCGCACGGTGATGGAGTCGTCCACCACCAACACCAGCGGAATCTGCGGCACCACCGGGGCCGGCGCCTGCGACGGCTCCTGCGGCGCGCCCTGATCGGCCGCGCCGCGGGCGGCCGTGGCTGCCGCGATCGCCGCGGCGGCGGCCTGGCTCTCGCGCGCCTGTTCCCCGTGCACTGCCGCCAGCGCCACCGGGTTGTAGATCAGCGCCACGGCGCCCGAGGCCAGCACCGAGATGCCGGCCAGGCCGGGCAGCCGCGCGAGCTGCGGGCCGAGGTTCTTCACCACGACTTCCTGGTTGCCCAGCACTTCGTCCACGTGCAGCGCCACGCGCTGCGCCGCGCTTCGCACGACCACGATGGTGTTGTTCTTTGCCGGACCGTGCTCGCTGCGGGTGGAGGCCTGCAGCAACGCACCGGTCCAGTAGAAAGGCACCTGCTCGCTGCCGAAGGGGTGGCTGTTGTGCAGGTAGGCTGCTTCGAGGTCGCTCGCGCCCACCCGCTGCACCAGCTCCACCAGGTTCGACGGCACGCCGATCGACACCTCGCCCGCACGCAGCATCACCACGTGCGTCACCGCGGTGGTCAGCGGCAGCACCAGCTTGAAGGTGGTGCCCTGGCCCGGCGTGCTGTGCGTCTCGATGCGGCCGCCGAGCGCGGCGATCTGCGCACGCACCACGTCCATGCCGATGCCGCGGCCGGCGAGCTCGGAGACCTGCCCCGCGGTCGAGAAGCCGGGCTTGAAGATCAGCTCGGTGGCCTCCTCGGGCGTGAGTTCCTGGTCGGCGCCCAGCAGGCCCAGCGTGCGGGCGCGCTCGGCGATGCGCTGGTGGTCGAGGCCGGCGCCGTCGTCGCGGAAGCTCACCGACACGTCGTTGCCCTCGTGGTGCAGGTCGATGACGATCAGGCCGCTGGCGTCCTTGCCGGCGCTCTCGCGCACCGCCGCATCCTCGATGCCGTGGGCCACGCAGTTGCGCAGCAGGTGCTCGAAGGCGGGCGTCATCCGGTCGAGCACGCCGCGGTCCATTTCGATGGAGCCGCCGACGATGTCCAGGCGCACCTGCTTGCCGGTGTCCTTCGAGGCCTGGCGCACCACGCGGTAGAGGCGGTCGGAGATGCCCTCGAACTCCACCATTCGCGTGCGCAGCAGGCCGCGCTGCAGTTCGCGCGTCTGGCGCGCCTGCACGCTGAGGTCGTCTTCCGTCGCCTGCACCGTCTTCTGCAGGGTGCGCTGCACGGTAGCCACGTCGTTCACCGACTCGGCCATCATGCGCGTGAGCTCCTGCACGCGGGTGAAGCGGTCGAACTCCAGGGGGTCGAAGCTCTGCTGCGAATCCTTGGCCTGCGCGAGGCGCGACTGCATCTGGCTCTCGGCCTGCACCTCGATGTCGCGCAGCTGCTGGCGCAGGCGGTCCAGGTTGCCCGTGAGATCGGCGAGCGAGCCGCGCAGCTGGCCGAGCTCGGCCTCCAGGCGCGAACGCGTGATGATGACCTCGCCGGTCTGCGCGACCAGGCGGTCGAGCAGCTGGGTACGGATGCGCACGGCCTGGCCGCTCGCGGGGCGCAGCGGCGCCACCAGCGCGGCCGGCGCCGGGCGCGGCTGCAGGGCGGTGTGGCCAGGCGCCTGGGCGGCGGGCTCGTGATCGGCGGCTGCCTCCGCGGAGGTGGCGGGCTGGTCTTCCAGGCTCGCCACGGGCTCGACGGTCTCGTCGTTGGCCGGCACGGCGGCCTCGGGCGCCTGCGAAGCGACGCTGACGGGCGCGGCTGACGTGGCAGCGGCCACGATCTGGGCCATTTCGACCTGCGTCGCATCGTCGGCCGCGCGCAGCGCGTCGAAGGTGGCCTGCAGCACGTCGAGGCGGGCCAAGAGCTTCTCGATGTCGGCCCGCTCGGCGCCCTGGGAGCCCAGGACTTCGATCTCGGACTCCATGCGGTGCGCGCGCTCGCCCAGGCGCATGGCGCCGGCCAGCCGCGCGCTGCCCTTGAGCGTGTGCAGCGTGCGCAGCACCGAGGCGCGCGGCGCGCTGTCGTCCGGGTGGTGCGCCCACTGGCGCAGCGCCTCGCCGAGCTGGGGCAGCAGTTCGGCCGCCTCTTCCTCGAAGATCGGGAACAGGTCGACGTCGACCGCGTCGGCCAGGTCGATGGCGTCCTCGGAGTCGTCCAGCGCCACGTCGGCGACGGGCTCGCTGGCCACCACCTGCTGCAGCGGCCGCGCTTCGGCGCGCATGGCCACTTCGGTGGGCATCGGCGAGTTGGCGATGTCGCGCAGGGCCTGCAGCGTGCCTTCGGCCGGGTCGCGCAGCAGGCCTACGGCGAACTGATGCAGCAGGCGGCGCAGCTCGTCGGCCGCGGCCACCAGCACCATGCCCTGCTCGCGCGTGCCGCTGCCCTGCATCTGCAGGTGCTGCAGCGCCGCCTCGAACAGGCGGGCCATGCCCGACACGCTGTGGAAGCCTACGGTTGCCGAGCTGCCGGCCAGCGAATGGGCCAGCGCGATGGTCGAGTCGGACAGGCGCTCGTGCGATTCGAGCGCCCACTCGCCGACGTCGGTGGCGAGCTGGCGCGACCACTCGTCGGCCTCGTTGAGGTAGACGTTGTAGAGCTGGATGCCGATGCGCAGCGGGCCGATGACCTTGACCTGGTCCTCGGCGCTTTCCTGCGCGATGGCGGGAGCGGGAGCCTCGACGCGCTCGGCCGGCGCCGCGCTGGCCACGGGCTCGGGCACCGGAGCCTCCACCGCATCGGCGACGAGGATCTGCGCCTCGGCGGGAACCGCTGGCGCCTCGAAGATCGGCACGAGCACTTCATCGGCCTGCGCCACCGGGGCGGGCTCGGGCTGCGGTTCGGGTTCGGGCTCGACCGCCAGCAGCGGCTCGGGCACGGCGGCCGGCGCCTCGTCGGGCAGCGGGGCTTCCACGGCCTCCACAGCTTCCGCAGCGGGCACGGGCTCGGGTTCCGGCTGCGCGACGGGCGCTTCGGCCTGCACGGGCAGCGGCTCGGGCTCCCATTGCAGGTCGCGCAGGCCGGCGGTGGTGGGCACGGTGGCGGTAACGGGTTCCGGCGCGAAAGCCGCCGGTTCGGCGGGCTCCTGCTTGAGTTCGACGGTCGCGGGCGTCTCGGCGGGCGGCGCGAGGAAATCGAACATTTCGCCGCTGGGCAGCACCAGCGGCGCGGGTTCTTCGTTCGGCTGCTTCGAGTCGAAATCGAGGAAGTCGGTCGATGCGAAATCGTCGTCGGCCTCGGGCGCGTCGGGCTTGACGGGCTCCTGCCAGTCGAGAGGCTCCAGGGGCGGCAGCTCGAAGGCCGCGGCCGGTGCGGGCGCAGGCGAAGGGTCAGGCGCGAACGCCGGGGCTTCCGGGGTGAGCGACAGATCGGGCAGGTCGGGCAGCCGCAGCGGCGCAGCCACCGGTGCGGGAGCTTCCATCGGCGCTTCGGCGGCGATGTGGCGCGCCGCGACCGCCAGCGCCTCGGCGTCGGCCATGCGCACCGGCGGAGGCACCGGCTCGCCGGCCAGCAGCGCGTTGGCCACGCGGCTGAACGGTGCGGACTGCCAGCCCTGGGCGGAGCCGGCGGCGATGGCTTCGACCCACTGGCCGAAGTCCTTCATCGTGCGTTCGGTGCCCTCCAGCAGCGCGGGCGTGGCGGCGCGCTGGTCGGCCAGCCAGGTGTTGAGCACCTGCTCGAGCGCCCATGCGGCATCGCCAAACTCGGTGAGGCCGACCATGCGCGAGCTGCCCTTGAGCGTGTGGAAGGCACGCCGCAGGATCGTGAGCTCCTCGGTGTCGTCGGGGTAGCTGCCGAGTTCCTCGATGGCGGCCAGGCCGTTCTGCACGACCTCGCGGGCCTCCTCTAAGAAGATGTTCTGCAGGTCGTCTTCTTCGAGCTCGGTGACTTCGGTGTCGGGCAGCGCGGCCGGACCGGAGATCTTGTGGGTCCAGCTGTCGGCCTTCTTGCTGAATTCCTCGATCGGCGAAGGCCTGGCCTTGGGCGCGGCGAGCGCCGCGAGCTTGGAGGCGATCTGGGCGTCGACTTCCTCGATGCTGAGAACGGCTTCGGCGGCGGGCGCCTGGCCTGCGGCCGGGGCGTCGCCGGCCGCGGCATCGGTGCCCTGGCGGCCCATCAGCGGCTTGAGTTCGCCGGCGTCGGCGTCGAACACGAACAGGCGCTTGGCCAGCGCCGGCTGGTAGCCCAGCATGTCGATCAGGAAGCCCAGCGCGCCGAGGTTGTTGCCCAGCGCATCGAAGCCGGCCATCTCTTCGGCCGGCGAGGTGCTGAGCAGCATCGCCTCGACGTCGTCGCGCATGCGCTGCACGGTGTGCGCGGCCTGCTCGAGGCCGAGCACCGAGAACACGCCGCGCATCTGCAGCAGCTGCGTGGGCACGGTGCGCAGGAGGCCCTTCTCGGCTGGGCGGCGGAAATACTGGTCGAGCGACTTCTCGAGTTCGCTCAGATGGCTGCGCAGCTCGTCGACCACGGTGCCCATGGTCTGGCGGTCGCTCACGCGGCGGTAGAGGTCCTCCATCCACGGCTCGAGCGGCTCCGAATGGCCGCCGGCGCGCACGCGCTCGATGCGGCCCGCCAGCTGCAGCGTACGGGCGGTGAGCTGGGGGTCGCTCGGGTCGAGGTCTTCGAGGGCGGCCTCCAGGTAGAGCACCGAGGTGGCGACTTCCATCGCGAGCTCGGTGCCCGGTGCCTGGCCGGAGCGCACCGACGCTTCGACCGCGTGGGTCAGGGCCTGCACCATCGGCACGATCGGCGGATGCAGTTTCTGCAGCGACTCGCCCAGCTGCGCGAAGGTGTCGGCCACCTGGCGGGTGCGGGTCACGTCGCCGCCCGAGAGCGCCGACCACATTTCCTTGGCGGTCTCGATGCGCTTGCGCGCCTGCTGCAGCACCAGCGGATCGAAACGGCCGAACTGCTCGACGTTGTAGTCGACGCGCTGCTCGCCCGAGATGCCCCAGGCGGTGCGCACGGTGCGCAGCGTGGCGGCGTCGTCGCCCGCGCCGGGCACGGCCTGCGCGCAGAAGAAGAGCAGGTCCTGGCCGAGCCGGTCGGACACGAGGCTGTCGCCGCGCGCAAGGGTGGCGTACTGCAGCAGCACGCGCGAGGCGGCGCGCTTGACGTAGGCATCGGGCTGGATCAGGCCCGCGGCCAGGGCCTCGAAGAAGCCGGCGGCCAGGGTCCAGAAGCTGGAGACGCGGGGCAGCAGCGCGCCGCGGCCGAGCCCCAGGCAAAGCGCATGAAGGCGGCGTGCCGCCTGGGTGTCGCCGCTCTTGACGACCTGGAGCACCTCGCGGTCCAGCCGCGAGCGCACGGCCGGGTCGTAGGCGACGGCGGCCTGCGTGACGGCGGGCTTGATCTCGACCCAGCGCCAGGCGGTGCTCCAGAGGTCGGCCGGGTGCACGCGCTCGTTGCCGACCAGCTCCAGCACGTCGCGGTACTGCGGGAACAGCGCAACCGACGACACCGGCTTGCCGGCCAGCAGCGCGCCCAGGAAATCGATGACTGCGAATCCTGCACGCTCGATCTTGAGCACCGCGGCCTCGGTGCAGCGCTGCGGCTCGGCGATGAAGCCCTGCACCGCGAACTCGATGGCGCCGAGCACCATCGCAGGCGAGGAATGCCCCACCATCTGGAGCGCGCCGACGGCCTGGTGCAGCTGCTGGCGGGCCATCTGCAGCGGGCCGGCCTCGGGCTCGGACGCGGCATCCACTTCGCGCACGAAGCGCCGCAACGACTTGCCTACACCGTCAAGGGATTTCTGGATCTCTCCCAGCACCCAGGCCAGCGGCCCGAGGTCTTCGGTGACCGGCGCGTTGCCGGCGTGAGGGGCCGTGGCAGAGGTTTGAATCGACACGTTGGGTGCTCGCCGTTTCTTTTGACTGTCAGTTTTTCAATGGGCGCAAGGCCGCGGGGGCCACTTCAAGAAACACCGCGGAACCGGCTTCGCCGGGCCGCAGGTGTTGCCCCCGCAAGGGGGTTGCCGAAGCGACACGAAGTGCGCGAAGGCTGGGGGAGAGCTTCATCAAGCAATCTTGAAACGGGCCACCGACCGACGCAGTTCCTCGGCCATCTGCGAGAGTTCGCGCACCTGCTGAGCCGTGGTGCGCGTACCTTCTCCGGTCTGTTCCGTCACGGCAAAGATGTGCTGGATGTTCGCGGCCACCACGTTGGCCGAATCGGCTTCGCGGGAGGCAGACTGCGAGATCTGCTCGATCAGGTCGGCGAGCCGGCGCGACACGCGGTCGATCTCGGACAGCGCGGTACCCGCGTTGTCGGACAGCTTGGCCCCCTCGACCACACCCTGCGTGGAGCGCTCCATGGCGCCCACCGCGTCCTGCGTGTCGGTCTGAATCGCCTTCACCAGCGCCGAGATCTGGCGCGTGGCGTCCGCGGAGCGTTCGGCCAGTCGCTGGACTTCTTCCGCCACCACCGAGAAGCCTCGGCCGGCTTCACCGGCGGACGCGGCCTGGATGGCTGCGTTCA
Organism: uncultured Variovorax sp.; assembly: GCA_913776885.1. Lineage (GTDB taxonomy): Bacteria > Pseudomonadota > Gammaproteobacteria > Burkholderiales > Burkholderiaceae_C > Variovorax. The sequence goes on from CAJYQC010000524.1 coordinate 22,811, forward strand.
GGGCCAGCACGTTCGTCTGCTCGGTAATGTCCGAGATCAGCTCCGTGATTTCACCGATCTCCTGCGACGATTCGCCCAGGCGCTTGATCCGCTTGGAGGTTTCCTGGATCTGGTCGCGGATGGAGTTCATGCCGCCGATGGCGTTCTGCACGGCCTGCAGGCCCGAGGAAGCAGCCTGCAGCGACTGGCGCGCCACGGTGGCGGACTCTTGCGCCTGGGTGGACACGCCGTTGATTCGCTCCGCCATCGTCAGCACCGACTGGCCGGTTTCGCGGATTTCGCGCAGCTGTTCGGTCGAGGCCGCCAGCAGTTCGGTCGAGGTGCTTTCCACCTGCGACGTCGTCTGCGCCACGCGGGTCGCCGTGTTCTGCACGTTGCCCACCAGCAGCCGCAGTTCTTCCACCGTGTAGTTCACCGAGTCGGCGATGGCGCCGGTGATGTCCTCGGTCACGGTCGCTTCCTGCGTCAGGTCGCCTTCGGCCACCGTCTGCAGTTCGTTCATCAGGCGAAGAATGGCGGCCTGGTTGGCGTTGTTCACGCGGCTGGCCTCTTCGGAAGCCTGCTCGGCGGCCAGACGTTCGCGTTCGGCGACCGCGGCGCGTTCGCGGCCTTCGCGCACCTGCACGAAACCGATGGCGCCGGCGAGTGCCAGGGCGGCGAGCGACAGCACGAACAGCAGCACGATGGTGCCGGCGCCCAGGCCGGTTCGGGCGGACAGCTTTTCCTGCAGGTCGCCCAGCGACTTACGCAGCGGCTCGCTGTCGGTCAGGATCGAGGCCTGCGCTTCGCGCGCGGCCACCAGGCCCTGCAGGTTGCCCAGAATGGCCGATGCCTGCGTGCGCATCTGCTCGTAGGTCTTCAGGATGGCTTCGAGCTGCTGGCGCGTCTGCGGGTCCTTCGAGCCGGGGAAGCGCTGCTGCGCGTTGCCGTCGAGCAGGCCGCGGGTGGTTTCCTGGAAGGTGTTCAGGTCCTTGCCCAGCAGGAACACGGCGTCGGGGTTCACGCCCTCGACCGTGAAGAACTCGTTGGTCGACTTGCCGATGCGCTGCGTCAGCATCACGAGCTGGCCGGCGGCCGAGATCTCGGGCAGCGTCGCGTTCTGCTGCATCTTCAGCGAGGCGACGGTCTCGGTCATCTCGAGCAGCGTGGACGACTGCTGGTTGATGTCGCGCAGAGCGGCGCCCACCTGCGTCAGGATCTGGCGCTGCGCCAGCACGACCTTGGCGCTGGCATCGGCACGGGCGACCAGAGGATTGATCTTGTTCATCTCCTCGTCGTACTGGTTGCCCACGCGCTCCAGGCGCAGGGAGTCGTCGCCGTTGGTCAGGCCCTGCACGCGGCGCGTGAGGTCGTCGGCGGCGTCCTTCACCTCGACGAAGGCCGAGGGGCTGCCCACGAGGGCCTGCGAGATCGACTTGGCCAGGCGCTGCGACTGCATCAGCGACTGGCCGGTGGCCGCCACCTGCTGCGCGAGGCGTTCGGCGCGAAGGATCGCGGAGCCGGCGACCAGCAGCAGCAGCAGCACCACGACCGCCAGCATGATGGCCAGGATCCGCTGCTGCTTGGCCGGATTGGCGCCCGCGCGACCGCCGCTGAGGTCGGGCGCGATCTCGGCAGCCGCGGCGCCGGGTTCGTTGGCCGCATCGCCGCCGCCGGGCAGGTCGACGTCGCCGAAGCTGGTGTCGGGCGCGCCGGCCTTGCGGTCGATGCGCACGGTCTTCTCGTCCGGAACCTGGACGGTGTCGACATCGTCGATCGATATCGAACCTGAGCCATCGACGCGGGCCTTGTCGTTGCCGTTGGTCACGGGCAGTAATTTCTTGAACTTGTCGGCGATCGAGCTCACGGTCGGTCCTTCAGGTGGTTTTTCCGGTACGGCGTGCGTGGACGCTACGCACCGATGCTCAAAAACTGGGGTTGCTGCGAAAGCGCCTGCAGGTTGACTTCCTGCCAGCGCTCCCCTGCCGCATCGATGAACTGATGTCCGTGCCATGCGGGTGCGTCTGCGCTGGGAGGTTCGGACGCCGTGAAGGCCTCCGCCCCCCGCAACCCCGCCAGTCGATCGACCAGCAATGCGCAGTTGACTTCGAGCAGCTCGTTGAAGGCAACGAGCCGCGACTGGATGCGCGTCGCCTCGGTGGCGGCCAGCGCGACAGGAACGCCGGTGGCGAATGCCGAGAGCTGCACGACGCCGTAGAGGCCGCCGCGCAGGTTGGCAACGCCCAGGAACCACGGCTGCGTGTAGGGCACGGGCTGCGGCGGCGTCCAGGGAAAGATCTCGCCGGCGTGTCCCAGCGGAAAGAGGTATTTGCCCTCGCCGGCCTCGACCGCCAGCCAGGTGGCGGCCACGCCCGTCGTGCGAGCGGCCTGCAGCCGGCTCGCCAGCCGGGACTGGAAGGCTCTCAGAGCATCGCGATTCGCCATGGACTGGGCAGGCTTTCGCTCAGTTCAGCGCGCTGATCTTGGACATCAGGTCGGCGGCGTTGACCGGCTTCACGATGTAGTCGCGCGCGCCCTGGCGCATACCCCAGACGCGGTCGGTCTCCTGGTTCTTGCTGGTGCACAGGATGATCGGGATCGCCGCGTACTTCGGGTCGCGGGCGATGGCGCGCGTGAGCTGGAAGCCGTTCTGGCCGGGCATCACCACGTCCATGAGGATCAGGTCGGGGTGCTCCTCCTCGAGGCGGCGCATGGCGTCGTCGGCGTTCTCGGCCGTCTTGACGGCGAAGCCGTTCTTCTGGAGGAGGTCGGACAGGAACACCAGTTCCGTCTTGGAGTCGTCGACGACGAGGATTTTTCGAATGGGCATTACTGCGCTTCCTGTTGAACGGTGCCGAACTGCTGCACGGCCTGCAGCAGCTGGTCTTTGGTGAAAGGCTTGGTCAGGTAGTCTTGCGATCCGACCATGCGGCCGCGTGCCTTGTCGAATACACCGTCTTTTGAAGACAGCATGACGACCGGGACGTTGGAGAAGTGGGCGTTGCGCTTGATGATGGCGCAGGTCTGATAACCGTCGAGGCGCGGCATCAGGATGTCGCAGAAAATCAGGTGCGGCTTGTGGTCGTTGACCTTGGAGAGTGCGTCGAAACCGTCCTCGGCGAGAAGAACCTCATGCCCACCCTGCTTCAGAAAAATCTCGGCACTGCGCCGGATGGTGTTGCTGTCGTCGATGACGAGCACTTTGTAACCAGATCCATTCGGGCCCATTTGCAAACGCTCCTGCTCAGAGACTTGGAAGCCCGCCGCGCCGAACACCGACGCAGACCGCGTAGCTCTATCTATGCCATGCTGTCAGATTTCAACCATTTCGAAGTCTTCCTTGCGCGCTCCGCACTCAGGACAGGTCCAGTTCATCGGAACGTCGGCCCAGGCCGTGCCTGCCGCGATACCGTCTTCTGGTACACCAACCGCTTCGTCATAGATCCACCCACAAATCAGGCACATCCAAGTTTTCGTGTTCATCGGAGCTTAAAGTCCTTGTTCATTAAATGCAACGAGTGTATCTATGCGTATCTCTCTGGCAGACTGTAAACGTCGCGCCTATGCCACCATCCAGAGGATTCCGCACGGCGTATGACCATCTACTTACTTCCAGCAGACAACGCCCGCAAACCGGGCGATCTTAACGACCCCTCGCAGGATGCCGGCGCGCCGGCCGAACACGACCTGAATCCGCCCTGCGTGCTGGTGTTCAACGCCAGCGACCCGAGCGGCGCGGGCGGCCTGGGCGCCGACGCCCTGGCCATGGGGTCGGTAGGCGCACACATCCTGCCGGTGGTCACGGGCGCCTACGCCCGCGACACGGCCGAGATTTTCGATCACTTCCCTTTCGACGAGGAGGCCATCGCCGAGCAGGCGCGCGCCATCCTCGAGGACGTGGAGGTCCAGCTGATCAAGGTCGGCTTCGCCGGCACCACCGAGGCCCTCAGCACCATCGCGGAGACTGCCGCCGACTATCCGGAGGTGCCCGTGGTGGCCTACATGCCCAACCTTTCGTGGTGGGACGAGAACCTCATCGAGCCCTACCTCGACGCCTTCCGCGAGCTCGTCCTGCCGCAGACGACGGTGTTGGTTGGAAACCACAGCACGCTGTGGCGCTGGCTGCTTCCGGACTGGAGCGGCGACCGTCCGCCCGGCGCGCGCGACATCGCCAAGGCTGCCGGCGAGTTCGGCGTGCCCTACACGCTGGTCACCGGACTGATGCTGCCCGACCAGTTCATCGACAACGTGCTGGCCTCGCCGCAGTCGGTGCTCGCCAGCGAGAAGTACGAGCGGCTCGAAGCCGTCTTCGCGGGCGCGGGCGACACCCTCTCGGCCGCGCTGGCCGCGCTGCTCGCCAGCGGCGCCGACCTGGTGGCCGCCACCACCGAAGCCCTGGCCTACATGGACCGCTGCCTCGACGCGGGCTTCCGTCCGGGCATGGGCCACGTGCTGCCCGACCGCCTGTTCTGGGCCGAGCCCGAACCCGAGGAGGAAGGCGATGATGACCCCGACGCCCCGCCGGACTTCGCCCTCCCCCCGCACGACACCCGACACTGAAATCACGCTCTCCCGCAGGCTGAGCGAGCTTCCTGCCGCATCGCCAACCCCCTGCCCGGGGGCGCGGCGGCCCCCACCGAAAACCTCTGCCGAGTCCGATGACAAGTACCGACCGCAACGACATTCTTTTCGAGCGCGCCCGCGCCGTGATCCCTGGTGGCGTGAACTCGCCCGTGCGCGCCTTCAAGGCGGTAGGCGGCACGCCGCGCTTCGTGCAGCGCGCGCAGGGCGCCTATTTCTGGGACGCCAACGACAAGCGCTACATCGACTACATCGGCTCCTGGGGCCCGATGATCCTGGGCCACGGCCACCCCGCGGTGGTCGAGGCGGTGCAGAAGGCCGTGCTCGAAGGCTTTTCGTACGGCGCGCCGACCGAGCGCGAGGTCGAGCTGGCCGAGGCCATCCTCGCGCTGGTGCCGTCGATGGAGATGGTGCGGCTCGTGAGTTCGGGCACCGAGGCCGCAATGAGCGCGCTGCGCCTGGCGCGCGGCGCCACCGGCCGCAAGAGCATCGTCAAGTTCGAAGGCTGCTATCACGGCCACGCCGACGCGCTGCTCGTGAAGGCAGGCTCCGGCCTCGCCACCTTCGGCAACCCCACCTCCGCCGGTGTGCCGCCCGAGGTGGTGCAGCACACCATCGTGCTCGAGTACAACAACCTTCAGCAGCTGGAAGAAGCCTTCGCGCTGCACGGCAAGGACATCGCCTGCCTGATGATCGAGGCCATCGCGGGCAACATGAACTTCGTTCGCGCCACGCCCGAGTTCGCGCGCCGCTGCCGCGAACTGTGCACGCAGCACGGCGCTCTGCTCGTGTTCGACGAGGTGATGACGGGATTTCGCGTGGGCCTGCACGGCGCACAGGGCGTGCTGGGCATCAAGCCCGACCTCACGGTGCTCGGCAAGGTCATCGGCGGCGGCATGCCGCTCGCGGCCTTCGGCGGCCCGCGCGCGATCATGGAGCAGCTCGCGCCGCTGGGTCCGGTCTACCAGGCGGGCACGCTGTCGGGCAATCCGGTGGCCACGGCCTGCGGCCTCGCCACGCTGAAGGAGATCGCGAAGCCTGGCTTCTACGAAGCGCTCGGCAAGAAGACGCGCTCGCTCGTCGACGGGCTCAAGGCTGCCGCGGCGGCCGAAGGCCAGCCCTTCAGCGCCGACAGCGAGGGCGGCATGTTCGGCTTCTTCCTGATGAAGGACCTGCCGCAGAACTATGCCACCGTGATGACAACCGACAACGCCAGGTTCAATGCGTTGTTTCATGGTCTGCTGGACCGCGGCGTGTATATTGCGCCCGCGCTTTACGAAGCAGGCTTCGTGAGCGCGGCACACAGCGACGAGGACATCGCCGCAACCATTGAAGCCGCACGACAGATCTTCAGCACACCCTAGCCCACCATGAACTTCCTGCGCACGCTGCCGGCCCTGAGCATCGCTCTTCTCGTTCCCGGCTTCGCAGCGGCGCAGGACTCGTCCTTCGATCCGAAGAACATCTGGATCAACCCCGGCTTCTACTCGGCGCATTTCGACAGCGGCAAGGGCCTGGAGAACGTCAACCAGGGCCTGGGCTTCGAGTACCCGCTGAACGACACCTTCCGCGTCACCGCGGGCACCTTCCGCAACAGCGACCGCCGGCAGTCGAACTACGTGGGGCTGTATGCGCTGCCCTTCGAGTTCTACGGCGTGAAGTTCGGCGCGGTGGTGGGCGGCTTCGACGGCTATCCCAACTACCGCAACGGCAACTGGTTCCCGGCCATCCTTCCGGTGGCCGCCATCGAGGGCAAGAACTGGGGCCTCAACATCGCCTACGTGCCGACGATCAAGAACCGGCTTTACGGCGCAGTCACCTTCCAACTCAAGTACCGCTTCGGCACGCACGAGTAGCGGCGACTGCAGGCTTCGCCGCCCATTGAAAAAGCCGGCATCGCTGCCGGCTTTTTTCGCGGAGGCCGCCCTGCCTGCAGGACGGCTGCGCCTTCATCGTCAGTGCCGGAAGTGGCGAACTCCCGACAGCACCATCACCACGCCGCGCTCGTCGGCAGCGTCGATGACTTCCTGGTCGCGCATCGAGCCGCCCGGCTGGATCACGCAGCTCGCGCCCGCGTCCACCACCACGTCGAGGCCGTCGCGGAACGGGAAGAAGGCGTCGCTGGCCACGGCCGTGTCCTTCAGCGACAGGCCCGCGTGCTCGGCCTTGATGCTGGCGATGCGCGCCGAATCGAGGCGGCTCATCTGGCCTGCACCCACGCCCATGGTCATGCCGTTGGCGCAGAACACGATCGCGTTGCTCTTCACGTACTTGGCGACCTTCCAGGCGAACAGCAGGTCTTGCAATTGCTGCGGCGTGGGCTGCTTCTTGCTGACCACCTTGAGGTCGGTGGCGGCGAGCTCGTGGTTGTCGGCCGTCTGGATCAGCAGGCCAGAGCCGACGCGCTTGACGTCCATGGCGTTGCGGCCGTTGTCCCAGTCGGTGGTTCCCCCCTTGGGCAGCGCGATCTCGAGCACGCGCACGTTGAGCTTGGCCTTGGTGGCCTGGAACACTTCGAGCGCATCGGGCGTGTAGCCCGGCGCCATCAGCACTTCGACGAACTGCTTGGCGATCTCCTGCGCGGTCGCGCCATCGACCGGGCGATTGAAGGCGATGATGCCGCCGAAGGCCGAGGTCGGATCGGTCTTGAAGGCCTTGGAATAGGCCTCGGCCGCATCCTTGCCGATGGCCACGCCGCAGGGGTTGGCGTGCTTCACGATCACGCAGGCGGGCACGTCGA
>CAJYQC010000525.1 GCA_913776885.1 uncultured Variovorax sp.
CGCATCGCGGCGCATGGGAAGCCTCGCCCGGCGCCGCCCCCCCCCGCGCCCGGCGCGAAAGCCATGCAAGAACCAGAGAGCGGACTCGAGCCGAAGCACCATGCCCAAAGGAATCCCCAACTCCGCAGCCATGTACGGCATCTATCCCCGCACCTGGGGCTACGAGGTGTCGATCGTGCGAAACGGAAAGCGCTACTTCCAGCAGTTCGGCCGCGCCAGCTACGGCGGCGACGCCCAGGCGCTGCGCCAGGCGCAGGAGTGGCGCGACGGCGTGGTGCGCAGCGTGCCGCCGGTGCCGCGGCGCACGCGCGCCGAGAAGCTGCGCATCAACAACACCACGGGTGTGTCGGGCGTGTTCTGCCAGGTCGCGCCGGGCGGCAAGGTGCGCGCCTGGGTCGCCAAGACCTACATCGGGCAGGACGAGATCCTGCGCACCGACTTTCCCGTGAACACGATGGGCGAGGCGGCGCAGGCGCTGGCGATAGAAGAGCGGGCGCGGCAGCTCGAACGCATGGACGGGCTCGCCAGGCTGCACCCGGCCGAGGAGGCCATCCGCACCAGCGAGCCATCTTTCACGGCCGAGCAGCTCGCACGCAAGCGCTCGAAATCGGAGATCAAGCGCAGCACCAATTCGAGCGGGGTGAGCGGCGTGCACTTCAAGGCGCCGAACCCGGGGCACCCGGGCTACTGGCTCGCCATCACCTACACGGCCGGCCGCGGCAGCGTGAGCAAGGCCTTCTCCATCAAGGAGCACGGCCCCGACAAGGCGAAGCAGCTGGCCATCGAAGAGCGCCAGCGCCAGCTCGAGCAGAAGCACGCTTTCATGCAGCAGGAAAGCAGCGCCGCCGCGAAGGCGCCGCCGATCTCGATCTCCTACCTGCTCGACCAGCCTTCCCCGGCTTCTTCGCTGCAGCACCGCATGGCCGCCGCTGAGGCGAGCCCGGCGCGGTGAGTCCACGGATGTCCGCACCCGGCGCCCTTCGCGCGGCGGCCGGCGGACGTCCCTGTCCGGTGCTGAACGCCGGACGGACTTTTCCGGCAGCCTGCGCTTCCCGGGCGGATTCGCGCCGGCGCTTCGGCCAGAATAGCTGCGAAAAATGCGCGCCGAAAAACGACGGCGACGCGCGCGCCAGGGAGCCCATCGGAATCAGCATCGGCGATGCTGACCACGCAAGCAGCAGCATCACGTCGAGAATGCCCAAAGGTGTCCCGAATCCGGCAGCCATGTACGGCATCTACGCCAGGCCCTGGGGTTTCGAAGTCTCCATCGTCCGCAACGGCGTGCGCCATCACAGGCTGTTCGGCAAGGCCAGCTACGGCGGCGCCGAACAGGCGCTGCTGCACGCGCAGGACTGGCGCGACCACATCGTGCGCAGCGTGCCGCCGCAGCCGCGCAGCGCGCGCGCCGAAAAGCCCCGCGCCAACAACAGCACCGGCGTGACCGGCGTGTTCCACCACCTCGCGCCGGGTGGCCGAGTGCGGGCGTGGATGGCCAAGACCTACATCGCGGCCGACGAGATCCTGCGCACCGACTTCTCCGTCGCGCAACTCGGCGACGACGCGCACGCGCTGGCGGTGCGCGAGCGCGCACAGCAGCTCAAGCGCATGACGGGGCTGGCGCGCATCCACCCCGCCGAGGAGGCGATCCGCATGGGGCTGTCGGCCCACCCTGCCGGGCCGCGCGAACCCAGGCGCTCGAAGTCGGAGATCACCCGGCGCAACAACACCAGCGGGGTGAGCGGCGTGCATTTCAAGGCGCCCGACCCCAGCCACCCGGGCTACTGGCTGGCCATCACCTACACCGCCGGCAAGGGCAGCGTGAGCAAGGCCTTCTCGGTGAAGAAGTACGGCGCCGAGGCGGCGAAGAACATGGCCATTGCCGAGCGCGCGAACCAGCTCGCGCTGAAGCGGCTGGCGGCCGAGGAAAAAGAACGACATCAGAGAGGAAAAGCCGAGGCTGGCGTCCGCGCGACGACCCGCACGAGGCGGAACAACGGATGAGGCCATTGCAAGGACCGTGCTTCGCGCACGCCGCGAGCCCGGAAGGCGGCTGGCCGCGCGGAGCGGCCTGCCCATGAATCACAAGCAACTGCACCAGCTGCTGCGCGTCGCGTCGCACCTGATGGACCACGCCGCGGCCGAAGTGCGCGCCACCGGTCTCGCCCCGGTGGACGAGAACATCCAGCGCATCGGCCGCGCGCTGATCGAAGTGATCGAGGTGCAGCGGCAGCTCTACGCCGCGCAGCCCGAGCTGCAGCCCAGGTCGCTGGCGGCCAACTCCCGCGAGAGCGACGCCAACCGGCTGTTCACCCAGTACACGATCGAGGCGCTGGAGCTGGAGGACGCGGGCAACCCCGAGGCGGCGCGCGAGAAGTACACGCAGTTCATCGGGCTGTCGCCCTCCTACCCCCACCGCGAGATCGCGCGGGCGCAGATCAGGCGGCTGTCCTGAGCGTGCCCGGAGAGCCGGGCCTCACAGGGCCCGGGCGATCACCTCCTTCATGATCTCGTTGGTGCCGCCGTAGATGCGCTGCACGCGCGCATCGGCGTACATGCGCGCCACCATGTATTCGTTCATGAAGCCGTAGCCGCCGAACAGCTGCAGGCACTCGTCGATCACCCGCCCCTGCGCCTCCGAGCCCCAGAGCTTGGCCATGGAGGCGGTGGCGGTGTCGAGCCTGCCGGCCACCAGGTCTTCGACGCAGCGGTCGATGAAGGCGCGGCCCACCTTGATCTGCGTCGCGATCTCGGCCAGCTTGAACTTCGTGTTCTGGAACTCGGCCACCGGCTTGCCGAAGGCCTTGCGGTCGCGCACGTAGTCGAGCGTGGCCTGGTAGGCGCCTTCCATGGTGGCCAGCGCGCTCAGGCCGATGATGGTGCGCTCATAGGGCAGGTCGCTCATGAGCTGGAAGAAGCCCTGCCCCTCCACGCCGCCGAGCAGCGCGTCGGCACCCACGCGCACGTCGTCGAAGAAAAGCTCGGAGGTGTCCTGCGCCTTCATGCCGATCTTGTCGAGCACGCGGCCCACGCGGAAGCCCTTGCAGCCCTCGGTCTCGACGATGAGGATCGAGGTGCCCTTGGCGCCCTGCGCGGGGTCGGTCTTGCACACCACCAGCACCACGCCGGCCAGGAAGCCGTTGGTGATGAAGGTCTTGGAGCCGTTGACGACATAGCCGCCGTCCTTCTTCTCGGCGCGGGTGCGCACGCCCTGCAGGTCGGAGCCCGCGCCGGGCTCGGTCATGGCGATGGCGCCGACCAGCTCGCCGCGCGCCATGCGCGGCAGGTAATGGCGCTTCTGCTCGTCCGTGCCGTGGTTGAGGAAGTAGTGCGCCACGATGCTGTGCACCGAGGTCGCCATGCCGGTGAGCGCGCGGCGCGACATCTCCTCGTAGAACACGGCCTCGTGGCGGAAGTCGCCGCCGGCGCCGCCGTATTCCTCGGGAATGTCGGCGCACAGAAGGCCGAGCGCGCCGGCCTTGCGCCACACCTCGTGGCCCACGTGGCCGCGCTTGCGGGCTTCCTCGTCGTGCGGGAGCACTTCGCTCTCGATGAAGCGCACCACGTTGTCGCGGTACAGCTCCAGGTCTTCGTCGCTCCAGGAGCGGCGGAAATCGATGGCCATCTTGTCTTCCTTTGCTTTCCTTGTTTCTGCCGGATCCCGCGGCTCAGCCCACGCGCCGTTGCCTGCCGGCCCAGAAGGGCTCGCGCAGCTGGAACTTCTGCAGCTTGCCGGCCGCAGACAGCGGCAGCGCATCGCGGAACTCCACGCTGCGCGGGCACTTGTAGTTCGCGATGTGCTCTCGGCAGTGGGCGATGACGGCTTCCGCCTCCAGCGCCATGCCCTCGCGCCGCACGATCACCGCGTGCACGCGCTCGCCCCACTTGTCGTCCGGCACGCCGATCACCGCCGACATCAGCACCTGCGGCATCTTCGCGATGGCGTTCTCGACCTCGGCCGAATACACGTTCTCGCCGCCGCTGACGATCATGTCCTTCATGCGGTCGACCACGTAGACGAAGCCTTCGTCGTCCATGTAGCCGCCGTCGCCGGTGTGCATCCATCCGCCGCGCAGCGCGGCCTCGGTCTGCTCGGGCTTGTTCCAGTAGCCCTTCATGACCATCGGGCCGCGCGCGACGATCTCGCCGACTTGGCCGGGCGGCAGCTCGTTGTCATCGCCGTCGACGATGCGCACCTCGGCGATGGGCACCGGCGTGCCGGCGGAGCGCAGCAGCCGTTCGCGATCGGGGCCGGGCAGGTGGCAGTGCGGCGACAGCGCGGTGATCACGGGCGACAGCTCCGTCATGCCGTAGACCTGTGCGAAGGCGGCGCCCGGAATTGCGCGCATCGCCTGGTCGAGCAGCGCGGCGTCGATGGGCGCCGCGCCGTAGAACAGCAGCCGCAGGCTCGATAGGTCGCACTCCGCGAAGCGCGGATGCTCGATCACGCGCTTGATCATGGTCGGCACCATGAACATCTCGGTGATGCGCGCGGACTGCACCGCCTGCAGCACCGCCAGCTCGTCGAACATCGGCAGCACGTGCGTGGGCGTGAGCCGCAGCATGTTCTGGATGGTGGCGCCGCAGCCGGCCACGTGGAACATGGGCGCGGCGACGAGGGCCACCGCGTTCTGCGCATCGCGCGGCAGCGCCGCCACGGTGCTCAGCGCGTTGATGTACAGGTTGCCGTGCGTGAGCATCACGCCCTTGGGCTGGCCGGTGGTGCCGCCGGTGTACATGATGGCGGCGAGTTCGTCGGGCGCGTGCGGCGCGTCTTCGATGGGCGGCGCCTCGCCCAGCAGCGCCTCGTAGCCCACCATGCCCTCGGGCACCGCGCCGTCGCCGCAATAGACCACGGTGCGCAGCGATGCCGAGAGCTGCCGCAGCGCCGGCACCATCGGCACGAACAGGTCGTCCACCAGCAGGATGCGGGTGTCGCAGTCGTCCAGCGAATAGGCGACCTCCTTCGGGTTCCAGCGGATGTTGACCGGATTGATCACGCCGCCGCCCCACCAGGTGCCGAAGAAGTATTCGACGAAGCGGTGCGAGTTGAGGCTCATCATGCCGACGCGGTCGCCGCTCGCCATGCCCAGTCGCTTCAGCACCGCGCCCAGGCGCGCGACGCGGTCGGCGAGGGTGGCGAAGTCCAGCCGCGTGGCGCCGCAGACGATGGCGGTGCCCTTAGGCTTCTCGCGCCGGCCCTTGTGCAGGGGTTGGGTGAGGAACATGGGTGGCTGTCTCCGTTCTTGTTTTCTCTGTTCAAGCACCGCACAGCGGCGCGATGGCTTCCGCCGCCACGCCCCAGCGGCGCAGCACGGCGGGGCCGTCTTCGACGGCAGTGGCCTGCGGCACCGTCGGCGCGGTGCGGCTGAATCGCGGCGCGGGCGCGGGCTGCACCACGCCGCCCACGTTGGCGAAGGTGCCGCGCGCCACGTTGTGCGGATGCTCCGGCGCCTCGTCCCAGTCGAGCACCGGCGCGAAGCAGGCGTCGCTGCCTTCGAGCAGCACGCACCACTCGTCGCGCGTGCGGGTGCGGAACACGTCGGCCATGCGCAGCTTGAGCAGCGGCCAGCGGTCGGCGTCCATCTGCGCGTCGAAGGCGGTGTCGTCGGCGATGCCGCAGCGCTCGCGCAGCAGCGCGTAGAACTGCGGCTCGATGGCGCCGACGGCAAGTACGTGGCCGTGGGCGCCATCGAGCCGCAGTTCTACGCGCTGCTGCGCGAGCGCTGCGGCATCGCCGACGACACCGCCTTCGACGCGCAGATGGACGCCGACCGCT
>CAJYQC010000526.1 GCA_913776885.1 uncultured Variovorax sp.
TCGTGGTGGTGTGCCTGGCGGTGGGCCTGCCGGCCAACGGCGCCGCGCCGCCGGCGGGCCGCGCGGCGCTTGCGCTGGCCTCGCAGGCGGGTGCGACGGTGTATTCGCTGCTGATGTTCCTGCTGCGCAAGTCGGACCTGCTCATCGTTGCGTACTTCATGCCGCTGAGCTACGTGGGCGCATTCAAGGTCGCCTTCCTGCTGGCCGAGGCGCCCTCGCAGTTCGTGCAGGCTTTCCTGGTCACCAGGACGCCCGCCATGCTCGAAACCAATGCCGGCAATTTCACGGCCGTCAGGCTGCGGCTGGCGCGGCATTCCTTCCTGCTGGGCTGCGCGCTATTCGCGGGGCTGGGGGTGCTCATCTCGGTCGCTGCGCCGCTTCTGAAGCTGGGTGACGAGGCACGCACCATCTTCCTGTGCATCGCGCCGTACTTCCTGCTGCGCACCTACACGATCCACCACGAGATCGTGCTCTCGCTGAAGACTTCGATGGGCTCGCTCGGCCGCTGGGCGCTGCTGGAGGTGGCGCTGCGGCTGGCCTCGTACGCGGCGGTGGTGGCGCTCTTTCCGGATCGGCCGCACTACGTGTTCTTCATCGCCTGCCTGAGCGACTTCGCGCTGTACGAGACGCGCATGCGCCTGCACTTCGGCTTCTTCCCCATCGTGCGCCTGCTGTCGCGGAGGGCGGCGCCGTGAAGATACTCGTCTACTCGATGAATTTCGCGCCCGAGCTGGCCGGCATCGGCAAGTACTCGGGGGAGATGGCCGAGTGGCTGCAGGCCCGCGGGCACGAGGTGCGGGTGATCGCGTCGCCGCCCTTCTTTCCGCAGTGGTCGGTGTTCGAGGGCCATTCGGCCTGGAAGTACCGCAAGTCGGTCTGGAACGGCGTCACGGTCTGGCGCGCGCCCACCTGGGTGCCTGAACAGCCCCGCGCGCTGGGGCGCATCGGGCACCTGCTGTCGTTCACGCTGTCGAGCATTCCACTGCTGCTGGCGCAGGTCTTCTGGCGGCCCGATGTCGTGTTCGTGGTGGAGCCGCCGGTGTCCTGCGCGCCGGCCGCGCTGTGCCTGGCCAAGCTGCTGCGCGCCCGGTCGTGGCTGCACATCCAGGACTACGAGGTGGACGCCGCCTTCGGCCTGGGCTGGCTGCGCGGCGAGCGCGTGAAGCGCTTCGCGCTGGCGGCCGAGCGCTGGCTGATGCGCAGGTTCGACCGGGTGTCGACGATCTCCACCGCGATGCGCGCCAAGGCCATGGAAAAAGGCGTGGACGAATCGCGGCTGGTGCTGTTCCCGAACTGGGTCGACGTGGAAGCCATCCGGCCGGTCGAGCGGCCGGCGCAGGCCAACGGCGCGCCGCCTCAGGGCTACCGCGCGGAGCTGGGCATTCCGGCCGACGCGGTGGTCGTGCTCTATGCCGGCAGCCTCGGCAGCAAGCAGGGCATCGAGCTGCTGGCCGAGGCGGCGCGGCTGCTGGTGTGCTCGCACGACATCCACTTCGTGTTCTGCGGCAACGGGCCTAGCCGCTCGTCGCTCATGAGCGCCTGCGCGCAACTGGCCAACGTGCACTTCCTCGACCTGCAGCCCAGCGAACGCTTCAACGAGCTGCTGGGCATGGCCGACATCCATGTGCTGCCCCAGCGCGCCGATGCCGCCGACTTGGTCATGCCCTCGAAGCTGGGCGGCATGCTCGCAAGCGGCCGCGCGGTGATCGTGACCGCGCACGCCGGCACCGCGCTCAGCGAAGCGGTGTGGGGGCGCGGCGTCGTGGTCGAGCCGGGCGACGCCGCGGCACTGGCGGATGCGATCGAGCAGCTGTCCATGTCGCCCACCACGCGCGAGCTGATGGGCGCCATAGGCCGGCGCTTCGCCGAGGCCGAGCTCGACCGCAACGTGATCCTGCAGCGCTTCGAAGAGGAACTGCATCGCCTCGCAGAAGAACTGCGGGCCTGCGCCACCGCCTGAAGCCACGCCTGCCGCCCCAAGGAACACGACCATGCCAGCACCCAGGATCCTCGTGACAGGCGGCGCAGGTTTCATCGGCAGCCACACCTGCGTGGCGCTGATCGAGGCCGGCTACCAGCCCGTGGTGCTCGACACGCTGGTCAACAGCGACGCGCGCTCTCTCAAGCGGGTGGCCTGGATCACCGGCGTCGAGCCGGTTCTGGTGCGCGCCGACGTGCGCGATGCGGCCGCGCTGGACCGCACCTTCGCGGCGCACGGCGTGCAGGCGGTGGTGCACCTTGCGGGGCTGAAGGCTGTGGGCGAATCGGTGGCCGATCCGCTGGGCTACTACGACGTCAACCTGGCCGGCAGCCTGGCGCTGGCGCGGGCCATGGCCCGAGCGGGGGTGCACACGCTGGTGTTCTCGTCCTCCGCCACGGTGTATGGCGACTCGCAGCCCTCGCCCATCGCCGAGGCCGCACCGCACGGCCCGGTCAACCCCTACGGACGCACCAAGTCGATGGTGGAGAGCATGCTGGCCGACCTCTCGCACGCCGACCCGCGCTGGGGCATCGCCTGCCTGCGCTACTTCAACCCCGTGGGCGCGCACGAGAGCGGCCTGCTCGGCGAACTGCCCAACGGCCCGCCCAACAACCTGATGCCCTACATCTCGCAGGTCGCGGCCGGCGAGCGCGAGTACCTGGTGGTGCACGGCGCCGACTACGGCACGGCCGACGGCACCGGCGTGCGCGACTACGTGCACGTGATGGACGTTGCCGAGGGGCACGTGGCTGCGCTGCAGCGCGCCGCGCGGCGCCCCGGCATCCTCATGAGCAACCTGGGCACCGGCCACGGCGCGTCGGTGCTGGAGGTGGTCTCGGCCTTCGAACGCGCGAGCGGCCGGCGCATCGCGCTGCGCATCGGGCCGCGCCGCCCGGGCGACGCCCCCGCCTACTGGGCCGATGCGCGCAGCGCGTGGCGCACCCTGGGCTGGCGGGCGCGCCGCGATCTCGACCAGATGTGCGCAGACAGCTGGCGCTGGCAGTGCACCAACCCGCACGGTTTCGA
>CAJYQC010000527.1 GCA_913776885.1 uncultured Variovorax sp.
GAAGGCATCGGCGTGTTCGAGATCGCCGAGGAAGCCATCCGCATGCACAAGGCCGCCTTCGGCGACGACCCGGTGCTCTCCAACATGCTCGACGCCGGCGGCGAATACGCATGGCGCACGCGCGGTGAGGAGCACATGTGGACGCCCGACGCCATCGCCAAGCTGCAGCACAGCACGCGCTCCAACAACTGGAACACGTACAAGGAATACGCCCAGCTCATCAACGACCAGAACCGCCGCCACCTCACGCTGCGCGGCCTGTTCGAGTTCAGGATCGACCCGGCCAAGGCCATCCCGGTCGACGAGGTCGAGCCCGCGGCCGAGATCGTCAAGCGCTTCGCCACCGGCGCGATGTCGCTGGGCTCCATCAGCACCGAGGCGCATTCGGTGCTGGCCGTGGCCATGAACCGCATCGGCGGCAAGAGCAACACGGGCGAGGGCGGTGAAGACCCCGCGCGCTACCGCAACGAACTCAAGGGCATCCCGATCAAGCAGGGCGATACGCTGCGCAGCATCGTGGGCGCCGAGAACGTCGAGGTCGACCTGCCGCTGAAGGAAGGCGATTCGCTGCGCTCGCGCATCAAGCAGGTCGCGTCGGGCCGCTTCGGCGTCACGGCCGAGTACCTGCACTCCGCCGACCAGATCCAGATCAAGATGGCGCAGGGCGCCAAGCCGGGCGAAGGCGGCCAGCTGCCGGGCGGCAAGGTCACCGAGTACATCGGCAAGCAGCGCTATGCCGTGCCGGGCGTGGGCCTCATCAGCCCGCCGCCGCACCACGACATCTACTCGATCGAAGACCTCGCGCAGCTCATCCACGACCTGAAGAACACCGCGCCGCACGCCAGCATCAGCGTGAAGCTGGTGAGCGAGATCGGCGTGGGCACCATCGCCGCAGGCGTGGCCAAGTGCAAGAGCGACCACGTCGTGATCGCCGGCCATGACGGCGGCACGGGCGCCTCGCCCTGGTCGTCGATCAAGCACGCGGGCAGCCCGTGGGAGATCGGCCTGGCCGAGACGCAGCAGACGCTGGTGCTCAACCGCCTGCGCAGCCGCATCCGCGTGCAGGCCGACGGCCAGATGAAGACCGGCCGCGACGTCGCCATCGGCGCGCTGCTGGGCGCCGACGAGTTCGGCTTCGCCACGGCGCCGCTGGTGGTCGAGGGCTGCATCATGATGCGCAAGTGCCACCTGAACACCTGCCCGGTGGGCGTGGCCACGCAAGACCCGGTGCTGCGCAAGAAGTTCTCTGGCAAGCCCGAGCACGTCGTCAACTACTTCTTCTTCGTCGCGGAAGAAGTGCGCCAGATCATGGCCCAGCTGGGCATCCGCAAGTTCGACGACCTGATCGGCCGCGCCGACCTGCTCGACATGCGCAAGGGCATCGAGCACTGGAAGGCCGCCGGCCTGGACTTCAGCCGCCTGTTCGCGCTGCCGAACGTGCCGGCCGACGTGCCGCGATTCCACGTCGAGAACCAGGACCACGGCCTCGACAAGGCGCTCGACGTCAAGCTCATCGAGAAGTCGCGTCCCGCGATCGACAAGGGCGAGAAGGTGCAGTTCATCGAGGTGGCGCGCAACGTCAACCGCTCGGTGGGCGCGATGCTCTCGGGCGCGTTGACCAAGGTGCATCCGCAGGGCCTGCCCGACGACTCGATCCGCATCCAGCTCGAAGGCACGGGCGGCCAGTCGTTCGGCGCCTTCCTGGCGCGCGGCATCACGCTGTACCTGATCGGCGACGCCAACGACTACACCGGCAAGGGCCTCTCGGGCGGCCGAGTGGTGGTGCGCCCCAGCCTCGACTTCCGCGGCGAGGCTGCGCGCAACACCATCGTCGGCAACACCGCGCTGTACGGCGCGACCACCGGCGAGGCCTACCTCTGCGGCGTGGCGGGCGAGCGCTTCGCGGTGCGCCTGTCGGGCGCCACGGCGGTCGTCGAGGGCACGGGCGACCACGGCTGCGAGTACATGACCGGCGGCACGGTGGCGGTGCTCGGCAAGACCGGCCGCAACTTCGCAGCCGGCATGAGCGGCGGCGTCGCCTTCGTCTACGACGAGGACGGCCAGTTCGCGTCGCGCTGCAACCTGTCGATGGTCTCGCTGGAAAAGGTGCTGACCTCGGCCGAGCAGACCGCCAGCGTGCACCGCAAGATCTGGCACGGCGGCGAGACCGATGAAGCCCAGCTGAAGAAGCTGCTCGAGGAGCACCACCGCTGGACCGGCAGCAAGCGCGCGCGCGAACTGCTGGACAACTGGGCCGTGTCGCGCACGAAGTTCGTGAAGGTGTTCCCCAACGAATACAAGCGCGCCCTCGCAGAGCTGCACGACCGCAAGGTCGAGCTCACGAGCACCGGCAACAACGCGCACATCGGCCTCGAGCCGCATGCGCTGGCCGCCTCCGCATCGCAGTCGGCTCCGGCCGCCGCTTGAAGATCAACCAAACAGAACGAACCCCGCATCGCATGCAGCGCGTGAACCTGCCTTCCTCCCTTCGGGGAACACCGCGGAACCGGCTTTGCCGGGCCGCCGGTGTCGTCCCCTCGAGGGCGAAGGCGGCTACACGCAGCG
>CAJYQC010000528.1 GCA_913776885.1 uncultured Variovorax sp.
CTGCCCCCACCCCAGCCCTCCCCCGGAAGGGGAGGGAGCAAGTCAGAGTCAGGCCTTCGGCCGGGCGTGCCGCACGATCAGCACCTGCGCCGCGTAGTAGGTCGCGAGCACCCACAGCTGCGCCAGCGGCAGCGGCGCCACGAACTTGTTGATCGCCAGCAGCGAGTCGCTCAGCATGAAGAAGCAGGCGCCCACCGCCACCCATGGCGCCGATGGATCGGTGCGGCGCAGCACCGCCGCGCGCCCAATGGCCTGCGCCGCCATGCAGGCGATCACCACCACGTAGGCGCCGACCGGAATCCGCAGCGCCGCCGGCAGCCCGCCCTGCCAGAGGAAGGCGTACATCGCCGCGCCCACCAGCAGCGTGGCCGCCAGCGCCCCGGGGCGCGGGAACAGGCCGACGCCGATGCGGAACAGCGCGATGTAGGCCAGATGGGCCAGCAGGAAGCACACGAGGCCCGGCACGAACATCCCGCCCGGCCCCATCAGCAGCACGTCGCCCCCGAGCGAGGCGACCAGGCCCGCCAGCAGCAGGCCATCGAAGCCGGTGATGGAACCCGCCGCGCGGGCCCGCCGGCCCGCGAGAAAGATCGCGATCGACAGGGCCAGCGGCTTGAAGAGCAAGTGCAGCCAGCCGATGCCCAGTGCCGCGCTGGCGGTGGCGAGCGCGCAGGCTTCGATCAGCAGCACCTCGGTGACGGAAAGCCGCCCCTGAAGCACGCCGCCGATCGCCCACAGCATGGCCGTCAGCGCGGCCAGCCACACGGCCGCGTGCGACAGCGGCAGCAGGTCGGAGAACCACAGGAACACCACCGCCGACCCGACCAGCAGCAGGAACTGGATGCCCGCGAACCACTGCACGCCCGCGCTCACCACCGGCTCGTAGCGCGTCACCTTCGCGATGTCGAAGGGCGGCTTCGGAAAGCGCGCCGCCACGTCCGCTGGCCGCCAGCCCGGCGGCTTGATCCAGACACGCAGCTTGTCGGCCCAGCTGCGCGCGTGCCACGAATCCTTCGCGAGCGCCCAGTAGACCTCGGCGTTGGCCCACAGTGGGTCCCAGCTGCGCAGGCCGCCGCGCGTGCCGTAGACGCAGCGCTCGTCCTCCTCGCGGAAGGTGCCGAACATGCGGTCCCACACGATCAGCACGCCGCCGTAGTTGCGGTCGAGATAGCGGTCGTTCACCGCGTGGTGCACCCGGTGGTTCGACGGCGAGCAGAACCAGCGGTCGAACCAGCCCAGCCGGCCCACCTGCTCGGTATGCACCCAGAACTGGTAGAGCAGGTCGACGAGCGCCACCACGCCGAACACCAGCGGCGGCACGCCGGCCACCGCCATCGGCAGGTAGAAGATCCACCCCAGCAGCGCGCCACTGGAGGTCTGGCGCAGTGCGGTCGACAGGTTGTAGTGCTGGCTCTGGTGGTGCACCACGTGCGCCGCCCACAGCACGGCCGACTCGTGGCCCATGCGGTGCAGCCAGTAGTAGCAGAAGTCGTAGAAGACCAGCGCCAGCAGCCAGCCGTACCAGGCGGTCCAGAACTCTTTGGCCGCTTCCTGCGGAAAGAGCGAGACCGCCGAATACACGGCCGTGTAGATGCCGATGCGCAGCAGGCCGGTGAGTACCGCGCTGATCTGGCTCAGCATGCCCAGTCCGACGCTGTTGACGGCGTCGGCGAGGCGGTAGGTGTCGTGTCCCGTGCCGCGGCGCGCCCGTGCGCGGCCGACCGCGAACTCGATGCCCATCAGCAGGAAGAAGACGGGGGTCGCTAGGACGATGATCTGGCCGGGTCGCATCGCGCGATTGTGGCGTTGCCATGGGCCCGCAAGTCATCGGGATGTCACGGGGGCGCCATCGTATGGTCACCCGGCGGTGGGAACCTGCCCGTCCATGCAACGCGACGACGCTTTCCTTCGCGCATGGCGCGACACCGCGACCCGGGCCCTCGACCCCGCGGACGACGACCGCGGGCTTGCGCCACTGCAATTCCGCACCCTCTGGATCTCCGACCTGCACCTGGGCACCCCCGGCTGCCAGGCCCGGGCGCTGCTCGATTTCCTCAAGCGCACCGAGTGCGAGACGCTGTTCCTGGTCGGCGACATCATCGACGGCTGGCAGCTCAAGCGGCACTGGTACTGGCCGCAGGCGCACAACGACGTGATCCAGAAGCTGCTGCGCAAGGCGCGCAAGGGCACGCGCGTGATCTTCATCCCGGGCAACCACGACGAGTTCGCCCGCAAGTACCTGCACCACAACTTCGGCGGCATCGACGTGGCCGACGAGTGGATCCACGAGACGGCCGACGGGCGCAAGCTCTGGATCATCCACGGCGACCTGTTCGACGGCGTGATCCAGTGCGCCAAATGGCTGGCTTACGTGGGCGACTCGCTCTACGAATTCACGCTCAAGCTCAACCGGCACCTCAACTCGCTGCGCGCGCGCATGGGGCTGCCGTACTGGTCGCTGTCGAAGTACCTCAAGGGCAAGGTCAAGCGGGCCGTGAGCTACGTGGGCGACTTCGAGAATGCCGTGGCGCGCGAAGCCAGCAAGCGCGGCGCGCAGGGCGTGGTCTGCGGCCACATCCACCATGCCGAGATGCGCGACATCGACGGCATCCTCTACTGCAACGACGGCGACTGGGTCGAGAGCCTCACCGCGCTGGCCGAGCATGCCGACGGCACGCTGGAGATCATCGACTGGGCCAAGCACATGTCCCTGGCGGCCAAGGCTGCGCCGCAGCGCGAAGCCATTGCCGCCTGAAAGGCCAGAGAGAGCAGGGCTGCGCTCAGCTCTTCCTGTCGCGTCCGGGCGTGCTCGTCGCCCGGTCGAGCTGCTCGCGCCAGGCGTCGTAGTGTTTCAGCATGCTCCTGCCCAGCTCGTCCATCCACAGCCACCAGGCCAGCGCGAGGTTCTCGGGGCCGTCGGAATCGGGTGGATCGAGGGCAGGCGTGGCGCCGGGCTGTTCCGGCAGCTCGTAGTCGCACAGGCGCTCGACGCTGCTGTGCGGAAAGCCGGGAATGACAGTGCTCACTGCAGTGCTCCTTCGAGGGCGGCGCTTTCTTCTCTGCCGCACGGAACAGCTCCCCGCAAACGATTGAAGCAGCAACCGATGGCCCGCCGTATCGGACTATCCCGCATGCAAACCAGGTTCCACGGAAATCCGTGAGCCTCCGCAGTGCATGCATGGGGCGCGCCGCCACGTTCGTCCGATCCGACGATGCCGGCCGGCCCGGACGGCATCACACTCAGCCAGGGCATTCCCGAAGGAGACGACGAACACCATGGCCTGGGCCCTCACGACCGCGGAGGCCTCGTTCCGCGACGAGGTCAGAGACTTCCTCGCGCGCGAGCTGACGCCCGAGCTTCGCGCCGCCGGACGGCGCAGCTCCGGCATCTTCAGCGACCACGAACACGGCAACCGCTGGCACCGCATCCTGGCCGGACGCGGCTGGAGCGTGCCGCACTGGCCGGAGGAGCACGGCGGCACCGGCTGGTCGCCGATGCAGCACTACATCTTCTCGGCCGAACTGGCGGCCGCCGACGCACCGCCGCGCGCGCCGATGGGCCCGGGCATGGTCGCGCCGGTGATCATCGCTTTCGGCACCGAGGCGCAGAAGCGCGCCTGGCTGCCCGGCATCCGCTCGGGCGAGGACTACTGGTGCCAGGGCTACTCCGAGCCGCAGTCGGGCTCCGACCTGGCCTCGCTTCAGTGCAAGGCCGTGCCCGATGGAGACCACTACGTCATCAACGGCACCAAGATCTGGACCACCCACGCCCAGTACGCCAACCGCATGTTCTGCCTGGTGCGCACCGCCTCGGGCGGCAAGCCGCAGCAGGGCATCAGCTTCCTGTGCTTCGACATCCCGGCGCCGGGCATCACCATCCGGCCGATCATCAGCATCTCGGGCGACCACGAGCTCAACCAGGTGTTCTTCGACGACGTGCGCGTGCCTGCCGATGGGCTCATCGGCGAGGAGAACCAGGGCTGGGCCATCGCCAAGTACCTGCTGCAGCACGAGCGCGGCGGCGCGTGGGCGCCGATGCTGCGAGCGCGCCTGCGCCGGCTGCAGGCGGCGGCCGATGCGGCCTTCCTGGCGGGCGATCCGCAGGAGGCCGACGACATGGCCCTGCGCCTGGCCGAAGCCGAATGCGCCATCGACGCGCTCGAGGCCACCGAGCTCCAATCGCTGCGCGCCCAGGCCCGCGGCGAGCCGCACGGCATCCGCCCTTCGATGGGCAAGGTGCTGGGCTCCGAGCTGCGCCAGCAGCTGACCGAGCTCGGCGTCGAAATCGCTGCTCACTACGCCGCCGCCGACCTTCCGCTGGACGACGACCTGCAGGCAGGCGAACTGCCCATTCCCGAAGATGCCGTCTTCTCGATGTCGGCCTACCTCAACGACCGCGCGGCGTCGATCTACGCCGGCTCCAACGAGGTGCAGCGCAACATCGTCGCGGCCCACCTGCTCGCGAACTGAGGGCCGCGCCATGAACGACACCACCGAACGCGACGACACCCTGGCGATGCTGCGCGACAGCCTCGCGCGCTACGTCGACGACAACCACGGCTTCGAGCAGCGCCTACACGCGCTGCGAAACGCCGACGATGCGCCGCCGCCCTTCTGGCGGGGCCTTGCCGGCGAACTCGGTCTGCTGGGCGCAGCGCTGCCCGAATCGCAGGGCGGCCTCGGCGGCGGCATGACCGCGCACCTTGCGCTGATGGAGACGCTGGGCGGTGCGCTCGCTGCAGAGCCCTACCTGTCGACCATGGTCATTGGCGCGGGCCTGCTGCAGCGCAACCCCGGTGTGCAGGCCGATGCGCTGCTCGCCCGCGCCGTGGCTGGCGAGGCCGTGCTCGCCTTCGCGCACGCCGAGCCGCAGAGCCGGCATGACCGCGCCGACGTGCGGACCGAGGCCGTGCGCGAGGCCGACGGCGCCTTCTGCCTGAACGGACGCAAGGCCGTGGTGCACGCCGCGCCATGGGCCAGCCACCTGCTCGTGAGCGCTCGGGGCGACGCCGGCCTCTCGCTCTTCGTCGTTCCGAAGAATGTGCCCGGCCTGCGACTGCGCGCCTACCCGACGCGCGATGGCGGCCGTGCGGCGGAGATCGCATTCGACGACCTGCGCCTGCCGGCCGACGCCTTGCTGGGCGATGAAGGCGCCGCGCTGCCGCAGATCGAACGGGCGCTCGACGAGGCCACGCTCGCCGTGTGCGCCGAATCGGTCGGCGTGATGCGCCGCCTGATGCGCGACACGCTCGACTACGTGCGCCAGCGCAGGCAGTTCGGCGTGCCGATCGCGAGCTTCCAGGTGCTTCAGCACCGGCTGGCCGACATGCACATGGCGCTGGAACAGGCCGCGGCGCTCACGGCGAGCGTGGGCGAGGCCATCGATGGCGCATCGCCGGGCGAACGCGCACGCGCCGTCTCGTCCGCCAAGGTGGCCGCCGCCAAGGCCTGCAGGGCAGTCGGGCAGGGGGCGGTGCAGCTGCACGGCGGCATGGGCATGACCGAAGAGCTGGCAGTGGGCCACTACGTGCGCCGCGCCACGCTCATCGAGGGCCAGTTCGGACCGCCTTCGTGGCACCTGCGGCGGGTGGCGAGGCTGCGCGCCGCCACAGCGGCTGCGGCGTAGCGCCGCGCTCCGGTCGCATTCGTCGCTTTGGACGATGCGGCGCCGCGGGGCCGGCGCCAAGATGCCTCCACACACAGGAGACAGACCATGGCAGGTCCACTGCAAGGCCTTCGGGTGATCGAGATGGCGGGCATCGGCCCCGGCCCGTTCTGCGCGATGCTTTTCGCCGACATGGGCGCAGAGGTGATCCGCATCGAGCGCCCCGGCACGCGCACCGCGCCGAGCGACATCCTCGCCCGCGGGCGCAGCACGCTGCAGGTCGACCTGCGCGCGGAAGGCGCCGCGCAGTCGGTGCTCGACGCCATCGCCAGGGCCGACGTGCTCATCGAGGGCTTCCGCCCCGGCGTGATGGAGCGCCTGGGCCTCGGCCCCGCCGAATGCCACGCGCGCAACCCGCGGCTGGTTTACGGCCGCATGACCGGCTGGGGCCAGCACGGTCCGCTCGCGCACGCGGCGGGCCACGACATCAACTACATCGCCATCAGCGGCGCGCTGCACGCCATCGGCCGCGCGGGCGAGCCGCCGGTGCCGCCGCTGAACTACGTGGGCGACTTCGGCGGAGGCGCGATGCTGCTGGCATTCGGCATCCTCGCCGCGCTGCACGAGGCGAAAGGTTCGGGCCAGGGCCAGGTGGTCGATGCCGCCATGACCGACGGCGCGGCGCTGCTGTCGGCCATGATGTACGGCTTCAGGTCGGCCGGACAGTGGAGCAGCCAGCGCGGCGAGGATG
>CAJYQC010000529.1 GCA_913776885.1 uncultured Variovorax sp.
GGGGTTGATCGAACTGCTCGAAAGCGCCGAGCCCGCAGCAGCAGCAACAGCGGCAGCAGCGCCTGCCGCAGCCGCCAGGCCCGCAGAGAAGCAGAGCTTCTGGAAGCGCCTCTTCTCGTGAGTGCTAGGCGCGAAGCGCCGCCCGAACCTTGTCTCCCAACCCGCGCAGCCGCTCCACCGGCTCGTTGGAAAACACGAAGCGCAGGTACTGCGCCCCATGCGTCTCGCCCCAGCCCTTCATCGCGGTGGCGCAGACGCGCTGCGCGAGCAGGCGCTCCGACAGCGTCTGCCCGTCGATGCCGAAATCGCTCGTGCGCAGCAGCAGCGACCAGCCGCCGCCCGGCACACCGACCGGCAGGCCCTTGAGCTCGCCGAGCACGGTGTCGCGCCGCCGTTCCAGCTCGGCGACGTAGGGCGCGAGCGTGTGTGCCGATTGCTCCAGCGCTGTCGCCACCGCGTCCTGCGCGATGCCCACCGGCACCACCACGTTGGCGAGCGACACGGCGACGAGGTCGGGTATGTAGCTTTCGGGCGCCACGGTCCAGCCCACGCGCCAGCCGATCATGCGCAGTTCCTTGGCCGATGAGCCCACGGTGATGGTGCGCTCGGCCATGCCGGGCAGGCCGGCGGGGTGGATCACCTTGCGGCCGTCGTACAGAAGGCGCTCCATGGCCGAGTCGAGAATCAGCGTGAGGTCATGCTGCACGCACAGGTTTGCGATCGCTCGCCAGTCTTCCTCGTCGAAGCAGCCGCCCGAGGGCATCGAGGGCGACATCAGCAGCATGGTGCGCACGCGCGGGCCGACTGCCCTCTGCAGCGCCTCGCGGTCCAGCTTCCATTCGCCGCCGGGCGTGAAGTTGAAGGGCACGTACCTCGGCGTGCCGCCCGCGAGGCGGATGCGGTTGAGCAGCCCTGCATAGGTGGGATCGGTCACCAGCACCTCGTCGCCGACCTCGACGGTCGCGAGCAGCGCGTTGAGGATGCCCGAAAGCCCGCCGGCCGAGATCACGCAGTTGCGCGCGCCGCTGTATGCCACGCCCGAGAGCGCTGACACGTGCCGCGCCGCCACGTCGCGCAGCCGCGACTGGCCGACGAAGGGCAGGTAGCTGTTGTCCGGATCGAACGACGCGGCCTGCACGGTGCGCGCGACGGCTTCGGCGTCGGGCGGGATGTCGACGTCGAGGTTCTCCAGCCGCAGGAAGGGCGGGCCGCTCGCGTCGTCGGCGATGGCGCCCATGCGGTCGACGCCGATGCCGGCGATGTGGTCGAGTCGGGCGGGGCGGTGGCGTGGCATGGGCGTGTCTCCGTGTCTGGCTTGTGCTTTGTCAGGGGGATGGCTTGCGCGGCCGGGTCGGCCGTTGCGAGGTGCCGCTCGCGTCATTCTCTTCGCGGTGCGGCTGCAGCAGCAACAGCGGCTGCCGCTCCTGCGCCGTCTCGCGCAGGAAATTCCACACCGCCTGCATGCGCGCGAGGTGCTTGGTCTCCGCCGGCATCGACATCCAGAAGGTGCGCGTGAAATTCGCCTGCCCTGGCAGCACCGGGCGCAGCGCGCTGTCGTGCTCGGCGAGAAAGGCCGGCAGCACCGCAATGCCCGCGCCTGCCGCCACCGCGCTGTGCTGCGCGAGCACGCTGGTGCTGCGCAGCGCGAAGGCGTCGGGGCGGTGCAGCTCGTCGAGGTATTGCAGCTCCTTGCTGAAGAGCAGGTCGTCCACGTAGCTGATGAAGGTGTGGCCGCGCAGGTCCTCGCGCGTGCGGATCGGCTTGTGCGCTGACAGGTACTGCTTCGACGCGTACAGGCGCAGCGTGTAGTCGGTGAGCTTGGCGACCACCACCGGTCCGCGCGCCGGGCGTTCGAGCGAGATCACGATGTCGGCCTCGCGCCGCGACAGGTGCACCAGCCGCGGCATCGCGAGCAGGTCGATGGTGAGCTTCGGATGCCGCACCGCGAACGAAGCGAGCTGCGGTGCCAGCACCACCGTGCCGAAGCCCTCGGTCGCGCCGATGCGCACCAGGCCCGAGAGGCCTTCCTGCGAGGCCGGCGCGGTGCTTTCCACCGCGAGGAAGGCGCTTTCCATCGCCTCGACCTGCGGCTGCAGCCGCCGGCCCGCCTCGGTGAGCCGGTGGCCCCCCGATTCTCGCGAGAAGAGCGGCGCACCGACTTCCTTTTCGAGCGCCTGGATCCGGCGCGCCACCGTGGTGTGGTCGACCTCCAGCCGTCGCGCCGCGCTCATCAGCGTGCCCGAGCGGGCCAGCTCCAGGAAGTACCGCAGGTTGTCCCAGTCCATGTGCTTTCGTGCGTCAGGTCTCGTTAGGCGCGAGGCTCTGCATTTTTGCAAAGTCGCCGCGCAATTTTGTCTATTGTCATGGCAAATCTGCAAAGCTAGGATGCGTGACCGACCCGGTTCGCCCGGCGCCGATTTCACCCGATTCACAGGAGACAAAACCCCATGGACGCCATCACCAAGCCCTCGACCCAGGTCGCCACCGTCAAGCTGCTGATCGGCGGCGAGCTGGTCGAGTCCAAGACCACCGAATGGCGCGACGTCGTCAACCCCGCCACGCAGGAAGTGCTGGCGCGCGTGCCCTTCGCCACGCAGGCCGAGCTCGACGCCGCCGTCGCTTCCGCCAAGGAGGCCTTCAAGACCTGGCGCAAGACGCCCATCGGCGCCCGCGCGCGCATCTTCCTGAAGCTGCAGCAGCTCATCCGCGAGAACATGGGCGAGCTCGCCGCGATCCTCACGGCCGAGCAGGGCAAGACGCTGCCCGACGCGGAGGGCGACGTGTTCCGCGGCCTCGAAGTGGTGGAGCATGCGTCGAACATCGGCAACCTGCAGCTGGGCGAGCTGGCCAACAACGTGGCCAGCGGCGTCGATACCTACACGCTGCTGCAGCCGCTGGGCGTGTGCGCCGGCATCACGCCGTTCAACTTCCCCGCCATGATCCCGCTGTGGATGTTCCCGATGGCCATCGTCACCGGCAACACCTTCGTGCTCAAGCCTTCCGAGCAGGACCCGATGGTCACCATGCGCCTGTGCGAGCTGGCGCTCGAAGCAGGCGTGCCGCCCGGCGTGCTGAACGTGGTGCATGGCGGCGAGGCGGTTGTCAATGGCATCTGCGACCACAAGGACATCAAGGCGATCAGCTTCGTGGGCTCGACCAAGGTCGGCACGCACGTCTACAACCGCGCCACGCTGGCCGGCAAGCGCGTGCAATGCATGATGGGCGCGAAGAACCACGCCATCGTGATGCCCGACGCCAACAAGGAGCAGACGCTCAACGCGCTGGCCGGCGCGAGCTTCGGCGCCGCGGGCCAGCGCTGCATGGCGGTGTCGGTGGCAGTGCTGGTGGGCGAGGCGCGCAACTGGGTGCCCGAGCTCATCGAGAAGGCGAAGACGCTGAAGGTCGGCGCCGGCACCGACAAGGGCGTGGACGTGGGCCCGCTGGTCTCGTGCGCCGCCTTCGACCGCGTGAACAGCCTCATCGAACGCGGCGAGGCCGACGGCGCGAAGCTGGTGCTCGACGGCCGCAAGCCGACGGTGCCCGGCTACGAGAAGGGCAACTTCGTCGGCCCGACGATCTTCACCGGCGTGAAGCCCGGCATGACGATCTACGACCAGGAGATATTCGGCCCCGTGCTGTGCATCGCCGACGCCGAGAACATCGACGAGGCCATCGAGCTGATCAACAGCAACCCCAACGGCAACGGCACGGCGATCTTCACGCAGTCGGGCGCGGCGGCTCGCCGCTTCCAGGAAGACATCGACGTGGGCCAGGTGGGCATCAACGTGCCGATCCCGGTGCCGGTGCCGATGTTCTCGTTCACCGGCTCGCGCGCATCGAAGCTCGGCGACCTGGGCCCGTACGGCAAGCAGGTCGTGCTGTTCTACACGCAGACCAAGACGGTGACGGCGCGATGGTTCGACGACAGCACCGTCTCGCACGGCGTCAACACCACCATCAGCCTCAAATGAGCGGCCGGTTTCGTGTCGCGGCCTGGAGCGCGGTGGCGGCGCTCGCATTGCTCGCGGGCGGGGCGCAGGCGGCGGCGCAAGACGAGCCGCTCGACTGCAACCCGAACGGAAACCAGCAGCAGATGAACGACTGCGCGGTGCGCGACTTTCGCGCGGCCGACGCCACCCTCAACATCCGCTACGGCGAGGTGATGAAGACGCTGTCGCCGCAGATGCGCGTCGCGCTGCGCAACGAGCAACGCGCATGGCTCAAGGGCCGCGACCCCGCCTGCAAGCGCGCCGTGAAGGCCAACGAAGGCGGCTCCATCTGGCCGCTGGTGTTCAACGCCTGCCTGGAGAAATCGACCCGCAAGCGCACCGCCGAGCTGGACCGCTGGAAGGGCCGCGAACAATGAACTTCGAACTGTCTGAAGAACAGAACGCCTTTGCGCAGACCGCGCGCGACTTCGCGCAGGCCGAGTTCGCGCCACATGCCGCGCAGTGGGACGCGGAGGCCATCTTCCCGAAAGAGGCGATCGCCAAGGCCGGCGAGCTGGGCTTCTGCGGGCTCTATGCGCCCGAGCGCATCGGCGGCCTCGGCCTGCCGCGCCTCGACGCCGCGCTGGTGTTCGAGGAGATGGCGGCGGTCGACCCGTCGACCACGGCCTTCATCACCATCCACAACATGGCGACCTGGATGCTGGGCACCTGGGCGACCGACGAGGTGGCGCAGCAGTGGGGCGAGGATTTGACGAGCGGCCGCAAGCTGGCCTCGTACTGCCTGACCGAACCGGGAGCCGGATCGGACGCCGGCTCGCTCAAGACGCGTGCCGAGCTGCAGGGCGCCGAGTACGTCATCAACGGCGGCAAGGCCTTCATCTCGGGTGCGGGCTCGACCGACGTTCTGGTGCTGATGGCGCGCACGGGCGGTGCTGGCGCCAGCGGCATCTCGGCCTTCGCGGTGCCGGCCGACGCGCCGGGCATCAGCTATGGCAAGAAGGAGCACAAGATGGGCTGGAACAGCCAGCCCACGCGCACGATCAGTTTCGACAACGTGCGCATCCCCGCGCAGAACCTGCTGGGCAAGGAGGGCGAGGGATTCCGCATCGCCATGAAGGGGCTGGACGGCGGGCGCATCAACATCGCGACCTGCTCGGTGGGCGCGGCGCAGGGCGCGCTCGACGCCGCGCGCCGCTATCTGCACGAGCGCCAGCAGTTCGGCAAGCCGCTCGCGAGCTTCCAGGCGCTGCAGTTCAAGCTGGCCGACATGGCGACCGAGCTGGTCGC
>CAJYQC010000530.1 GCA_913776885.1 uncultured Variovorax sp.
GGTGTGGGCGCCGGGTTCGGCGGAAGTCTGTGGTGTCGATGGCATGGGTTCTTCCTGCTGCTGCTGGAACTGTGGGTGTCCTCGTCACACGCCTGACATGGCGCGTGGCCCGGATATTAGGAAGTACTGTCTACAATTCATAATCTCTATTTTCAATAGAGTGATATAGGACGAATCTATGTCCATAACCATCAAGCAGCTGCAGCACTTCGTGGCTGCCGCGCACACGGGGCAGGTGTCCCGCGCGGCCCAGCGCTGCTACGTGAGCCAGCCGTCGCTGACCACTTCGCTCAAGAACCTGGAGTCCACGCTGAAGGTGCAGCTATTCACGCGCCACTCGGAGGGACTGCGGCTCACGATGCAGGGCGAGGGTTTTCTCCGGCACGCCGAGCACGTGCTGCACACGCTGGAGGCGGCGGTGGAGGAAACGCGCAACTCGGTGTCTTCCGTCGAGGGACGGGTGCAGATCGCCATCACCGACACCGTGTCCGAATACATGCTGCCGAAGATCATCGGCGTGATGCGCAGGCAGCTGCCGCTGGTCGAGTTCGAGCCCGTCGAGCGCAACCGGCTCGAGATCGAGGACGGCCTGCGCAGCGGCGAGTTCGACCTGGCCGTGGTGCTGGTGTCGAACCTCTCCCGCGCATCGGACATCCGGCGCGAGAACCTGCTGAAGTCGCAGCGCCGCCTGTGGACTTCGTTCGACCATCCGCTGGTGGCGCAGAAATCGGTGCCGCTGCGTGAGATCGCGCAGTTGCCCTTCGTGCTGCTGGACATGGACGAGCACGTGGACACCGTGGGCCGCTACTGGGGCGCGATGAAGCTCAGGCCCAAGGTCGTGTTCCGCACCAAGTCGATCGAGGCCGTGCGCAGCCTGGTCGCGCAGAACGTGGGCGTGACCATTCTTTCCGATCTTGTGTTTCGCCCCTGGTCCCACGACGGCGGGCGAATTCGCAGGACGGTGGTGTCGAGCGCGGTGCCCTCGATGGACCTGGGCCTCGCCTACAGGCGCGGGGCCGTTCTTTCCGAAGCCACCTCGGCCTGCGCAAGCACTTTGCGCCTGCTGGCCAAGACGCTCACCAGAGAGTCTCAACCGCTCATGGACGACGATCCGCAGTAAACCTGGAGCTGGGGTGCTCCATGCGCCGGGCGCCGTGCGGCCCAACGCTCGACAGATATCGATATAGGTATTCAGCGCAAGCGGCGCGCGCCAGGCCCGGGAGAATCTGCAGCAGTTCATTCAAGGGCGTCTCCCGCCGCATCATGCCGGGAACGGCTTGGCGCGCAGTACCAATCGCAGGAGGCGAACGGGCAGGCAGGAGCAGCGACAGGAGTTGAGTTCGAGGTGAGTCGCAGCCGGGTTGCGTTCTTCGCGATCCGACGGACGGCTTTGGGCGGGCCCGCGGGCCCGCCTTTTTTCTTCAGCCGCGCACTGCGGATGTGCCGAGCAGGAAATCGGTGACCTCGTCCGAGAACACATAGCGCCGCCCGCCGACGAGCACGCTCTCGGGGCTCTCCGGGTCGGGTCGCGCGGCGGGCATGCCGTGGGCCACCAGCGCTTCGGCGCAGCCGAGCCAGTCGCCTTCGCCCTCCGGCTCATTGCACGAGGCCCAGGAAAGGCCTCCGCAGGCGTTGTCGCCGAAGCCGTGCCGCTCCTCCCAACTGGCGCCGTGCTCGAGCAGGAAGCGCACGAGGCCGGCGTCGCCGCGGAACACGGCCGTGTTGAGCGCGGAGGCGTCCCAGTCGCCGCCGCGCGTCGCGATGGGCCAGCCGAGCCTGACCATCAGCTTCACCGCATCGGCGCGGCCTTGGGCGGCGAGTTCGGGCAGCAGGCGCAACTGTGCCTGCGACAGCGAGCCGACGATGTCGGGGTGCGCAGCCTGGATGGCGCGGGCCGCGGCCTCGTCGCCCCGCGCGCAGGCGGCGATGAAGGCTTCGTCCACCGGGAGCGCAGTGCTGGCGCCGGCTTTCTGCAGGAGGCTGGCCACTTCAGGGAGGCCGAAGCGCAGCGCAGCGACGTAGGCGCTCGTTCCATCGCGCGTGGTCGCCTTGGGATCGGCGCCTGCTGCGAGCAGAGCCTCGATGTGCGCGGGCGACCTGCGCCGGCGGATGGCCCACAGCAGCAGGGAGCCCCAGTCGCTGGTGGGCGGGCCCATGGGCGGTTCGTTGGCATCGCCGCCATGCGCGAGCAGCAGGCGCAGCGTGTCGACGTCGTCGAGGTCGAGCACGCGATAGAGCGCGTTCGTTCCCGCGATGCGGGCTCCGGCCTCGAGCAGCAGGCGCGTGCAGGCCGGGGTTTCGAGGGAGTGGTAGAGCGACTCGCCGTCGTTGGGGTCGGCACCCGCATCCAGCAGCAACCTGGTGAGTGCGGCATCGCGGTTCTGGCCTGCGGCGCCGTACAGCGCGGACAGCCGCTCGGCCTCGTCGGGCTGGTCGAGCGATGCGGGCGGCCAGCGGTTGCCCACCGATTGATTCGGGTCCGCGCCTGCGTCGAGCAGCAGCTTGGCGCAGTGGCGCAGGCGCTCCTTGTGGTCCGGCATCTGCAGCATGCCGGAATGGGTGAGCGCCACGAGCGGCGGCAGCGCGAGCGGGCCGCCTGCGCGGTTCACCCAGCCGGGGTCGCGCTCGATGGCCTGGCGGATCAGGGCTTCGTTGCCGACCGCGCAGGCGAGGATCGGGTCATCGCCCGGCAGGCCCGGGCTCTCTTCGAGCAGGCGCAAGGCCAGCGCAGGCCGCGCGCGGTTCGTGCCCCCGGCGATGTCGCCTGCGTAGACGAGGCGCAGCCATTGCAGCACGGCCTTCGCCGGATCGTCCGCATGCGCGCGGCGCGCGAGGACGAAGCCCTGCAGGTCGGCCCAGGACGGGAATCCGTATTCGCGCGCGACGCACGACTGCGCGTCGTGCAGGCGAAGGCCGAGCGCGGCAATCGCCGAATCGCTCTTGCTGGCAGCAGCGGGAAGGGCTTCGCGAAAGCGCGCGGTGGCGGCGGGATCGTTGCTTCGGTAGAGCGCAAGCAGTTCCTTGGCTTGCTTCTTCAGATGGCCCAGGTCGGGCCGGGCGGGCATGCGCTTCATGTGTACCTCCGTGCATCAGACGCCGTCGGCCCGCAAATCCGGCTGCACAAAAGGCGAATGGATCGGCAAATTGAAGGCAAGTGGGTTCAACCCGTCCCGCGGGCCCGGGCGCGGCTTGCACCGCGGCGGCGATGTTAGGCCACGTCGAGCGCGAAGGTCAATGTGCGCGCCGAGCCGGCGCGAGCGGCTAAAG
>CAJYQC010000531.1 GCA_913776885.1 uncultured Variovorax sp.
CCTTTGGTTGGGAGTGTGTGGAGCAATGAGGCGATTCCCAGCGCATTGATTCCTTTCTATCTTCGTTCCTTCCTTTTCACCTCCAGCGAAAGCACGTTCCGATGTCCGCTTCTTCTTCCTCCAGGCACTGGCTCCTGGCCGCCGTCTGCCTCGCGGCGCTGGGCATGCCGCTGAGCTTCACAGGCCCGGCGGTAGTGCTGCCCGCCGTGCGCGATGCGCTGGGCGGCAGCCAGGTGCAGCTCAACTGGGTGACCAACGCCTTCATGCTGAGCTTCGGCGCCACGCTGATGGCCGCCGGGGCGCTGGCCGATGCGTATGGGCGCAAGCGCGTCTTTCTGCTGGGGCTCGCGGTGGTGGCGCTCAGCGCCTCGCTGCTGACCCTGGCGCCGGGCATCGTGGCCTTCGACCTGGCGCGCGCGCTGCAGGGGCTGGGTTCGGCCGCGGCCTTCGCGGCGGGCACGGCCGCGCTGGCGCAGGTGTTCGACGGCACGGCGCGCATGCGGGCCTTCAGCCTGATCGGCACCTCGTTCGGCGTGGGGCTGTCCTGCGGCTCGATCGTGTCGGGCTGGCTCGCGGAGCGCTTCGGCTGGCACGCCGTGATGCTCAGCCCCGGCGCGGTGAGCCTTGCGGCGCTTTGCATCGCTTCGCTGGCGATGCGCGAATCGCGCAACCCGCAGGCGATGGGGCTCGATGTGCCGGGCACGCTGAGCTTCACCGCCGCGCTGAGCCTGCTGACGCTGGGCGTGCTGCAGGCGCCCGACAGCGGCTGGAGCAGCCCGTGGGTGGTCGGTGCGCTCGTGAGCGCGGCGGCGATGGGCGCCGTCTTCGTCGCCATCGAAAGGCGCGTCGCGCATCCGATGCTCGACCTGTCGCTGTTCCGCTTTCCGCGCTTCGTCGGCGTGCAGCTGCTGGCGGCCGCTCCGGCCTACGGCTTCGTCGTGCTGCTGGTGCTGCTGCCGATCCGCTTCATCGGGCTCGAAGGGCGCAGCGCCATCGAGGCGGGCGCTTTCATGTTCGCGCTCTCGGGGCCGATCCTCGTGGTGCCGACGCTGGCGGCGTCGCTGGCGCACCGGTTCTCGGCCGGCGCGATCTCGGTGGTGGGGCTGCTGGTGTGCGCTGTTGCGCTTTTCTGGCTCAGCCGCTGCGCGCCGGGCACATCGCTCTCCGGGATGGTGTGGCCGCTGCTGCTGATCGGCGCGGGCATCGGGCTGCCCTGGGGCCTGATGGACGGGCTCGCCGTGAGCGTGGTGCCTCGCGAGCGCGCGGGCATGGCGTCGGGCATCTTCAACACGGTGCGGGTGGCGGGAGAGGGCATCGCGCTGGCGCTGGTCGGTGCGGGGCTGACCGCGCTGGTGGCTGCACGGCTGGGGCGTGCGGAGGCGGCGTCGCGCGCGGCGCAGCGCATCACCACCGGAGACGTTCTGCAGGCGCAGGCGCTGCTGCCGGGCATGGACCGCGCGGCGTTGCTGCATGCCTATGGCGCAGCGTTCGGCACGCTGCTGTGCGTGCTGGCGGGCGTGACGGTGATCACGGCGCTGGTGGTCTTCGCGTTCCTGCGCGGCGATGCGCATGCGAAGGAACACGCCGTGGCGCTGGAGTCGACGGCCTGCTGAAGCCTTCTCGGGCCGCGGCTTCGAAGGCGTCGCCCAGCCGCTGCGTGAACACGCGCCGGCAGCGGTGCGTCACGAAGAGCCCGCCAGTCTTCCTGTCCAATAGCGGCATGGAAAACCCGTCCCACGACCTCACCGCCGAACGCGTGACCGAACTCGAGATCAAGGCGAGCTACGCCGAAGACATGCTCGACCAGCTCAACATGACCATCTACCGCCAGCAGCAGCAGATCGACCGGCTGATCCTGCAGGTCACGCAGCTTAAAGAACAGATTCAGAGTTCAGGGCAGGAGGCCGCCGCGGGCAACCCGCGCGACGAACTCCCCCCGCACTATTGATAGAGGCTCTTCCGCGGAGCACCGCGGAACCGGCTTTGCCGGGCCGCCGGTGCTGCCCCCGGCGAGGGGGTTGGCGAAGCGACACGAAGTGCGCGTAGCCTGGGGAGTTACCCATGGGCATGCCAGAGAACGGCAAAGAAGTGGCAGGTGCTGCCCGCGAGCACGAACAGGTGCCACACCGAATGGGCGAAGCGCACTTTGTTGTCGAACAGGAACACCACTGCGCCGGCCGTATAGAACAGCCCGCCGGCCACCAGCCAGCCCAGGCCTGCCGCCGACATGCGCTCGTACAGCGGCACGGCGGCCATCAGCGCCATCCAGCCCATCGCCACGTACAAGCCGGTGGACCACAGCGGATGCTTCAGCCGGTTGAACAGCTTGGCGCCCACGCCCAGCGCCGCTGCAGCGCAGATGGCGCCGAACAGCGTCCAGCCCAGCGGACCGCGCAGCACGCCGAACAGGAAGGGCATGTAGCTGCCCGCGATGAACAGGTAGATGGCCGCGTGGTCCAGCCGGTTGAACCAGGCCTTGGCCCGGCCGATGGGCAGCGCGTGGTAGAGCGTGGAGATCAGGTACAGCACGATGGCTGTGCCCGCGAAGAGGCTGGCGCCGACGACGGCCGCGGCCTGGCCCTTCTGTGCGGCGCTGTAGACCAGGATCGGCAGCGATGCGATGGCCAGCGCAAGGCCCAGGCCGTGGCTCAGTGCGTTGAAGAGCTCTTCCATCGCCGTCTGGTCGCGTGCGGCGAGGACGGCGGTCTTGCTGCGTTGCGGGGGCGGGGGAGAGGGTGGCGAAAAGGTCATCGTCTGTCCGTGCGCAATGAATGTGTCGGGTCGGGAGCCCAGAGTGCCTGCCTACTTGACCTGCTGCTTGCCCAGCTTGCGAGCCAGCGTGCGCCGGTGCATGCCGAGCCTGCGCGCGGTCTCGGAGATATTGAAGCCGGTCTCGGCAAGCGTCTCGTGGATGCGCTCCCATTCGAGCGTCTTGATCGAGGTGGAGCGGTTGGTCAGCTCTACCTCGGTGGTGCCGACGGCGCGGCCGAAGGCGGCCTCGATATCGTCGGTGTTCGAGGGCTTGGCCAGGTAGTGGCAGGCGCCGAGCTTGATGGCTTCCACCGCGGTGGCGATGCTCGCGAAGCCCGTGAGCACCACGATCAGCATCTTCGGGTTGTGCCGGTGCAGCATCTGCACGCAGGCCAGGCCCGAGGCCTCGCCGTTGAGCTTGAGGTCGACCACCGCGTAGCCGGGCGTGGCGGTGGCCAGCAGCGCCTCGACCTCGGCCAGGTTGCTCGCGTGCGCCACCGCATAGCCGCGGCGCTCGAACGAGCGCCCGAGCGCGCGCGCGAAGGCGCCGTCGTCCTCGACGATCAGCAGCTGGCGCTGCGCTTCAGCTCCGGTTTCGCTCATTGCCTTCCATTCCGATGGTCCTGCCGGCGGCCGCGAGGGCTTCCTCGTCGTCCGCGTCGTCGTCCACTTCCGTCTCTTCTTCCTCGAGCACGATGGCCGCGAGCGGCAGCGTGATCTTCACGACGGCGCCGCCCTCGGGCCGGTTGGCCGCCGCGACGCGTCCGCCGACCGTGCGCGCCACGTTCACCACCAGGAACAGCCCCAGCCCGCCGCCAGCGCGGCCCTTGCTCGACTGGTAGGGCTTGCCGAACTCCTTGAGGATGGCCGGCAGGAAGCCGGGGCCTGCGTCGGTGACGGTGATCGTCAGCGCGTCGGCGTCGTGCGCCGCCTCGAGGCGCAGCCAGTGGGGCGACGCCTCCAGCGCATTGTCGAGCACGTTGCAGATCATCTGCTTGAGGGCCGAGTCGGAAACCATGGGCAGGTCGCGGCCGAAGCGGTTGTCGTACTCGAAGTCTTCCACGGGGCGGGTGGTGCGCCATTCCTCGACCAGGTCGTCCAGGAAGGTGCTGACGGTCGTTTCCTCCGATGACTCGCCGCGCGCCTCGCCGGCCGACAGCAGGATGCCGCTCACGATGCTCTTGCAGCGCTGGATCTGCAGTTCCATCTCGGCCACCTCGGTCAGCAGCTCGGGGTCGGAGCTGAAGTGCGGCAGCCGGCGCCAGTCGCCGAGGATCACCGCGAGCGTGGCAAGCGGCGTGCCCAGCTCGTGCGCCGCGCCCGAGGCCAGCAGGCCCATGCGCACGATGTGCTCTTCCTCCGAGGCGCGCTGCCGCAGGTCGGCCAGACGCGCGTCTCGCGCGCGCAGGTTGCGGCTGATGCGGGTGATGAAGATGACCAGCAGCGCCGCATTCAGCGCGAAGCACACCAGCATGCCCTGGATGTAGGGGCTCCACAGGCCGCGGTCGTGGTCCAGCGGCAGCGCGAGCGGGCGCGAGAACAGCGCGAGGCCGGCGAAGCAGATGCTGGTGATGACCACCATGGTCCAGGTCGACCAGGCCTTCAGCAGCACCGCGCCCAGCGTCACCTGCAGCAGGAAGAGGAACACGAAAGGGTTGGTCGCGCCGCCGCTCAGGTAGAGCTGCGCGGTGAGCGTGGCCACGTCGACCAGCAGCGCGACGAACAGCTCGCCGTTGGTCACGCGCCGGTGGCTGCGCGAGCGCAGCAGGCTCACCATGTTGAAGAGGGCGAGGCAGGCCAGCACCTGCAGCATGTGGTCCAGTGGCAGCCGGATCTCGAAGCCGTAGTGCACCACCAGGATGGTGGCGACCTGTCCGACCACCGCGAACCAGCGCAGCTGGATCAGCTGCTGCATGTTCTGGTGGCCGATGGCGTTGTCGAGGCTCGCGACGCCGGCGCGGGGAGGCTGCAGCTCGCCCGCGACCGCGGCGGACTCAGCCGTCGCGGCGGGCATCTTGGTCGGCGGGGCGGGCGTCGGCATGGGCCGCATTTTCGCTGCGCCGCACGAACCAGGCCGCGATCAGCACCATGAGTGCCAGGCCATACCAGGTCAGGGCGTAGACGAGGTGGCTGTTGGGAAACGCAATGACCGTCAGGCCGCCGGCGGGCCAGGTGGGGGCGTCGGTGCCCGCGGCGCCCGGCCTGGCGGGTGCGGCTTCGGCATCGACGAAATAGGGCGCCACGTCGTTCAGCCCGCGCGCGGCGGCGATGGCCTGCACGTCGCGCGAGAACCAGCGGTCGCCGGCCGGGTCGTTCTTGCGCAGGAAGCCGCCCTTGGGCTCGGTCA
>CAJYQC010000532.1 GCA_913776885.1 uncultured Variovorax sp.
CATCCTCGATCCGCGCGAGAGCTACAGCGCCGCCGCCTTCGTGGCCGATGCGGCGCGGCTCATCGCTGAGATCCGCTCGCGCGGATCGAGGATGTCGATCAGGTGGTGGGGCACGGCAGCCTGCTCGGCGGGCGTGGGCTTGGCGGTGCCAATGTCCATGCCGCGATAGACCAGCGCCGAATCGACCGAGACGATCTCCACCGGCAGCAGGCGCGCGAGCGCCAAGGCGGCAGCCGTCTTGCCCGAGGCGGTCGGGCCTGCGAGGGCGACGTAGCGCGGTGGAGTCGAGGAGGGCGCGGCGTCGGGCGATGCCGCCGGGGCGGCCTTCGTGGCCGCATCGGAACTGGGGAACATGGTGCGCCGAGCGTAGCAAATGGCACGAGCCCGGCAGCCCGCCGGGCCTTGTAGCGAAGCCGCCGGGGCTCGCCCTCAGATCGCGGCAGGTACCGTTGGCTGCAGCTTGCCGCTCACGTCCTGCGAAGTGAGCGGGGCGGAAGAGGCGGGCGGAGCGAGCCGCGGCGTCGGGCGCACGGCGGCGTTGCTCGCGACCATGTTTTCCGGCTTCATGCGGAAGAGCTGGGTCAGCGCGGCGCGGTACTGCGCTTCGCCGACCGAATTGGTGTTGTGGTGCGAGCCGCCCTCGACCAGCACGAACATCTTCGGCACGGTGGCCGCGTCGTACAGCTTGCGGCCCAGCGTCGGGTTGATGAGGCTGTCGGCAGTGCCGTGCACCACCAGCAGCGGCGCGCCGATGTCCTTGACCGCCTTGATCGCCTCGAAGCGCTGCGTGATGAACGGGCCGAAGGGCAGCCAGCCCCACTTGAAGCCGCTGACCACGTCGGCGATGGAGGTGAAGGTGCTTTCGACGATGGTGCCGCTCTCGTCGTTCACGTGCGAGGCCAGGTCGATGCCGATGGCGCCGCCGAGCGAATGGCCGAAGATGTAACGGTGCTGCTTCGGGTGGCGCGCGGCCAGCCAGGTCCAGGCGGCGCGGGCGTCCTCGCGGGCCGTTTCCTCAGAAGGCAGGCCCTTGGAGCTCTTCCCGAATCCGCGGTAGTCGATGGCCAGCACCGAGAAGCCCAGCTCATGCATGCGCTGGATGCGCGGCGCCGAACCGGCCACGTTGTAACGGGCGCCATGCAGGTACAGCAGCACCGGGGTGGCGGTGGTTTCGGGCGCGCCGCCGAGCCACAGGCCATGCAGGCGGACGGGTTCGCCGGTGATGGAGGACTGGAAGTCGATCCACACGTCCTCCATGCCCTGGGCCATGGCGGCGGTGTTGCCCCAGCTGCGGTCGCTGGGCTGGAAGATCCATTCGCGCTGCTGTTCGTCGAGCGTCGAGCAACCGGCGGCGAGCAGGGCACACAGCGAGAGGACAGACGCGAGGAGGGTCCAGCGTTTCATCATGGGTCTGAGGGACAGCGGAGTCGGCTCGAAAGTTCACGTGCTTTCACCTTGATGCGCCGACACAGCACCAAGGTAACTCCCTGAAACAGTGCTCGCTGGCACTTTACAGATCACATGCAACGGATGTGCCTGGGATTTCGCCGACTGCGGAAAACCCTAGAAAAAAGACCTAAGGAGGTCCGAAAACCGCTAATCGGTCGCGCTCCGCTGCTTATCGGCCACGCATGAACAGCGAATCCAACTCCCGGATCGAAAGCTGGCGCCAGGTCGGGCGGCCGTGGTTGCACTGGTCCGAGCGCTCCGTTGCCTCCATCTGGCGCAACAACGCGTTCATTTCGTCGATGGTGAGCTTGCGGTTGGCCCGCACTGCGCCGTGGCAGGCCATCGTGGACAGCAGCTCGTTCTGGGCGCGCTGCACCACGGTGCTGGCGTCGTGTTGGCCCAGTTCGGCCAGGACGCTGCGCGCGAGTTCCACCGGATCGCCGTCGGCCAGTGTTCCGGGCACGGCGCGCACCGCGAGCGTGCGCGCCGAGAACGGCGTGATCTCC
This sequence comes from uncultured Variovorax sp., assembly GCA_913776885.1. Taxonomy (GTDB): domain Bacteria; phylum Pseudomonadota; class Gammaproteobacteria; order Burkholderiales; family Burkholderiaceae_C; genus Variovorax. The sequence continues at coordinate 1,956 of CAJYQC010000532.1, forward strand.
AGTCCCAGCGTCGGCAGCACCTCGGCGCAGGCCTCGGCCGTGGCCACTTCCTGCGGCGTGGCCGCGAAGGTGGCCGGAATGAGCAACGGCTGGCTGCTGATGGCCGCGCCGTCGAGCTGCGTCTTGAGCCGCTCGTAGACGATGCGCTCGTGCGCCGCGTGCATGTCGACGATCACCAGCCCCTGGCTGTTCTCGGCCAGGATGTAGACGCCCTGCAGCTGGGCCAGCGCCCGGCCCAGCGGCCAGGCTTCGTCGTTGTTGGCGATGGACTGGGGGCGGCCCGCGCCAGGGGGCAGCGCGGCCGGCGCCTGGAAGCTCGCAGCGGACGCGCTCGCTGCGGGCCAGGGCGGCGCAGCGGCAGGTTCCGCCGCATGCAGGGGGGCCTGATCGTTGCTGCTGCGCTGGGGCCACATGGCCTCGAAATCGCCCGCGCCTCGCTGCTCGCGCGGCGCGAAGTCCATCGCCGGCTGCGCCCAGCCGGCATTCGGCGGCAGCGGCGCCTGCTTGAAGAAGGGCTGCGGCGCGCCAGTGGGCGCCACGGCATCGCCGGCGCGGGGGGCCGCGAGCGCGTCCTCGATCGCATGGCGCACCGCCTGGTGCACCTCGCGCCCGTCGCGGAAGCGCACCTCGATCTTCGTCGGATGCACGTTCACGTCGACGCGCGACGGATCGATCTCGAGGTAAAGCGCATACACAGGCTGGCGCTGGCCGTGCAGCACGTCTTCATAGGCGCTGCGCACCGCGTGCGACAGCACCTTGTCGCGCACGAAGCGCCCGTTGACGTAGAAGAACTGGTGATCGCCGCGCGAGCGCGCCGCATCGGGAATGCCGGCGCGTCCGACCACGCGCACCGGGCCGGCCTCGCGCTCGACCGCCACGCTCTGCGACACGAAATCGTCGCTCAGCGCATCGGCCAGGCGCTGCTCGCGCGTGCTGGCGGCGCGCCACTGCTCGATGAGCTTGCCGTCATGCCAGACCGAGAAGCCCACTTCGGGCCGAGCCAGCGCGTGGCGGCGCACCGCCTCGATGCAATGGGCCAGCTCGGTGGCATCGGTCTTCAGGAACTTGCGGCGCGCGGGGGTCGCGAAGAACAGCTCGCGCACCTCGACCGTGGTGCCGGTGGAGCGGGCCACAGGCCGCAGCTCGCCGGTGCGCCCGTCGAGCGCGAAAGCCGAATCGGAGCCCGCGAAGCGCGAAAGAATGCTGAGCTCGGCAATGGCGTTGATGGCGGCCAGCGCCTCGCCACGAAAGCCCATGGTGCCGACCGTTTCCAGGTCGTCGAGGCTGGCGATCTTGCTGGTGGCATGGCGGCGCAGGGCCACCGTGAGTTCCTCGCGCGGAATGCCCAGGCCGTCGTCCTCCACCGAGATCAGCCGCACGCCGCCCGAGGCCAGCCGCACCGTGATCTGGCGGGCGCCCGCGTCCAGCGCGTTGTCCAGCAGCTCGCGCACCACCGAAGCCGGACGCTCGACGACTTCACCTGCGGCGATCTGGCTGATCAGCTCGTCGGGAAGTTCGCGGATGGGGCGGCGTTGCGCGGGGGAGAGGGCGGTGGAGGTGGGGAGGGCGCTCACCGGGCCATTCTAAAAGCGCGGGTTCCGGCGCGTAGGCGCGGCATGGGGTGATTCGAAAGAGCGGCCGAAGCGAGCAAGGATAATCCGCGCCCATGGAAATCATCAGCTTTCTCGTCGACTTCATCCTTCACGTCGACAAGCACCTCGAGGCCTTCGTCATCGCCTACGGCCCCTGGGTCTATGCCTTGCTGTTCCTCATCGTCTTCGTGGAAACCGGCGCGGTGGTGATGCCGTTCCTGCCTGGCGACTCTCTGCTCTTCATCGTCGGCGCGCTGTGCGGCGCGGGGCTCATGAACTATCCGCTGGCCTGCGGCATCCTGATCGCAGCGGCCATCCTGGGCGACCAGTGCAACTACTCCATCGGCCGCTACTTCGGGCCGAAGGTGTTCCAGTGGGAGAACTCGCGCTTCTTCAACCGCAAGGCCTTCGACCAGGCCCATGCCTTCTACGAACGCTACGGCGGCATCACCATCATCCTCGCGCGCTTCATGCCCTTCATCCGCACCTTCGCGCCCTTCGTGGCGGGTGTGGCCGAGATGAACCGCGCGAAGTTCACGATGTTCAACGTGGTGGGCGCCCTGATCTGGGTGCTCGGCATCG
>CAJYQC010000533.1 GCA_913776885.1 uncultured Variovorax sp.
ATGACGGTGCCCTACGTGAACGTGGTCGCCGTCAAGCGCAGCAACGAGAACGCGAAGTTCGCGCAGGACATCGCGGCGGCCTACCAGTCGGCGGAGTTCCAGCGCTTCTTCAGGGCCAACCCGGCATTGGCCGGCTACCGGCTGCCCGACTACTTCTCCCAATGAGCCTTTCGAACAACAGGACGGCGCCGCGGCAGCTGCACCTCAACGTCAACATCCTCCATTCAGGCTTCGTGCCCTCGGCGTGGCGCCTGCCCGAAAGCGACCCACGGGCCTTCGCCGACGTCCAGCACTACATCCGCACCGCGCAGATCGCCGAGGCGGGCAAGCTCGACGCGGTGTTCCTCGCGGACAACGCGGCCATCGTCGACCAGATCCACTTCCGCCCGATCACCGCGCTGGAGCCCACGGTGCTGCTGGCCTGCGTGGCGGCGGCCACCACGCACATCGGGCTGATCGCCACTGCCTCGACCAGCTACAACGAGCCCTACAACATCGCCCGCCGCTTCGCCACGCTCGACCACGTCAGCGGCGGCCGCGCGGGCTGGAACGTGGTGACCACGGCCGACCTGCCCTCGGCGCGCAACTTCGGCCTCGACGCGGTGCCCGACCATGCGAAGCGCTACGCGCGCGCCTCGGAGTTCACCGACATCGTGAAGGCGCTGTGGGACAGCTGGGAGGACGACGCTTTCGTCGGCGACAAGGCCGGCGGCAGCTTCATCGACACGGCCAAGGTGCACGCCATCGCGCATCGCGGTGAGCACTTCGCGGTACAGGGGCCGCTGAACCTGCCGCGCTCGCCGCAGGGGCACCCGGTGCTGGTGCAGGCCGGAGCCTCGGCAGACGGGCGCGAGCTGGCGTCGCGCCATGCGGAGGCGGTGTTCTCCGCCTCGCAGTCCTTCGAGGAATCGCTGGCCTACGCACGAGCGCTCAAGACCCGCGCCGCCGAACTGGGCCGCGGCCCCGACGCGGTGAAGGTGCTCGCGGGCCTGACCACCATCGTCGGCGCCACCGAGGCCGAAGCGATCCGCCGACGCGACGAGCTGGTCGACCTGATCCCGTGGGATTACAGCCTCACGCGCGTCGCCGGCACGCTGGGCGTCACGCCCGAGCGCCTGAAGCTCGACGAGCGCCTGCCCGACAACCTGCCGCTGCCCGCCAATGGCAACGGCAACCACACCTTCTTCAACGCGGTGGTCGCGGCCGGCCGCACGCACGGCTACACGGTGCGCCAGCTGATCCGCGAACTCGCGGGCGGCGGCGGGCACCGCGTGATCGTGGGCACGCCGGAGCAGATCGCGGACGACATCGAGCGCTGGTTCAGGGCCGGGGCTGCCGACGGTTTCAACCTGATGCCGGATGCGCTGCCGCACGGGCTGCAGGATTTCGTCGAGGGGGTGGTGCCTATCCTGCAGAAGCGCGGAATCTTCCGCACGGAATACGAGGGGCGCACGCTGCGCGATCACCTTGGCCTGGCACGGCCCGGCGGGCGGGCGGCACAGCGGCGGGCGGCCTGAAGCAGGCTGTAGTTCGGGGAACGATCACGCCGACGGGGTACCTTGCTCCGCGAATGTCCTCCGGCCTGCGGCCTCCCCCTTTTTTTCCCTGCGCAAGGCACCCCGTCGTCGTGATCGATAGACGCAGCGCTCATGCGGCCGTAACAAACACAGCACCCATGTGCACAGGGCGTCGGGTGCTCCCCGCAGCGAAATAGAGGAGGAGCGGCGCAGCCGCGGGGGACATTCGCGGAGGGGAGCACCCGGCGGCCTGGGCATGCGCCCCGAAACAAGAACGCCAGTTCTTACTCGTCGTCCGCGTCGTTCCCGGTCAACGAGAGCACTTTCTCGACGAAGGCTTCGAACAACGGCAGCGACGCCGGCAATCCTTCGAGCGATTCGGCTTCACCCGCATCGAAGAAGTGCGCCTTGCCTGCTGGAATGTGAGCCCACTCGCCGGCCTCGAGCAGCAGCCCGATATAGCCGTCGTCGGTCGGCAGATAGAAGAGCCCCGCGCTATCAAGCACGCGCTGTCCCTTCTTCTTGCCGCGCCCCCAGCTCACGCCCTGCCCGGCCAGGTGTTCGGCGATCCAGCCGTCGCACACATGCGTGTCGCGCCAGCTTCCCTGAGCATCGAATACGGCCAGAACGGGCATGGGGCGCCTTTCTTGAAAGGAGGATTACTGCAGGAAGCTGGGCTTGGCGTAGCCCTGGAACTTGCTGTCGACCACCGCCTTGAACTCCTTCGAGCGGTAGGCATCGGCGATGTCCTTGGCCCACTGGGTGTTCTTGTCGGCGGTCTTCACGGCGACCACATTCAGGTAGTAGTCGGGCGTCTTCTCGAGCACCACGGCTTCGGTGAGCTTCAGGCCCGAGGAGATCGCGAAGTTGCCGTTGACGATGGCGTATTCGGTGTCGCCGAGCGAGCGCGGCAGCTGGGCGGCTTCGAGCGGAATGAACTTCAGCTTCTTCGGGTTCTCGGCCACGTCCTTCTCGGTGGCGCGCAGCGGGTCGATGCCGCTCTTGAGCGTCAGCAGCTTGTTCTGCTCCAGCAGCACCAGCGCGCGGGCCAGGTTGCTCGGGTCGTTCGGCAGCGTCACGCGATCGCCTTCCTTCACGTCGGCCAGCGTCTTGCGCTTGGTCGAGTACACGCCCATCGGCGCGATCGGGCCCTGCACCAGTTCGGCAAGGTCGAGCTTCTGGTCGGCCGCGAACTTCTTCAGGTAGACCTGATGCTGGAAGAAGTTGGCGTCGAGCGAACCCTGGGCCAGCGCGAGGTTGGGCTGCACGTAGTCGTTGAACTCGACCAGCTTCACCTTGTAGCCCTTCTTCTCGAGGATGGGCACGATGCCCTGCTTGAGCTGGTCGGCGTTGGAGCCGGCGGTGCCGCCGATCACCAGGTTCTTCTTGGCGGGGTCTTGCGCATAGGCCTGCAGCGAGAGGCCGCCCAGCGAAAGGGCTGCCAGCGACAGGGCGAGAACGGAACGGCGCAGGAAAACGGTCTTCATGAGATTGGGAAAACGAGAGAGGAAGAAAGAAAAATCAACGCTTGTCGAGCCTGCGTGCCGTGGCGTTGCCGGCGAATTGCAGGATCTGCACCAGCACCACGAGCAGCGCCACGGTGAGCACCATCACGTCGGTCTGGAAACGGTAGTAGCCGTAGCGGATGGCCAGGTCGCCGATGCCGCCGCCGCCCACCACGCCGGCCACGGCCGAATAGGAAAGGAAGCTCACGGCCAGCACGGTCAGCGCCAGCACCAGGCCCGAGCGGGCCTCCACCAGCAGCACGCGCCAGACGATCTGCAGCTCGGTCGCGCCCATGGCGTGTGCCGCCTCGATCACGCCGCGCGGCACTTCGCGCAGGCACTGGTCGACCAGCCGCGCCAGGTAGGGAATGGCCGCGAACGACAGCGGCACCGCGGCCGCCAGCGGCCCGATCGAGGTGCCCGCGATCACCCGCGTGAACGGCACCAGCGCCACCAGCAGGATGATGAAGGGGAACGAGCGCACCGTGTTCACCAGCCAGTTGAGCACCAGGAAGGCCGGCTTGTTCTCCAGCGACTGGCCCGGGCCCAGCAGGAACAGCAGGATGCCCAGCGGACCGCCGATCAGCACGGCCGCCGACAGGCCGATGGCCAGCATCAGGAAGGTCTGGCCGGTGGCGACCCAGAGCTCGGGGAGGATGGGGGCGATGTTCTCAAACATAGGCC